>JBHIEC010000045.1:0-13997 GCA_046760425.1 Anaerolineae bacterium
GACCGCCGCTGGCTGCCCTTGCCCCAGGATCTCACCCTGACCGGCGCCCACCGCCTGGAGATCGTCCTCTACGACCGGCCATCCCTGCGCCCCGTGGGCACCGCCGAGTTCAGCCTGGCCGAGGTGTGGCGGGTTGTCAGTAAATAGGTACACAAGTAGCCAGGTAGACAAGGAACAGATACTTGTCTACCTGGCTACCATCCCCACTTCCACCGCCTGCCCCTGCCCCAGCTTGAGGAGCCAATCGTCCAGGACCGTCAGGGGCTCCAGGGTGAAGGCGTCGTAGATGGCCACGCGCAGGGAGGCGGGGCCGGAGGCCTCCGAAGGCAACTCCAGACGATGGCGGTCGTTCACAACCATGCCCCGCACCCACTTCAGGGTGGGGATGGCCCCTAGGGCCGGCGTGGAGTCGTCCTGGGCCCGCCACCCCTGCCCCATCAACTGCACCGAGACGGTGTAATCCCGCCTCAAGGGCCGCAGGGCCAGCCAGCGCAGATCCACCTGCACCGTCTCCCCTCGCCTCTCGTACCGGGCCCCCACCAGCGCCATCTCCCCGCCGAAGACCAGGTAGCGGGCTCCTGAGGGGACGGGCGGCAGCTGCACCCGATCTCTCAGCGGCCAGCGCCAGGGGCCCAGGGGTGCGAGGAGAGCGCCGTCGGCGGCACGTAGCTCCAGCTCCAACGCTCCGATGTCGGGGGGCACGTCGTGGGCTGTGGTCAGGTAGAAGGGCGCCTCAGCAGCCGCTATCTCGCCCTCGGCGACGCGCTGCCCGTTGGCGTACAAGTAAACCCGGTACATCCCAATGTGAGCTCGAAAGGGGCGTCCTCGCCCCGTCTCAGCAGCTGAAACTCGGGAATCGGGAACCCGCCAGTGGAGGTACACTCGCAGCCCCTCTGGGCGGCTGGTGTCGTAGTCGGCACCCAGCAGGGTCAGGCGGCCAGCGAAGGGCTGGTACAGGCGGTGGGCCGTGACCGGTGGAGCCGTCGCACCCTCCACCTCCACCTGGGCCAATTGCACGGCGTCACCGCCGCTGCTGGCGGTGAGCCGCTGCCATCCCCCCTGCGGGAGGGTGAAATAGACCCCCGCGATCAGGTCATATCGCCCCGGGGCGATGGTGGGCAAGAGGGGAAGCACCATCTCGTCCACCAGGATCTCCCCCTCGCGCAGCTCCTCCTTCCTGTGGGTCACGTCGCGCTGCCCCCAGACGGTGCCCGCCCCGTCCACCAGATGCACGAAGAAGGAATAGTCTCGGTCCAACTCGACCAGGGGCTGCCAGTAGAGGCGCAGAGTTGTGCTCCCGCCGGGCGCGAGCTCCTGCTCATCCATCTCGTAGGCCAGCAGGCGGAACCTGTCGTCGAAGGTTACCCCCACCTCCCTGGCTCCTTGGGGCACGGAGGCGTCTCCTCCCACCAGGAAGGCGCTGTGGAAGGAGATCGGACGATAAGGGGTAGCGGCGAACTGGGGATAGCGGTTGGTGAGCACCACGGGACCCTGCGGCGCACTCTCCTCCAGGCGACGGCGCCAGGTGTCCCCCATGGGCTCGGCGCCCTGGGGATGGACGTAGTCTACCTCCACATGAGGGCGCAACCCTTCCACCGTCTGCAGGTACCAGAAGGCTGTGGCGTAGTGCCAGTTGGAGAGGATCTTCGCCCTCGGCGGCGCAGCCCGCAGGATGCCCTCAGTATACTCCCGCGTCGAGCGGTCGTGGCTCAGCTCCAGATAGCTGGGATAGTTGGCCCAGAGGTTCTTCGCCCCCGGGAGCAGGAGGAGGGCCAGCAAGAGGGCCTGGAGAGAGGGGTGAGGGGTGATCTGCCCCAGGGCGAAAGCGCCGTAGCCCACGAGGAGGGCCAGGGCCACGTAAGCCGGCATGAGATACTCCACCGTCTGGGGGGCGCGGTAGGTGATGGCCACCAGGGCGTTGACGGCGAAGACCCCGCCGATGAGGAGGGCGTGGCGGGGTTGGCGTCGGATCAGGGCCAGCAGCCCCAGACAGGCCAGTCCCAGGAGGGGGAGGCCGAACTGGATGTCCAAGATGTTCGCCAGCACGGCCAGGCGGTCCAGCAAGATCGAAGGAGCTGTGAAGTAGAAGACGTCGCCACGGAAGCCCCGCGCCAGGACGTGGTTCAGGAAGCCCCTCAGGGTGGTGAGCCCGCCCGGGTCCAGGGGGGCGCCCATGGCCCCCCGCAGGGGGAGGTAGAGCAGCACGGTCAGAGCCAGGGCGAAGGCCCCGCCCATCCTGAGCAGCAGGCGTCCTTCAGTGAGCAGGCGGGGATTCACAAGCAAGAGGAAAGCCGCGAAGGGCAGGGACAGGAAGGCCAGGGAGCCGTGATGAGTCATAGCTAAGCCCAAACAGAAGGCGAAAAGGACCAGATAGCGGTTGGTCTGCAATCTGCAATCCCCAATCCGCAAAAGCAACCAAAGGAGCAGAGCTGTGAAGAGGGCCGTGAGGCTGCGGATGTTGGCCGTGGTGGCCTGGGCCCAGAAGGTAGTGGCCGCTCCCAGGGACAAAGCGGCCACCATCCCCGCCCCACCCGATGCAGTCAGGTGCCGGGTGGCGCGGCTGACCAGAGCCAGGGCCAGGGCAGCGAAGAAGGCGGACATCAGATTGACGCGGTAGGCCAGGTCGCCCAGGGGGATGAGGGTGAAGAGCCTGCCCAGCAGGGTGTACAGGGGGTAGCCCGGCGGGTGGGCGATGCCCAGGCTGGCGCTCACCAGTTGGAATTCGCCGCTGTCGGCGGGGAGCAGGGTGGGGGCCAGGGTGTGCCCGTAGAGGGCCAAGCCGGCGGCGAAGACCACGGCGTCCCAGGGCAAAGGGGCGAAGAGGCGTCTCGCATTGGCCAAGAGGTTGCCAGCGCTCGCAAGGTTGCGAGCGTTCGCAAGAAAGGCTGCCGCCACCAGGAAGGCGACGGCCAGGGCCAGCGGGGGATCAACTCTGGGATAGAGGACGTAGAGGTAGCAGAGGGCCAGGGGGCTCAAAGTGGCCCTCTGTCTATGGGCCAGGGCTGTGAGGACGATACCCGTCGCGACCAAGCCAAGGGCGAGGCATAGAACAAGGGGCCAGGGCCCGTCAAGGGGCCCGAACTCCGCCAGGACACGGCTCAGATAGAGCCCCAGTCCGGCGCCGAGAAAGATAGTCGCCCCTGACCTCATCTGGGTTGCCAATCCCGTTGCCTCCTTGTCCAAGCCGGGCATAGTATAACACCTCTTAAGCCAGAAGGCAAGGGGCTCTGAAAAAAAGCCGCGCCCCTGTCTCGCAGCGAAGGTATCGTGGCGAGACAGGGGCGCGGCTGGCGTCTGTCTCCAAGCCAGATGAATTGGCCAGATGGACAGGAACCCCTCCCCAGGCGGGCAGCATGGACACCCGAACGGGTTGCGACGACGAGGTCCTATTTAAAGAAGTCAGCGTTCTTGGCGATGAAGTCCTTCCACTTCTCCGGGACCTCGAAGTCCGGGAATATGGCCTCCACCGGGCAGACGGGGACGCAGGCGCCGCAGTCGATGCACTCGTCGGGGTTGATGAAAAACTGGTTGGCCTCCTTGCCATCGTAGATGCAGTCGACCGGGCAGACTTCTACGCAGGACTGGTCCTTGACGTCAATGCAGGGCTCACAGATCACGTAGGCCATTTCAACCTCCTTGTGAATTGTGGGGCGTTGCGCCCGGATTTATTGTGCACCCCCTAGAGGAGGGAGCTCTTCCTGATCTGCGCTGCAATGGGGCACGTTCCGACGATTTAGTCAAGTACGAAAAGTATACGCCAAATAGGGAAAGTTGTCAAATCCGGGAGCTTCTATCTGTGGACGCCCAGGAACCTCCTGGCCCTAAGTAACTGCGCGCGGTCACCGGGCCTGCTCAAAAGTGGCCTCTGAGCAAAAGCGTAGGTGACCGCTTGTCACCGCCCCGTCTGAAGGCAGGTGGCCACGAAATCGGGGCGAGGACGCCCCTCTGTAGCAGGGAGAAAAATCAAAAGAATGGCCAACCTCTTAGGGTAGGGGGCTCCTGGGTTGTCTACAGGTGCTTTTCCTTGATCTCTGGTCAACCTGCGTGCACTGCTGGCGCTCATCGCCCCTGCAGAGACAGCAGGTAGGCGATGAGGTCGTTCAACTCCCTTTCTGAGAGCCTGTCCCCGAAATTCCTGGGCATCAGGCCGGCGCTGAACCCCTCTACCACAAAGGCGTCGGGGTCCAGGATGGACTCCCGGATGTAGTCAGCAGCGGGCACGCCGGGTTTCCTCGTGGCCCCCTCTGTGCCGACGTGGGACAGGTCGGGGCCCACCGTACCTCCCTGGCCGTTGATCATGTGGCAGGCAGCGCACGCTTGGGCCTCGTAGACCTCCCTGCCCTTGGCGGGGTCTCCCACGGGCGCAGACGTTGGGGTCGGTGGTGGCGCTCCCCCACACGCGACGAGAAAGGCTCCACTCACCAAGGCCAACACGGCGATGGCTCGTTTTTCCATGGGTCTTCCCTAGCGGTGGCCTAGAGGGCTCGCTTGGCCTTGGCGTAGCGTTGGGCCACATCGGCCCAGTTGATGATGTGGAAGAAGTTGTTGACGTACTCGCCGCGCCGGTTCTGGTACTTCAGGTAGTAGGCGTGCTCCCACACGTCCAGGACGAGCAGGGGCACGACGCCCCACTGGGTCAGGTTCTGATGCTTCTCGGCCTGCAGGATGACCAGCTTGCCGTCGGCCAGGCGGAGGGCCAGGATGCCCCAGCCGCTGCCTTCCACGGCGTTGCTGGCAGCGATGAACTGGGCCTTGAAGGCCTCGTAGCTGCCGAAGTCCTCGGCGATCTTGGCCGCCAGCTCGCCGCTGGGTTCGCCGCCACCGCCGTCGCCGGCGGGGGCCATGTTGGGCCAGAAGGTGGCGTGCAGCAGGTGGCCGGAGCCGTGAAAAGCGGCCTCGCGCTCCCAATGCTTGATCAGCGCGTAGTCACCGCTCTGGCGGGCTTTGGCCAGCTCAGCCTCGGCCTTGTTCAGCCCTTTGACGTAGCCAGCGTGGTGCACATCGTGATGCAGGTGCATCGTCTGCTCGTCAATGTAGGGCTCCAGTGCATCGTAGGGGTAGGGCAAAGGAGGTAACTCGTGTGCCATCAGAATAAATCTCCTTTTCGTTGAATTTTAGTGGCCAATTCTCCACGCGGAGAAGTTTCACCCATTCCCGCGCAATTCTAAACAAAGGGCGGCGGATAAATCACGCCGCCTGGTGACAAGCTCTCTCGCATCAATGCGAGAGCTTCGCGCCAGCGGTAAGAATTTGGATGCTCTCTCTAACTCCCGAACGAATTCGGGAGCCTGCGATGACGCGCTGGCACACGCTGACGCTCTTTTAGAGCCACGCGTCTCCCTAAAGGCGTGTGCCAGCGCGTCAGAGAGAGCTTGTCAGGGCAGAACACGCCCAGGCACCGTCATTCATGCGGTGCCATCATTATCTTAGACGAACTCTTCTTTGATGGCTTCTAACTCGTCCCTGATTTTGCCATCCAGGGGCCGCCGAACCAGAGGGCCGCCTGTCATGAGGGCCGGGACCTGCTCCTCATAGGTCGGCACGCCCTCCACCTGATAGATGACACCGATGGGGATGCGATCCCCCCACTCCCGTACCTTCTCCCAGGCCACCTGGAAGTTCGAGGGGTCATAGCCCTCCTCCTCTTCCACTTTGTAGACCCGCGCCCGATAGAACTCATACGTGTTCACGCGGTTGAAGACCACGCAGGGCTGCAGCACGTCCACCAGGGAGAAGCCTTTGTGCTGGATGGCCCGGGCGATGATCTGGGCCAGGTGCCTGGGATCGCCGGCGAAGCCCCGGGCGATGAAGGTGCCGCCGCCGACCAGGGCCAGGGCCAGGCCGTTGAAGGCCGTCTCGATGACCCCCTCGGGGCTGGTCTTGGTGACGAAGCCCCGCTCGCTGGTGGGCGAGTACTGCCCCTTGGTCAGGCCGTAGACCATGTTATTCTCGACGATCATGGTAATGTCGGGGTTGCGGCGCAAAGTATGGATAAAATGGTTGCCGCCGATGCCATAGCCATCGCCGTCACCGGTGGTCACGATGACCGTGAGATCCTGATTGGCCAACTTGGCCCCTGTGGCGATGGGCAGGGTTCGGCCGTGGATGCCCAGATAGCCGTTGGCCACCATGTAGTCCGGCAGCTTGCTCCCACAGCCGATCCCTGACACGAAGAAGACCTTGTGGGGTGGGATGTTCAGCTCCGCCAGGGCGCTCTTTACCGCGTTCAGGATGCCGTAGTCTCCACAGCCCGGGCACCAGGTGGGCCGCACGGGGCCGGTAAAATCCTTGGGGCTAAGCATGGGTCTTCACCTCCTCCAGATGCGCCAGAATATACTCGGGGGAGAAGGGGCGCCCGTCGTAGCGCAGGATCTTACCCACTTTCCGCCCCGTGTGCGTACGGATGAATTGGGCGAATTGCCCGCCCACGTTGTTCTCCACAGCCACCAGATACCTGGCCGACTGGATCAAGGGGCCGGCCTTCTCCTCAGGGAAGGGCCAGATATCCACGAAGTGGAGGAAGTTGGCCTTGACCCCCTGGGCGTTGAGGCGATCCACCGCCTCCCGCAGGGGGCCGTAAGTGGAGCCCCAACCGATGAAGGTGACCTCTGCCTCGGCGGGGCCGTAGATTTGGGGCCCGTTCATGTCCTGGTTGACCGCCGTCTCCAGCTTGCGCATGCGCTTTTGCACCTGCTGGACGCGGTTCACGGGGTCCTCATCCTGCATATGGCCCACCTCGTCATGCTCGTCACTGGTGACGGTGAAGACAGCCTTGGGGTGGCCCGGCAGGGCGCGGGGCGAGATACCACTGTCCGTGATGAGGTGCCGTTTGTAGCCGTCCCCCAGTTGATCCAGTTGCTCGTCGGTCAGGAACTGGCCCCGATCAATCTCCACGCTGGCCGTGTCAAAGGCCCCCTTGTCCACCGCCTGCAGGGAGTTGGCCAGGAAGTTGTCCGTCAGGATGATGACCGGGCACTGATACTTCTCCGCCAGGTTGAAGGCTCGCGCCCCCACCTGGAAGCACTCCTCCACGGTGCCCGGAGCCAGGACGATGCGGGGGAACTCCCCCTGGGAGGCGTGCAGGACGAAGAGCAGATCCCCCTGCTCGGTGCGGGTGGGCATGCCCGTGGAGGGCCCGGTTCGCTGGGCCTCCACCACCACCAGGGGCGTCTCCGTCATGCCCGCCATGCCCAGGGCTTCCACCATGAGGGAGAAGCCGCCGCCGGAGGTGGCCGTCATGGCCCGCGCGCCCACGTGGGCCGCGCCGATGGCCATGCAGATGGCGGCGATCTCGTCCTCCGTATGCTTGGTCACGATCCCCAGGCGGGCGGCGTGGGCCGACATCCACTCGATGATGCCGGTGGCCGGGGTCATGGGATAGGCCGACACGAAGCGGCAGCCGGCGGCCACAGCCCCCAGGCAGATGGCCAGGTTGCCGTTGATAACCATGCGCGGGGGCGCCTCGATGGGCGCCAGCTTGTAGGCGAAATCGGCGGCATAGTGCTCCTGGGCGTAGTCGTAAGCCGCCCGGGCCACGTTGAGGTTGGCTTCCACCACTTCTGGCCCTTTCCGCGCGAAGTTCTCTTCGATGACCCCGGCCATGTAATCGAAGGGGTAGTCGGTGACGCCACTGGCCGCGCCCACGGCAGCGGTGTTGATCATGATCCTGGCGCCGCCCACATCCTGGGCGATCTGAGCCAGGGGCATACGAAAGGCCCTGATCCCCCGTTGGGCCAAGGCCTCCTCATCGAGTTTGAGCTTCTCGTCGAAGATGATCCCGCCCCCCTCCACGAGCTCGTGGCGATGTTGTTCGACGGCCTCCTCGTTGAAGGCCAGCAAGAGGTGCACCGTCTCATCGTGGGAGTAGATCTCACGTTCGGCGACCCGGATCTGGAAGAAGTTGTAGCCACCACGGATGCGGGACATGTAGTCCTGCAGGCCGAAGATGTGCAGGCCGCCCCGGGCCAGGGCCTTGGCGAAGCCGGCCCCCGTAGATTCCACGCCCTGCCCAGCCTCGCCTCCCATCTTGAAGGTCATGTCGTTCTTTGGCATCTCAGTCTCCTTAGCTGCCTGACGTTGCAGGCCAATCAACGTCGGTTATTATACCACATCTTCCCGAATTAGTCAAGTATATAGTATAAAAATTATAAAAATTGGCTGGGTGGAAAGAGTCAGGGGTGGTTCGCCGGCGAACCACCCCTGACATCTGCCACGCTAGGCCTGGTGGGTATCAATCTGGGCCCGCTGCAGGCGGCCGCTGTAGTCCACGTAGATGGTCTTCCACTCGGAGAAGATGTCCAGCACCGTGTGGCCGCCCCCTTCCCGGTGGCCGTTGCCCGTCTGCCTCGTGCCGCCGAAGGGCAGATGCACCTCGGAGCCGATGGTGGGGGCGTTGACGTAGACGAGGCCGAAGTAGAGGTCGCGCATGGCCACGAAGGCCGTGTCCACATCGTTGGTGTAGATGGACGAGGAGAGGCCATAGACGGTCCCATTGGCCACTTCGATGGCCTCCTCCAGGCTATCTACGGGGATGATGTCCGTCACCGGGCCGAAGATCTCCTCCTGGGCGATGCGCATCCCGGGGTCCACGTCGGCGAAGACGGTGGGGGCGATGAAGTAACCTTCGTCGTACTCCCCGCCCTCCAACCGATGGCCACCGCACAGGAGCCTGGCCCCCTCCTCCTTGCCGATCTCAATGTAGTCCAGGATCTTTTCCATCTGGGACTCGTTGATGACGGGCCCCATCTCCACCGTTGGATCCAGCCCGTCGCCCACCTTCAGGGCCTTGGCCCGCGCCACCAGCTTGTCGGTGAACTCCTTGAGGACGCCCTTCTGGACGATGACACGGCTGGCCGCCGTGCAGCGCTGGCCCGTGGTGCCGAAGGCACCCCAGATGGTCCCGTCCACGGCCAGGTCCAGGTCGGCGTCGTCCATGACGATGATGGGGTTCTTGCCCCCCATCTCCAGGGAGCACTTCTTGTGGCTCTGGGCGCAGACATCCCCGATGCGGCTCCCCACCTCTGAGGAGCCGGTGAAGGACACCAGGCGGATGTCCGGGTGGCTGAGCAAGGCCTCGCCCACCACGCCTCCCGGCCCGGTCACCAGGTTGACCACCCCGGGCGGGATACCCACCTCTTCGCAGGCCTTGACCAGGTGGTAGAAGGAGAGGGGCGTGTCCGTGGCCGGCTTGCAGACCACGGTGTTGCCGCACAGCAGGGCGGGGATGAGCTTCCAGGCCGGGATGGCCATGGGGAAGTTCCAGGGGGTGATGATGGCCGTGGGGCCCACGGGCATGCGCACGCTCATGGCGAACTTGTTAGGCAGCTCCGAGGGGGTGGTGTGGCCATAGAGGCGCCGCCCCTCACCAGCGATGAAGAAGGTCATGTCAATGGCCTCCTGGACATCGCCCCGGGTCTCCTTGAGGACCTTGCCCATCTCGCGGGTCATGTCCCGCGCGAAGTCCTCCTTGCGCTCCATGAGGAGCCGTCCCAGGTCATAGAGGAGCTCGGCCCGTTTGGGCGCCGGGGTCAGGCGCCAGCCGTTGTAGGCCTCCACTGCGGCCTGCACGGCCCGATCCACGTCCTCTTTGGTGGACTTCTGGAAGAGGCCGATGACCTCGTCGGTGTGGGCCGGGTTGCGGTTCTCGAAGACCTCCCCCGAGGACGAAGCCACCCACTCCCCGTCAATGTAGTTCTTGTACACCATAGATGAACCTCCTTGTTCTTGGTAAAGAGCCTTGGTGTATTATATCAGCACCGACTTCGTACGTCAAGAACAGGGAGGACTTTACGTCCTCCCCACGTCTGGATTGCACCCCATGCATCGAATTTTGACATCCACATCCTCAATGGTGGTACCGCATGTCCACGACGATGTCCACGTCGGCCGTGAAGCGCGGTTCACCATGGACGATGGCAGCGAAACCACCGACGACCATGTAGGGAATTCCCAACTGCTCCAGCACGGTGACGACGTACTCAAAGAAATCCAGGAGTTCTATTTCAGCCATGGGGTACCAGCCCACGGCCCCCCTGCATCCGCGCTGTCACGCGCCAGGCCAATTCCTCGTCGGGCAGGTCAGGATGTTGCTGTCGCTCGTCGGCCCGCACAGCTCGCAGGGCGAACTCGTAGGTTTCAAAGGCGAAACGCAGCCGCTGGGCCGGCGTCATGCGCCGCCAACTGGCAACCTGTCGGGGGTCAAGATCGCCTAGCCGCCGGCGCAAGGTTTCTATGGGGTCTAATCGAGGACGATCACGATGCTGTGCACTCATCAGGCGAATTTTTCCTTCAAGATAGAGCGAAGCCACGCCCAGGCCATTATAGCACACTCCAGCGAACCATGCAATGATGTTGCGGAGTGCGGTCGCAAGCGCTCACTTACGAACTGGGGCAGGAGTGTGCTGTATGCACAAACCCGGTGACGAGCGGTCACGCAGGTCTCAGGTGAAAGCTGGCTATGAGCGAAAGCGAGCGTGACCGCTCGTCAGGTCACGCTCGCGTTAACTTAGTGCCAGTCTTTACCCAGATCCCGCGTGACCGCTTGTCAAGTGAGCGCTTGCGAGGACGCAAGTCCGCTTCAGCGAAGCAGGCTTGCGCCTGCACTCCATATCAGGACAGGTCTAGCTCCTTACGGTTGTCACACCTGCATCATGCTGGGGTCCCACCGCTCGTCGAGGAGGGTCACTTTGGCCGGGCCCCCGACCACGCTCTCCGTCTTCAGCCGCACCTGCTCCGTGATCCAGCCGGCCAGGGGGCAGAAGGGGGTGGTCAGGATCATCCTGATCTCCGTCTCCTCCCCCCCTACCCGGATCTCGCGGATCAGCCCCAGGTCAACGACATTTATCCCGATCTCGGGATCAATGACGTCCCGCAATGCGGTCATAATCTCCTGTTCTTTAGCCATTTCTCTACTCCTTGCTGAGGGCGATCTTGATGTCCGAGCCCTCCACTTTAACCTGATAGGTGGTCACCGGTTGGGTGGGGGGCTGGGCCAGGACCTCCCCCGTCTTGATGTTGAACTGGCCGCCATGCCAGGGGCAGGTGACCACCTCGCCGCCCAGGGAGCCCTCAATCAGAGGGCCACCCCGATGGGTGCAACTGTTGCTGATAGCATAATACTCCCCGCCCACGTTGAAGAGGGCGATCTGGTGGCCGTCCAGCTCCACCAGCATCCTCTGCCCCGGCGCGATCTCCACCGTGTCCGCCACATGAATGAACTGTGCCATGTGTCTATTCCTCCTCCTCAGGCCCATGGTCCAGGCCGTAGACCCCCACCTTCAGGACCTTGAGAGGCAGGAGAGCGCACTTGAGGCGCACGGGGCCGATCTCGATGCCCAGGGCCTCCAGGACATCCTCCTTGCTCAGGGCCTTTAACTCCTCCAGGCTCCGCCCCTCGACCATCTCCGTCAGCATGGAGGCCGAGGCGCGGCTGATGGCGCAGCCAACCCCGGAGAACCGCACCTCCTTGACGTGGGAGTCGTTGAGCCGCAGGTCAATGCGGATCACATCTCCGCACAGGGGGTTGGCCTCCTGGTAGGAGATGTCGGGATCCTCCAGCACCCCGTAGTTGCGCGGGTTCTGATAGTGATCCAAGATGTGCTGCCGGTAGAAATCATCCATGGATTAGACCTCGAAGACCTGCCTGGCCTTGTTCAGCCCCTCGATCAGCCGGTCCACCTCATCGCGAGTGCTGTACACGTAGAAGCTAGCCCGGGCCGTGGCGTTCACCCCCAGCCGCTCCATCAGGGGTTGAGCGCAGTGGTGCCCGGCCCGGATGGCAATCCCCTCCCGGTCCAGGATGGTGGCCAGGTCATGGGGGTGGATGTCACCCAGGTTAAAGGCGGCCACCCCGCCACGCAACCCGGCCGGCGGCCCGTAGACCCTGACCCCGATCTCGTTGAGCCTCTCCAGGGCATAGGCGATGAGCTCCCGCTCGTGCTGATGGACGTTGACCATCCCCAGCCCGCTGAGATAATCCACGGCGGCGCCCAGCCCGATGGCCCCCGCGATGTTGGGGGTGCCGGCCTCGAACTTCCAGGGCAGGTCGTTCCACCGCGCCTCCCGCAGCCTGACCTCGCGGATCATCTCGCCCCCGCCCATGAAGGGCTCCATGCCCTCCAGGAGCTCCCGCCGGCCATAGAGCACCCCGATGCCCGTGGGGCCCAGCATCTTGTGGCCGGAGAAGGCCAGGAAGTCACAGTCCAGTTCCCGCACGTCCACGGGCAGGTGGGGCACGCTCTGCGCCCCGTCAATCAGGACCAGGGCGCCCGCCTCGTGGGCTCGCGCCGTGATCTCTCTGAGGGGGTTGATGGTGCCCAGGACATTGGACATGTGGGTCAGGGCCAGCAGCCTGACCCGGCCTCTCAGCAACTGATTCAGTTCTTCCAGCCTCAGAAGCCCCTGGTCGTCAATGCCCAGGAACTCCAGGTGGGCCCCTTTCTCCCGAGCCAGGAGTTGCCAGGGCACGAGGTTGGAGTGGTGCTCCATCTCCGTCAGGAGGATGGTGTCCCCCTCGCCCACGTTAGCCCGGCCCCAACTGTGGGCCACCAGGTTGATGGCCTCGGTGGTGCTACGGGTGAAGATCACCTCGCGGAAGCTGCGGGCGTTGATGAAGGCCGCCACCTTCCGCCGCGCCTCCTCATAGCGGGCCGTGGCCTCCTCGCTAAGCTCATAGACGCCCCGGTGGACGTTGGCGTTGTAGGTGCGGTAATACTCGGTGATGGCGGCGATGACCGCCTGGGGCTTCTGGGAGGTGGCGGCGCTGTCCAGGTAGACCAGAGGCTTGCCGTGGACCTGGCGCTCTAGGATGGGGAAGTCCTCGCGGATGCGGTCCACGTCCAACCCGCTTCTCTCCACCACGCCAGCCTCCATCGCCATCATAGTGACCTCCCATCTCCAGCCCTCACTCCGATTTCGTTGATCTTCTCGTAGGGCGGCCCCCCGATGCCATCTCCTGGAGCTCCATAATCCTACCACAATTTGTCCACGGCGTCTAATCCATCTTGCGGCAGGGCTTTCCGGTTCTCTAACGAAGGCAGACCTATGAGGTCTCCATGAGATTTTGCCCTACACTATGCCTTCAGCAGGCCGCCATCCCGCAGTAAAAGGCCGCTTCCGAGACTCGGAGGTTGAAAGGTTGAACTCATTTGTCAACTTAGTATCATAACTATGATATAAATTGACAAATTCTCCGTTATGTGATATAATAGGGTCGTGAGAGGAGGCAAGCCGATGCAAGCCACACGTTGGGGGATCCTGGAGTTCTTGAAGGAGCACGGGCAGGCCACCGTGGACGACCTGGCCCAGGCGCTGGGCCTGGCGCCCATTACCATCCGCCATCATCTGGCTATCCTGGAGAAGGATGATCTGGTCACCGTCAGCAAGATGCGCCGCCAGCGGGGGCGGCCCTCGAACGTCTACAGCCTGACCGAGGCGGCCCTGGAGCTCTTCCCCAAGAAGTACCACCTGCTGGCCGACCGCCTGCTGGCGGAGCTCAAAGCCCTAGGCGACGAGGAGCGGGTCAGCCAGCTCTTCGACAGGATGGCCGAAGGCATGGCCGCTGAGCACACCCGGGCCCTGCGGGGCAAGAGCCTGGAGGAGAAGATCACGGCCCTGGTCAACCTGCTGAACAAGGAGGGCTTCCTGGCCCAGTGGGAGAGGGAGGACAACGGGTACCTGCTCAAGGAGTATAGCTGCCCCTACTACTACGTGGGCCAGCGGCATCCCGAGGTGTGCCGCCTGGACCTGCAGGTCATCACCGCCATGCTGGGGGCGCAGGTGGAGAGAAGGACGTGCATGATCAACGGCGACGATTTCTGCACCTATCGCATCTCGCCCCAGGAGAACGAAAGCAGGACCTCTCGGCTATCATAGGGGTCCTCTTTGCCAATGGAGAAAAGGTGTGTTATAATCTTCCCCCCTTGGCAGAGCATCAGACTGTTATACTGGAGTCTGGCGATTCTCATAGAAACCAGGTTTTTTGTACGTTGAGAAGAAGT
>JBHIEC010000046.1:0-13921 GCA_046760425.1 Anaerolineae bacterium
CTTGCGACCGCACTCCGCAGCATAACATGCCGATTTGGACAAATCGGGATAAACGTGGTATAATCTTGGCCGGTGAAAACGGCGTGTAATGGCACCTTAACTCAAGCCGGCACCTGTGGCCAGCTTTGGCGAGAAACAGGGACCCCTTGTCACAAGCTGGCCTTGTTTCTGACTTCAAATCGAAGGGGAGGATCAAGAAGCATTTATCATGAGACGGACGCAGACGGAAGAGTACTGGCGCGACGAGTTCAGCGTCACCGACGAAGATGTGGAATATCTCTACACCCTATTTCTCGAGGAGGGGGTGCCATACTCCACGGCCTATCTGGCCAGGCGTTTGATGGAGAAGCGATGCCGGGAGGAGGAAGAGGCCCTGCAGAAGGCGGCGGAGAAGGGAGCCATCTATCAGCCCAAGGATAGCTATGTCGAGGGACAGCGCCTCCGCTTCCCCGCCCTGGGGGAGGCCATAGGGACCGTGGTCGGCGTGCGGCCCGGTGAAAACCCCGAGTATGGCCAGTTCAGCGTTATTCAGGTGGAGTTAGAGGGCGCAGGTGGGATCAAGGAGTTCGCCGCTGATTTCCAGCTCCCCCACCGGCTGAATCGCGATGAACGGCAGCTCACGCCCAAGGAGCTCTACCGGCGCTACGGCCGATACCTGCGGGGCCGGCTATGGGAACGGCTGGAGGGCCATCCGGAGTTCGTGCACTTCGGCGACCAGTGGTTCCTGGACGGGCTGATGGTCGAGGTGCACATCGGCCACCTGAACATCGCCGAGGCCATGATTGATCTAGCCGCCAGCCCTCTGCCCTCCGAGGCCCTTCTGGAGGAGGTGGATCTGGGCGAGGATATCCCCCTGGCGGCCCGAGCCTTCTCCCTCAACTACGCCCTGGCCAGGGACAAGCGCTTCGTCAATCGCGGCAGCGACAGCTCGCCTCTGTGGTTCCTGGCCTATCACCAAACAGAGGAGGCGGTGTCAGCGTGACCCGGGGTAGACCGCTGCGGCCCGATGTCCAGACCAAATTCCACATTGATCTGGCCTGGTGGGAGAGGAGGGGCCGCGACTTTCGCCTCTACCTCCAGGGCAGCCTGTGCCCTGATTGCCAGAAAGAGTACGCCAACGCCGACGAGGTGAGGGAGATGGACTGGGTTGACCCCGAGACGGCCGAGGTGAGGCGGCTGGACGAGCTGTGGGTCAGGCTCCTCTCCTGCTGCAGCCTCCAGGCGGACTACATCACCCCGGCTACACCCCTCACAACGGCTATCTTCCGCGCCCTCCTGGCCAGCGGGAACCGGCCCCTCTCCCCCCTTGAGCTGCACGAACGCATCGGCAAGAGCAACCCCCAGACCATCCTGCGCGTCCTGACGGGCAAGACGACCCATTATGGGATCGTCCCCGCAGGCGGGCAGCGATGACCTCTGTTCCCCAGACCAGCCCCCTCGCTCCTTTTCTCTGTCTTGACACCCCTCCGGGATTGGGGTAAAATCGCCCTTGATGGAGCTCACCATGGAAGGTCGCAAGGCGAGGGAAGCGAAGACCCCCTTCCTCCCTTTCAGCCGAGGAACGGTGGCGGCCCTGGGCCTGCTGGCCCTGGGCACGGCCGGCTTCTTCTGGCGTCTCCTCTTCACCCCGGATGTGTGGATGCCGGCCGGCGGCGGGGACCTGGCCGGCTTTCTCTACCCTACCTATCACTTCGCCGCCCGCAGCCTCCGGGCGGGTCAGGTCCCTCTGTGGAACCCTTATCTCTACAGCGGTGCCCCCTTTGTAGCCGACATCCAGTCGGGGATCTTCTATCCCCCCAACCTGCTGGCCTTTCTCCTGACCCCGGAGCTGACCTACCGAACTATGGAGCTTCTGGCCGTGGCCCACTTCTTCCTGGCCGGAGCCACCATGTACCTCTGCCTGCGTTTTCTCAGCATCTCAGCATCTCAGCGTCTCAGCGTCCTGGCGTGCCTGGCGGGGGCCGTGGCCTTCATGTTCTCCGACCTGTTCATCACCCACTTCGGCAACCTAAACCTCATCGCCGTGGCCGCCTGGCTACCCCTGATCTTCCTCTGCTACCATCGCGCTCTGGTCCAGAGACACCTGGGCTGGGCCCTGGGGGCCGGCCTGGTTCTGGGGATCGCCGCCCTGGCCGGTCACATCCAGCCCCTGCTGCACACCCTCCTGCTCCTGGGCCTCTATCTCTTCTATCGGGTCGTCCTGGCCCTGCGGGACAGACCACGGGCCGTGCTGGCCCTCGTCGGACTGACGGCCCTTGTCCTGGCTCTGGGCCTGGGCCTGGCCGCCCTGTCCCTGATCCCGGCCTACGAGATGACCCGGCTCACCCGCCGGGCCCAGATATCCTACCAGGAGGCGAGCCGGTACTCCCTGGCTCCGGCGGAGCTGGTGGGGCTCCTCATTCCTGGTGTCCTGGGGCGGGGCGTTCAGCAGTATTGGGCGCCCTGGCCCCGCGTGGAGGTGGGCTACATCGGCGTCTTCCCCCTGCTCCTGGCTCTGCTGGCTCCGTTGCTACGGCGGGACCCTCTCACCCGTTTCTTCATGAGCCTGGCCGTCCTGGCCCTGCTCCTGGCCCTGGGGGGATACGGCATCCTCCACGGCTGGCTCTATCGCTGGGTCCCCGGCTTCGACCAGATCCGGGCGCCAGCTCGCTTCATCTACCTGCTGGACTTCGCCCTGGCCGCCCTGGCCGCCCTGGGCCTGGAGGCCCTGCTGCACCCTTTGGCCAGAGGACCTCGCGCCGTCTTTCGGCGCCTGATGCAGGCCGCCCCCTGGGCCTTTCTGCTTCTGGCCGCCACGACGGGCCCCATGGCCTATGCGGCCCTCCTGCTGGGGCAGGACAAGGACCCGGGTCTCTTCGCCCGTATCGCCACAGCGGTCAATGGGCTGGCCTTCTTTCTGTTGCTCCTGGGAGCCGGCCTGGCCCTCCTCCTGGCCCGCCGTTACGGACGCCTGCGGAGCCGCGCCCTCGGCCTGCTGGCCGTGGCCCTCATCGCCTTCGACCTCTTCAGCCTGGGGGCCTACGTGGACCTAGGGACGGACGATCCCACGGCCAACTTCCACCATCCGGCGGCTATCGCGTTCCTGAAGGGCGATCCCGCCCCCTACCGCGTCGAGGTGCGGCCGGAGAGCTGGGGAGCCTGGAGCCCCGATGCCAGCCTGCTCCACGGCCTCTACGACGTGGGGGGCATCTACAACCCCCTGCTCCTGGCCGACTATCAGCGCTACTGGGAGAGCCTGACGGACCGATCCACCCCTCTCTACGACTTCCTGAACGCCAAGTACGTCATCGGCCCCAAAGACTTCGCCCTGCCCTGGGACAAGTTCACGCCCGTCTTCGACGGCGACCCTCAGGTGAACATCTACCTCAACCAGCGAGCCTTGCCCCGGGCCCTGGTCGTCTACCGAAGCCAGGTCGTGCTGGACCATGAAGCTGCCTGGGCGGCCATCCACCGTCCCGACTTCGACCCGGCGACGACCGTCGTCCTGGAGGGAGGAAAGCCTCTCTCAGGGCCGCCCGGCCAGACGACCCACCTCGGCTTCACCCACTACGGCCTCAACGAGATCCGCCTCCGGGTGTCCACCACAGCCGAAGGGTACCTGGTGCTGAGCGAGGTCTATTACCCCGGCTGGCGGGCCTATCTGGACGGCCGAGAGGTGGAGGTATGGCGGGCCAACTACGCCTTCCGCGCCCTCTATCTGCCATCGGGGGATCACCAGGTGCGCCTCGTCTTCGAGCCCCTCTCCTGGCGGGTGGGCCTGGCCCTCAGCCTGGCCAGCCTGATCGTCCTGCTCCTCCTGGGGGGATGGCGCGCCCTCAGGGGGAAAGGGCTGGGACATGATGCCCGATGAAGCGCGAAACCCTCTCCCGCTGGATGGTTCTGGTCATCTTGGTCCTGGCCCTGGCCCTGCGCTTCTACCGCCTGGAGGCCCAGAGCCTCTGGTACGACGAGGGCACCAGCGTGGCCATGGCTGGGCGAGGCCTGGCCACCATCACCCGCCACGCCGCCGCTGACATCCATCCCCCCCTCTACTACTACCTGCTCCACTTCTGGGTCCTGCCCTTTGGCACGGGCGAGGCCGCCATCAGGGCCCTGTCGGCCCTCACGGGCACGGCTCTGGTGGCCCTGACCTACCTCCTGGGCCGCCGCCTCTTCGGGATAACTGCGGGGCTGGTCGCCGCCCTCCTCTCAGCCCTCTCGCCCTTCCAGGTCTACTACTCCCAAGAGACGCGGATGTACATCCTGGTCGCCCTCCTGGGGGCGCTCTCGGTTTACCTGTTTCTTTGGATAGTAGACAAGGAAACAAGTAAACAAGTAAACAGGGGAAGGGGCCTTATTTACTTGTTTACTTATCTACTTGTTACTATCTTTTCCCTCTACACCCACTACTTCGCCTTCACCATCCTGCTGGTGGAGAACCTGGGCTACGGCGCATGGCTTATAGCTCGTCGGCCTGGGGGAGCGCTCCGCTTGGCAGCTAGATGGGCGGCTCTGCAACTGGCCATCGTGGCCCTCTACCTCCCCTGGCTGGCCTTCACCTGGGAGCAACTGCAGAGGTGGCCGGCCATCAGCCCCCCCTTCAGCCTCGCCTTCCTGGCCCGCGAGGTGCTGCGAGTTTTCAGCCTGGGGCTATCCGTCGAACCAAAGACGACGCCGGTAGTCCTTGGTTTTGCCCTCATCCTGGGGCTGGGGTGTGTGCCATGGAAGAAGAGAAGGGAGGGGACGAGCCTAGCGGTGGCGCTCATCTATCTGGTTGTGCCCGTTCTGGCCATGTATTTCCTCTCCCTGCGGCGGCCAATGTACGACCCCAAATTCCTTCTGCTGGCCACGCCGGCCTACTACCTGCTCCTGGCCCGGGGGGTCCTGGCGCCGACCCGCCTCCTGGCTCGGAGGAGCCTCCCTTCCTCATCCCTCATCCCTCATCCCTCGTCCCTTGTCCCCTCCCTCACCTCCGCCTCTCTCATCGCCTTCCTGATCGTCGCCTCCGCCCGCTCCCTGCACAGCTACTACTTCGACCCCCGGTACGCCCGTGACGACTATCGGGGCATGGCTCGTTACATCGAGGCCACGGCCCGTCCGGGGGACGCTGTGATCCTCAACGCCCCCAGCCAGATCGAGATCTTCTCCTACTACTACCAGGGCGATCTGGCCCTCTACCCCCTGCCTCGGCGTCGTCCTCCTGATGAGGGGGAGACGCGGCGGGAGCTGGAGGAGATCGCGGCACGGCATGGCCACCTGTACGCCATCCTGTGGGCCACCGACGAAAGCGACCCGGGCCGCATCGTTGAGGGCTGGCTGGATGAGCACGCCTACAAGGCCCTGGACACCTGGTACGGCAATGTGCGGCTGGTTCTATACGCCACCCCACAGGCGGCCTCAACCCAGGTGCAGCATCCCCTGAAGGTGACCCTGGGCGACCGGGTGGAGTTGCTGGGCTACAGCCTGGGGGCCGGGGAGGTGATGGCAGGGGACGTCCTGCCCTTGACCCTCCACTGGCGGGCTCGGGCCAGGATCGAGGAGCGTTACAAGGTCTTCGTCCACCTCCTGGACGCCCACGACCACATCGTGGGGCAGCGGGACACCGAGCCGGGCGGCGGATCCAGGCCCACCACAGCCTGGCCGGTAGGGGAGGAGGTGACCGATCGCTACGGCGTGCTGGTGCTGCCGGGCACGCCGCCAGGGGCGTATCGCCTGGAGGTGGGCATGTACAGCCCGGCCACGGGAGTGCGGCTGCCCGTCAGCACGGGCGGGGATCGGGTCCTCCTTGAGCCCGTGCGGGTGAGCAAGCCCCAGACGACACCCTCGCCAGAGGCCCTGCGGATGGGGCACCCAGTCAACGAAAGATATGGGCCCATCACGCTGCTGGGCTACGACCTCTCCCCGCTGGGGCGCGAGCACGAGCCCCGGGCGCCGCTCCATCCGGGGGATGTGCTCCACCTGACCCTCTACTGGGAGGCGGCGGAGGCATCCCAGGAGGAGGTGATCTTGAGCCTCCAGGTAGTGGCGGGGAACCGCGTCTGGGCCGAGTGGCGGGGCGAGCCGCTGGAGGGGGAGTACCCTCCCAGCCGCTGGGAGGCGGGGGAGGTGGTGCGGGATCAGCACAACATCGCCCTGCCTCCTGATCTACCGTCGGGGCGCTATCAGCTCCTGCTGCGGGTCATGGGACCCGACGGCGAGCTCCTGGGGCGGCCCCTGGGCCTGGGGCCCTTCACGGTGGAGTAGTTGAATGCTCGCACCCCGTTGGTCAACGTGCTCTGTCTCAGAACGTTCTGGGAGGGGGTGCGAGCATTCAAGAGGAGTGCCGCCCTTGATGGCCCTTCGCCTCTCCCGAACCCGTCTCGTCCTGCTCTTCGTTCTGACCCTGCTGGCCTTCGGCCTGCGGGCCTGGCGCCTCGACTTCCAGGCCCTGTGGTGGGACGAGGGGATCAGCCTCTACCTGGCAGGGCAGGATGTGGCCACCATCCTGGCCGATCGGGCCAGGGACATCCACCCACCCCTCTACTTTCTGCTCCTGCGTGCCTGGGTCCCCCTCGCTGGGCCAGGCGCCGCCGCGGCTCGCTTCCTCTCCGTCCTCCTGGGCACCTTCAGCGTCCCCCTCCTGTACCAGGTAGGCCGCCGCCTGCTCGGCCCTGTGGTGGGGACGCTGGCCGCCCTGATCCTGGCCCTGAGCCCCTTCCTCCTCTACCACGCCCAGGAGGCCCGCATGTATGCCCTGGTGCCCTGCCTTGGGCTCCTGTCTACCTATCTCCTGCTCCGCCTGCTGGAGCCCGGGGCCGACGGTGGCGTCACTTTTCCTCTCTGGGTGGCTTACCTCGTCGTCACCGCCGCAGCCCTCTACACCCACTATTACGCCACCTTCATCCCCCTCTTCCAGACCACCTTCGTCCTCCTGCGGGCCAGACGATATGGGGCCTTCATCCGCCGCTGGCTGCTCACTCAGGCCGGGGTTCTGACTCTCTACATCCCCTGGCTGGCCTTCGTGGGTCCCAGGCTGCCCGCCTCTGTGGTCAGCAAGACGAGGTACGAGCAGGACATTCCCCAGGGGCTGTTTGCTTTCCTGGATCGCTATCTGCGCATCGCCAGCCTCGGCTACGTGGAGGAGGGCCAGTTCCTGCTTTACGCCATCTTCCTCCTGCTGGCCCTCCTGGGCATCTACTATGGGTGGCGGAAAGCCAGAGGGGGCGAGCCTGGCCTGGTCCTGCTCTATCTCGGCCTCCCTCTGCTGGGGGGTTGGCTCATCAACCTGCGTTTCCCCTTCGACCGCTTCCCCCGCCTTCTGGCTCTCGCCGCGCCAGCCTATTACCTGCTGGTGGCGGCCGGGCTGGATGGATTGCGGCGGCGCTCGACCCTTCTGGGTGGCGCAGCCCTGCTGCTGGTGGTAGGAGCCGCCGGCTGGAGCCTGGTCCCCTATTACACCCTCCTGCGTCACCCCCAGGAGGATCACCGTCCCCTGATCGCGCGGGTGCAGGGCCTGGCCCAGCCAGAAGACGCCGTCATCTGTGACTTCCCCTGGCAGGCTGGCTACTTCCAGAGCTATTATCAGGGTGAGTTGCCTGATCTTTATCTACCGCCCGGACGAGCCTGGGGGGCTGACCCAACCCAGATGGCGCGTGACTTAGATCGGTTGATGGCCGAACACCGGCTGGTCTGGTACCCGGCCTATCAGGGGCTGGGGGGCACGCGGGGGAAGAACATCGAGGGCTATCTGAGCCAGGAGTACTACCTGGCCCTGGACGAGTGGTACGGCCATACGCGGCTGCTCCTCTACGCCGACCCCCGGGCGCCCAAAGAGGCGGACCATCCCCTGGAGCTGGAACTGGACGGTCGGGTGCGGCTCCTGGGCTACAGTCTGAGGAGGGAGGCGGTGCCGGCGGGAGAGGTCCTGACCCTGACCCTCCACTGGCAGGCCCTGATCCCTATAAAGGAGCGGTACAAGGTCTTTGTCCACCTCCTGGACGCCCGCCAGCGGGTGGTGGCCCAGCGGGATGCGGAGCCGGGTGGTGGCGCGCGGCCCACCACGACCTGGCAGTTAGGGGAGGTGCTGGCCGACAACTACGGTGTTCTCATCCCCCCCGACACGCCGCCGGGGGAATATGATATCGAGGTGGGGATGTACAGCGCGGCCACGGGGACCCGACTGCCCGTCAGTCAGGAGGGGCAGCCGTTGGGCGATCGGGTGCTCCTGAGCCCCGTCCGTGTCGTCGCGGCGGAAGTCGGGCGGTGAGATCCGGCCGTTAAACTATTGAAATCAGGGTCGAAATGTGATATAATATCCTTGTAGGTAAGAGGGTCGTTTGGATAGGGACGTATTCCTGCAAGGAGGGGGAGCCATGCTGAAGGCAGGCCAGTGGGCACGCAAATATGATCGGTGCCAAGAATGTGGGACGACGGATAGGCCCCACTACGCCCGTGGGCTGTGCGAGCGGTGCTACCACCGTCTCTACAAGCGCCGCCGGCGCCAGGTTGAAAGGGAAGAGGCGGGGCGGCAAAAAGAGGGGGTTAGCAGCAGGGAGAACGCTTAATTCAAGCTGAAGCCTTGCGAAGGTTTCTGCTAACCTTCGCAAGGCTTCAGGTACGTTCCAGGAGCTCTCTCAACCGCCGCGCGTTCTGGACGGCGTAGCCGAAGGCATCGTTGTTGAAGTAGACATAGACCTCATGCCCCTCAGCTAGGAAACGGCGGATCTCCCCCGCCCACCCCTGAAGCTCCTCCTCGCTGTAGCAGCCACCGTATACCAGTCCGCTGCCGTGCATCCGAACGTAGACCAGCGGTGCGGTAGCCCTCACGGGGCAGGGGAAGTCGGGTAGGCTGATGACGCAGAAGGCCACGCCGTGGGCCTCCAAGGCAGCGAAGACCTCCTCGCTCAGCCAGGTCGTGTTCCGGAACTCGAAGACGTGCTGGAGATCCTCCGGGAGGAGGGCCAGGAATTCCCGCAGCCGGGGCAGGTTGCAGTTCCAGTTGGGAGGCAACTGGTAGAGGATGGGACCCAGCTTTTCGCCCAAGAGCCGCGCCCGCCCCAGGAACCGCTCCAGAGGCTCCGCTACATCGCGGAGCTTCTTCATGTGGGTCAGGTAGCGGTTGGCCTTGACGGCGAAGCGGAATCTCGGTGGCACGGCCTCGCCCCAGGCGCGAAAGGCTGTCTCCGAGGGCAGGCGATAGAAGGAGTTGTTCACCTCCACGGTGGGGAAGTGCCGGGTGTAGTAGGGCAGCCACATGCTCGTGGCCAGGTCTTGCGGATAGAAAACCCCCCGCCAGTGGGGGTAGACCCAGCCCGAGGTGCCGATCCAGAGCTTTGGGTGTTTCTCTTCGTCCATATGAATTCGACGTGAGCTGTCCTGCGCGAAAAACGACAGGATACAGCGCTCAGGGCTAGTCCAGCATGCTCAGCAGTTCCTGATACTGGTCATCGGGGATAGTGAAGCAGTGCTTGGGCTCAGGGAAGCGGCCCTCCTGCACGTCCTCCACATAGCGGTTCAGGCCGTCGAGGATGACCTCCGCCACGTCCGCATACTGTTTGGCGAACTTGGGGGTGAAGGCGGGGTAGAGCCCGAACATGTCGTGGAAGATGAGGAGCTGGCCATCGCAGTCTGGCCCAGCCCCGATGCTGATGATGGGGATTCCGGCCCGCTCGGTGATGAGCTTGCTGACCTTGGCCGGCACGCACTCCAGCAGGATGGCGAAGGCGCCCGCCTCCTCCAGAGCGGCGGCGTCATCAACGATCCGCTTGGCCATCAGGGCGTCCTTGCCCTGCACCTTGAAGCCGCCCAGCATGGACATGCTCTGAGGTGTCAGGCCCAGATGGCCCATCACGGGGATGCCCGCCCGAGCGATGGCCTCCACCCGGTCGGCCATGGTGATGCCGCCCTCCAGCTTAACGCCGTCGCAGCCAGCCTCGGCCATGAAGCGGCCGGCGTTGCGGACCGCCATTTCGATAGAGGGCTGGTAGGTCATGTAGGGCATGTCCCCCAGGATGAAGCTGTGCTTGCAGCCGGTGGTCACGGCCCGCGAGTGGGCGATCATTTCGTCCATGGTGGCCGGCAGGGTGGTGGGATAGCCCAGGACGGTCATGGCCATGGAGTCGCCGATGAGCACGATGTCAATGCCGGCCCTGTCCACCAGCACCGCCGTGGGGTAATCGTAGGCGGTGATCATGGTGATCTTCCGCCCCTGCCGCTTCATCTCCATCAGGTCGGGCAGGGTGACCTTCTTTCGCTCGCTCATCTCTCACCTCTTCTGTTCTTGATCCGCTGGGGCCGACCGCCGCGTCGGCCCCAGCACTTTTGTCCGCCCCAGGCTCTTTACGGTTCAGGGATGGCCAGATCGGCCGGCCCGATCCCGGACATCGTCGCCTGGGGATAGTTCTCCTGGATCAACTGGTGGATGATCTGGGCGTACTTGACCTTCTCCCGCGCCAGGAAGGCCAGGCTATCGGGGTTGACCCAGGGCTTATAGAGGGCGCCCACGCTGGCTCCCGGCTCGATCTTGAAGTAGCAAGGGGCGCAGGTGCGGGCCATCTCCGGCCCCTCGTAGAAGCGGTTGAAGCCGCCGAAGGAGTCGAAGAGGTAGATGTGCAGGTCCATGGGGATATCAATGGCCTGGCGGATGGCGGCCAGTTGAGGCAGCCCCAGGTCGCCCACGGGGTTGAAGGTGCTCGCCCCCAGCATCTGCAGCACCTTGCCCCCCGCCGCCGAGGCGTGGCCGGCAAAGATGGACACCTTGAAGACCACGTCTTCGGGGATGTCGCCCGTCTTCTTCAACTCGTTCAGGGCCCACAGGAGCCCCTCGTCAATGACCAGGAAGCCCCGGAAGCCGATCTCGATACAGCGCATCATGTCAGTGATGACGTAGCGCAGTTGGTCCGAGCCCCGGTAGCGCAGGCCCGAGATGGCGCCCTCGGGGGTGAAGAGCTGCCGGCCCACGTCCCACAGGGCGCGGGGGCCAGGGGTGATGATGACCTCCAGCCTGGCCTCGGCGGCCATCTGGGCGAAGTCCCTGAGCTCCTGGTCGTCCAGAAGGGTGGCCCCCATGACCGTGGAGATCAGGCGGTGGATGGGCATCCGCCGCTTCTCCATCTCGTCAATGATGGCCTCCAGGGTTGAGGGTCGCTCCACGCCGGAGATCTCCATGCGATAATGGGCGCCGTCAGGGAAGCGCTTGGTGCTGGTGGGCAGGTCGTAGGCGTCCCGGCCGGGAACGCCGATCTTCTCCAAAGCCTGAGAAACCCTGTCCATCTCCATTGATAGACCTCCTTGAGTTGTTTAGGGTGCCACGCCAAAAGATATGGGTCTGGCTAAGAATGGCTTGGACAACCCTTGCGAAGGTTTGCATGGTAGAACCTTCGCAAGGGTGAATGCCTCCCAGTCATTTCAGCCCCGGCAAAAGATAAGGGCGGGTCTCCCTCTGGAGAGGCGAGCGACCCGCCCCGATCAGGTCTTAGCGGCGAACATCCTTCGGGTCGCCGCCGTCAAGGTAAGTATATCACGCTCAGGTCCAAATTGGGTCGTAATCCGGTCGTAATTTGGTCGGGGTTTCCCGCTCGGGCGAAGCGACAAAGGGGCTAAACCGACCACAGACGGGGCGTGGACGCCCCTTGACAGCTAAAATCGACGCTCCTGGGCCTCAGCCACCACAGCTTTGGCCGGGGTCTCCCCCCTCTCCCTCTGCGCCCTGGCCGCGCTGATGAAGTGGCAGAAGAGGGGATGGGGGCGGTTGGGGCGGGACTTGAACTCGGGGTGGAACTGGGTGCCCAGCATCCAGGGGTGATCGGCCAGTTCGGCGATCTCCACCAGGCGGCCGTCGGGCGAGGTGCCGCTGACCACCATGCCTGCCCCTTCCAGGAGCTGGCGGTAGGTGTTGTTGACCTCGAACCGATGGCGTCGCCGCTCGTAGATCAGGGACTGGTCACCGTAGGCGGCCGCGGCCCGGGTGCCGGGCAGCACGCGGCAGGGGTGAGCGCCCAGGCGCATGGTGCCCCCCATTTCGGTGATGCCCCGCTGCTCGGGCAGGAGGTCAATGACGGGGTGCTCGGTGCCGGGGTCGAATTCGGTGCTGTTGGGCTCGTCGCTGGCGAGGGCGTAGCGGGCCAGCTCGATGACCATGATCTGCATGCCCAGGCAGAGGCCGAAGTAGGGCACCTGGTGCTCCCGGGCGTAGCGGGCGGCGATGATCTTGCCCTCGATGCCTCGATAGCCGAAGCCGCCCGGCACGACGATGCCGTCAACCCGCTCCAGCCGCTCCAGAGCCCTCCCCCGCTCCAGGTCCTCGGCGTCAATCCAATCAATGTGGACGTCCAGGCCATGATGGAGCCCGGCATGTTGCAGGGCCTCTTTCACGCTGATGTAGGCATCGCGGAGCTCCACGTATTTGCCTACCACGCCGATGGTGACAGCAGGTTTGGGTCGTTTGATCCGCTGCACCAGATTGCGCCACTCGGCCAGGTCAGGTGGGGTGGTGGGCAGTTTCATCCGCTCCACGATGAACTGGCCCAGGCCAGCCTCCTCCAGGATGAGGGGCACCTCGTAGATGGTCTCTGCCGTGACCAGAGGGATGACGGCCCGCTTCTCCACGTCGCAGAAGAGGGCGATCTTGTCCTTCAGATCGTCGCCCACGGGGTAGTCGGAGCGGCAGGCGATGACGTCGGGCTGGATGCCGATGCTCCGCAGTTCCTTGACGCTATGCTGGGTGGGTTTGGTCTTCAGCTCGCCCGTGGAGCCGATGTAGGGCAGCAGGGTGAGGTGGATGTAGAGGACGTTCTCCCGGCCCACGTCCTTGCGCATCTGGCGGATGGCTTCCAGGAAGGGCAGCCCCTCGATGTCGCCTACCGTCCCTCCCACCTCGACGATGAGCACCTCAGCGTGGCTCTCCATGGCCGCCAGGGCGATGCGCCGCTTGATCTCATTGGTGATGTGGGGTACCGTCTGGACCGTGCCGCCCAGGAAGTCGCCCCGCCGCTCCTTGGCGATGACCTCGGAGTAGATCTGGCCCGTGGTGACGTTGGAGGCCCGGGTCAGGTTCTCGTCAATAAAGCGCTCGTAGTGGCCCAGGTCCAGGTCTGTCTCGGCTCCATCCTCCAAGACGTAGACCTCCCCGTGCTGGTAGGGGCTCATGGTGCCGGGGTCCACGTTGATATAGGGGTCCAGCTTCTGGATGGAGACGGAGATGCCGCGGGCCTTCAGGATGCGCCCGATGGAGGCGGCGGTGACGCCTTTGCCCAGGCCGCTGACGACCCCACCGGTCACGAAGATGAACTTGGGCATGCGTACTTAAGTCCTCTTCTTCTTCGAGTTACGTGGTGCTGCTGCCAATGCCTCCTGCAAGAGCTCTATCGCTTCCTCCATGCCAGGCAACTTGCCCTCCTGCGCTTCTAGGTCAGTCAAGTCCTGCAGAGCTTCGTGAAGCGTCCATCTCCCCAAAGCCATTGCTATCCCTTGTTGGTATGCTGCTATTGAGGCATTCGGCTGCCCAGCCACCAGCAGGTACAGAGCCAAATTGAAATGCGTTGCTGCACGTGCGGACTTTTCTTTAAGCGTCGCCTGTGCCAGTCTGATGGCCGTCTTGTAGTCCGCATGAGCTTCCTGGTGCTTCCCCAGCGCAGCGTAAGTAAGGCCTCGTTGATAGTAATACCAATCATCTTGTGGATCAAGAGCAAGAGCTTGGTCAAGGGCGATCAAGGCTTCATAGAAATGGCCCATCCGGCGGAGAGTTGTACCTCTGGCGGCCAGCGCCCAATCATAGTTAGGGTCTATTGCCAAGGCTTGATCTAGAGTTTTAAGAGCCTCTTCATAGTGTTCCATCAAGAGCAGGGTCACCCCCTTGCTGGCCAGGGCCCATTCGTAGTCGGGTTTGAGTTCCAGGGCCTGGTCGAAGGTGGCCAGGGCCTCCTCGTAGCGGCCCATGAGGCGCAGGGTCTCCCCCTTGCTGGCC
>JBHIEC010000047.1:0-12899 GCA_046760425.1 Anaerolineae bacterium
CCATGGAACCTCAACCGCGTATCCGTTTCCCCCTTATGGCCCTGGGGCTGCTGGGCTTGCTGGCGGCCATGTGGGCCGGGCTGGTACGCCTGGGGTGGGGGCTACCTCCCCTGCAAGCCGGCCTCACCATCGCCCACGGCCCCCTGATGATCTCCGGCTTCCTGGGCACGCTCATCAGCCTGGAGCGGGCTGTAGCCCTGGATCGGCGATGGACCTACGCCGCCCCGCTGTTCACGGGGCTGGGTGCCCTGGCTCTGTTGATGGGTATGGCCGGGCCGCTGGGTCCGCTGCTGATGACCCTGGGCAGTTTGGGGCTGGTGGCCGTCTTCGTCGTGATCGTCCGCCGCCGGCTGGCCCCCTTCACGGTGACGATGGGGCTGGGCGCGCTGGCCTGGTTCATCGGCAATACCCTGTGGCTCACAGGCCGGCCGGTCTACAGCGTCGTCCCGTGGTGGGCTGGGTTTTTGGTGCTGACCATCGTCGGCGAGCGGCTGGATCTGAGCCGCTTGCTGCACCTGTCCCACACCGCGCAATGGGCTTTCCTGGCTGCAACCGGTCTCTTCCTGCTCGGCACGGTCGCTTCCATCGTCGCTCCCGACATCGGCCTGCGCCTGGCAGGCGTCGGCATGGTGGCGCTCACGCTGTGGTTGCTGCGCTACGACATCGCCCGGCGTACGGTGCGCCAGGCGGGGCTCACCCGCTTCATCGCCGTGTGCCTGCTCTCCGGGTATGTCTGGCTGGGGGTCAGCGGCGGGCTCGCGCTCGTGTTCGGCAGTGCTGTGGCCGGGCCACGCTATGACGCGATGCTGCACGCTCTCTTCTTGGGCTTCGTCTTCGCCATGATTTTCGGCCATGCGCCCATCATCTTCCCGGCGGTCCTGGGGTTCCCCATGGTGTTTCGCCCGACCTTTTATGCCCACCTGGCCCTGCTGCACCTCTCGCTGCTGCTGCGGGTGGCCGGGGATCTGACTGGGTGGTGGCCTGGACGTCAGTGGGGTGGATTGCTCAATGTGATGGCACTGTTGTTGTTCTTGGCGAACACAGGCCGTGCGGCCCGAGGGCCACAGGTACTCTAAGGGGGAGAGCACATGGACCCCGGCGTCCACGAGCGCTACCACGACCTCATCGCGGAGCTGAAGAGGTGGTCGCCGGGGGGATGCTGGTTAACCCTAGCCTGGGAAGGGAACTGATGTCAGACAGACGTCTTCGTCTCGCGGAGCTGCGCCTCATCCTGCCGCGGGAGCACGGGGCGTGGGCCATGCTGCTGATTCCGTTGCTGGTAGGGTTGGGGGTGGCCGGCCGACTGGACGCGCCGGGGCTCCTCTTCGCCGGCGCGGCGCTGGCCTTGTTCCTGGCCCGCTACCCCATGACCTGCATGATGAAGCGGCCGCGTCTGCGCCGAGAGCGGGCTTGGTGGGGATGGACGCTGGTCTACCTGCTCCTGGCCGGAGGGTTCACTCTACCCTTGCTGTCCCGCTACGGCCGTTGGGGGTTGGTCGCCATCGTCGGGGTGGCGGGTCTCCTGATGATCGCCTACCTGGTGGGGGTGGCGCGGCGGGCGGAGATGACGGTGGGCGGGGAGTGGCTGGGCATTGCCGGGCTGACGCTGGCGGCACCGGGCGCCTACTACGCCGCCACCAGTGCCCTGGACCGGACCGCTCTCCTCCTGTGGCCTATCAACCTGCTCTATTTTGGTGGCACGGTGTTCTACATCAAGCTCAAAGTGCGGGAGCAGCCCCGCCGCCCAGCGCCCGAAGGCCTGTGGCAGAAGCTGGTCCACGGCAGGGCTACGATCCTCTACCATCTCTTCGCCATCGGCGTCGTTCTGGCCCTGGCCTCTCTTGGATGGGTGCCAGCTCTGGTGCCCGTGGCCTTCGCCCCCTGCCTGGCCAAGGCGCTGCGTGGGGCGCTGACCTGGGGCGGCCGCCCACACATGGTACGGTTGGGCCTGATCGAGGTGTTCCACGCGGTAGCTTTTGGCTTGCTGCTCCTCCTGGCCTACCGCCAACCGTGGGCACCGTAGAACGAGGAGGGAGACAAGATGCGAATCCTAGCCATCATCCAAGGGGAGTACGGGCAGCGGATGGTAGACAACATCCGCAGGAACGGTCCTGCCGACTGGACGGTCGAGGTGTGGAAGGCGCCGCCCTTCCTGCCGCCCATCATAGACTACCCCGAGGATTTCCTCCCGCCTGAGCTGCCCCCGGCTGATCTGATCCTGGCCCTGGGCGAGCACAAGGGGGTGGCCGAACTCCTGCCCGATATCGCCCGCATGACGGGCGCCAAGGCGGTCATTGCCCCCATTGACAACGCGGCCTGGCTGCCCAAGGGGCTGGCTAACCAGGTGCGCGGCTGGCTGGAGGCCATGGGCGTAGCAGCCGTCTTCCCCAAGCCCTTCTGCTCCCTGACCGAGGCCAGCTACAACGTGCGCCGGCATCGGGTGGCCTACAACGATCCCCTCATCGCCCAGTTCGCCCGCCACTTCGGCCAGCCCGAGCTGCGCATCAGCGTTGACCCGCAGAGCCGCACCATCAGCGCCGTGGAGGTGCTGCGCGATTCCACCTGTGGCTGCGCCCGCTACGTGGCCCAGATGCTGGTGGGCGTCTCAGCCGACGACGCCGAGCAGGAGGCCGGCATGTTTCACCACCATTACCCCTGCCTGGCCAGCATGGGCAAGGATGCGGACTTCGACGACACCCTGATGCACGTCTCCGGCAACATCCTCAAGGAGAACGTAGGAGAGCAGGTGAAACCCTTCAAGGAGGTCCTCTACATCGCACCCCACGGCCGAAGCGAAGAGAGCTAGCTGAGCCCCGGCGCAAGTGAGGCCCAATTGGGCACTTGACAAAACGGACGCCATGTGGTATCATTGGCCCACAACTGAATAGCGCTGCACTCTTATCCAGAGAGGTGGAGGGACCGGCCCTGTGAAACCTCGGCAACCAGTTTGGATGTTTTAGAAAGCTCCCGTTCTCTAACTTCTGATCTCCAACTTCTAACTTCCAGACATGGTGCCAATTCCGGCAGAAGCTCGACTTCTGGAAGATGAGAGGGAAGCCACAACGTCGTTGCTTTGGCCTCTTCTTTTCGAGAAGAGGCCTTCTCATTTCTCAGCAGGTTGAAACCCCCGTCTTACTGGAGGGGACGGAGGTTTTTTCTTCAGAGGACCGGGACCTGCACCAGCAAAGAGAGGAGGGAGGCCATGTCATACGTCAAGGGTTTGAGGTGCCGCGAGTGCGGCCAGGAGTACCCCCAGGAGCCCATCTACGTCTGCGAGGAATGCTTCGGGCCCCTAGAGGTGGACTACGACTACGAGGCCATCGCCGCCCGCATCAGCCGGGAGCAGATCGCAGGGGGGCCTCCCACCATGTGGCGCTACCGGGCCCTGCTGCCCATCGAGGGCCAGGGGATCGTGGGCCACGACGTAGGCTTCACGCCTCTCACCAGGGCCGAGAACCTGGGCCGGGCCCTGGGCCTGAAGGAGTTGTATCTCAAGAACGACTGCCTGAACCCCAGCTACTCCTTCAAAGATCGGGTGGTCTCGGTGGCCATCACCAAGGCCCTGGAGTTCGGCTTCCAGGCCGTGGCCTGCGCCTCGACCGGGAACCTGGCCAACGCCGTGGCCGCCTATGCCGCCCGGGCCGGCTTGGCCGCCTACGTCTTCATCCCCGCCGACCTGGAGACGGCCAAGATCGTGGCCTCCAGCGTCTATGGCCCCACGGTGGTGGCCGTGGAGGGCAGCTACGATGAGGTCAACCGCCTGTGTACCCTCCTGGCCGACCGACTCGGCTGGGCCTTCGTCAACGTCAACGTCCGCCCTTACTACGCCGAGGGGGCCAAGACCCTGGCCTTCGAGGTGGCCGAGCAGTTAGGCTGGCGCGCCCCCGATCACGTGGTGGTGCCTATGGCCTCGGGATCGCTCCTGGTCAAGATCAGAAAGGGGCTGGATGAGCTGGGCCAAGTGGGCCTGCTCGATGGGGTGGCCACGCGGGTCTCGGGAGCCCAGGCCGAAGGCTGCTCACCCATCGTGGCCGCCTTCAAGGCCGGCAGCGATCACATCCAGCCAGTGAGGCCCCAGACCATCGCCAAATCCCTGGCCATCGGCCATCCCGCTGACGGCATCTATGCTCTACAGGTCATGCGGGAGAGTGGCGGCTATGCCGAGGCAGTCAGCGACGAGGAGATCGTGGAGGGCATTGAGCTCCTGGCCCGCAGCGAAGGCATCTTCGCCGAAACGGCCGGCGGGGTGACCATAGCGGCCTTGAAAAAGCTGGCCGAGAGTGGTAAAATAAGCCCCAACGAATTGACCGTGGCCTACATCACGGGCAACGGCCTGAAGACCCAGGGAGTCCTCGATGGCCGGTTGAACTCGGTCCTCCACATCGAGCCCACCCTGCGGTCCTTCGAGGAAGCTTTCCATGGGCTGAAGGCCTGAGCCTCAGAGCTGACCCCCGACGGAAAGGGATAGGATGCCCAGACCAAAGCTGGAACTCCTGGATCGAGAGCTTATCAACCGCATCGTGGACGAGGGGATCGAGCTCCTGTGGGATCCGGGGGTGATGATCTATGCCCCCCAGGCCCTGGAGCTCCTGGCCGATGCCGGAGCCAGCGTGGACTTCGAGAGCCGCGTGGCCCGCATCCCTGAGGATCTGGTCCACCAGGCGCTGCACATGGCCCCCTCCGCCTTCGATCTGTACAATGCCCAGGGGGAAGTGGCGGTGCGCTACGGCGGCGACGTCGTACACTTTGACCCCGGCTCGGCGGCCATCACCATCCTCGATTCCGAGACGGGCCGGCAGCGCAAGCCTGTGACGGCCGACTTCGTGACCCACCTCAAGCTGGCCGAGGGGCTGGAGGGCCTAGACGCCGTCAGCACGGCCCTGGTGTGCAGCGACGTGCCCCAGGCCATGGCTGACCTGTACCGCCTCTACCTGGTGCTCAAATACGCTCGCAAGCCGGTGATCACCGGCGCCTTCGCCGTGGACACCTTCACCATCATGAAGGACATGCTGGCTGTGGTCGTCGGGGGCGAGGAGGCCCTGGCCCAGCGGCCTATCGCCGTCTTCGACGTTTGCCCCTCGCCGCCTCTGGCGTGGAGCGAGATCACCTGTCACAACCTGATGGACTGCGCCCGCTACCGCATCCCCGCCGAACTGGTCTCCATGCCCCTGGCAGGGGCCACAGCGCCGGTGACCCTGGCAGGCGCCCTGGCCCAGCACACAGCCGAGAACCTGAGCGGGCTGGTCATCCACCAGTTGGTGCAGCCCGGCGCGCCCATCGTCTACGGCGGCTCGCCGGCTATCCTCGACATGCGTTATGGCACCACGCCCATGGGCGCCATCGAGACGGTCATGATGGACTGCGCCTACGCCCAGATCGGCAGGTTCCTGGGCCTGCCCACCCACGCTTACCTGGGCATGAGCGACGCCAAAATCGTGGACGGGCAGGCGGGCCTCGAATCGGGCATCGGCACCATCCTGGGCGCCCTGGCCGGGGTGAACATGATCTCCGGCGCGGGCATGCTGGCCTTCGAGAGCTGTCAGAGCCACGAGAAGCTGGTCATTGACAACGAGATCATCGGTATGGCCCGCCGCCTGCTGGAAGGGGTCGTGCCCGTCGAGGATGCCCTGGCTACGGCGTTGGTGCGACAGGTGGGGCACCACGGCAACTTCCTGGCCACCCAGCACACCCGCCAGTGGTTCCGGCGGGAGCAGTTCATCCCCTCGGCGGTGATAGATCGCGCCTCCTATCGGGGCTGGCTGGATGGTGGTGGGATGGATATCGTGGCCCGGGCCCGGCAGCGGGTGAAGGAGATCGTGGCCGCCTACCAACCCAAGGAGCTGCCCGCCGAGGTGGAGAAGGAGCTGACGGCCATTGTGACCCGCGTGGCGCGGCAGCATGGCCTGGAGGAGTTGCCTTGAGCGTTCGCGAGGAGAACTGATGAGCGAGGGGCTCGACCGCTACGTGCGCCAGGTGATCTTCCCCGGCGTGGGACAGGAGGGTCAGCGAAGACTCCTGGCCTCGGCTGTGGCTGTCATCGGCTGCGGGGCCACGGGCAGCATCCTGGCCAACAATCTGGTACGGGCCGGGGTGGGGCGGGTGCGCATCATTGATCGGGACTACATTGAGCTCAACAACCTCCAGCGTCAGACCCTCTTCGACGAGGAGGACATCGCCCGGGGGCTGCCCAAAGCCGTGGCCGCCGCCGAGAAGCTGCGCCGGGTCAACTCGGGGGTGGAGATCGAGCCCCTGGTGGCCGACGTGAACTACGACAACGTCGAGGGGCTCATGGGCGATGTGGATCTGGTTCTGGACGGGACGGATAACTTCGAGACCCGCTTCCTCATCAACGACGCCTGCGTCAAGCTGGGGGTGCCCTGGATCTATAGCGGGGTCATCGCCAGCTACGGCATGACCATGAACATCGTGCCCCATCAAACCCCCTGCCTGCGCTGCATCTTCCCTCAGGCCCCGCCGCCCGGGACGACCCCCACCTGTGATACGGCCGGGGTGCTCAACGCCACCGCAGGTGTCATCGCTTCCATGGCCTCGGCCGAGGCCCTGAAGCTGCTCCTGGGGCGGGGGGAGCCCAACCCAGGGCTGGTCCACGTTGACCTGTGGGAGAACACCTTCGAGGTCTTCCAGGCCAGCCGTCGGGATGATTGTCCCACCTGTGGCCAGGGCCGCTACGAGTACCTGGAGGCGCAGGAGGGGGCACGCGCCACGGTCCTCTGTGGCCGGGACGCGGTGCAGGTCCGGGTGAGGAGCGGTCGGGAGCTCTCTCTCCCCGCTCTGGCTCAGAGGCTGGAGTCGGCGGGGGAGGTGACCTTCAATGAGTACCTCCTGCGCTTCAAGGTGGATGGCTACGAGCTCACCGTCTTCCCCGACGCGCGAGCTATCATTAAGGGTACCAGCGACGAGGCGGTGGCAAGGAGTCTGTATGCCAGGTACATTGGAGTATAAACCCTTAAGCGCCGCATAAATGACGGCGCCTGGCTCGGTCTGGGGGGCCAGGCGGCGTGCTTTTAGCCCGCCGCCCTCCGTTTTTGCTAATTAGCTTTATAGGAGCTATCCTATGCTCATCATCATGAAATTCGGTGGAACGTCGGTGGGCGATGGCGATTGTATCGCCCAGGTGGCGGAGATCGTGGGGAGCCATGTCCGCCAGGGTCAGCAGGTGGTGGTCGTGGTCTCGGCCATGAGCGGCGTGACCGATGCCCTGATCGAAGCAGCCAGGACGGCGGCGCGGGGGGACGGGGAGACCTTCGGGCGCATCAAACACGCTTTGCTCCAGAAGCACCTGCAGGCCATCGGCACGGCCATCGCCGATGAGGGCGCGTGGGGGGCGTTGGGGGCGGAGGTCGAGGCGAGGCTGGAGGAGTTCGAGAGCCTGTGCCGCAGCATCCACATCCTGGGCGAACTCACCCCCCGGGCCCTGGACCTGGTCTCCTCCCTGGGGGAGCGGTTCACGTCCAGGATCCTGGCCGCTGCCCTGCAGGAGCGGGGCATCGCTGCTCAGGCCGTCGAGGCCACGGAGGTCGTGGTCACCAACGGCCACTTCGGCGCGGCCAACCCCCTGATGGATCTGACGCGGGAGAAGGCCCGCGCTCGCCTGCTGCCCCTGCTGGACGAGGGGACGGTGCCTGTGGTCACAGGCTTCATCGGCGCCACGCCGGAGGGCATCCTCACCACCCTGGGACGGGGGGGCAGCGACTACACAGCCTCCATCCTGGGCAGTTGCTTGGAGGCCGACGAGATCTGGATCTGGACCGACGTGGACGGGGTGATGACCGCCGACCCTCGCGTGGTGCCCGAGGCCCGGACGCTGCCCGAGATCTCCTACGCCGAGGCGGCGGAGCTGTCCTACTTTGGAGCCAAGGTGCTCCACCCCAAGACCATCCTGCCCGCTATAGAGCAGGGGATCCCTCTGCGCATCCTGAACACCTTCAACCCCGATGGGCCGAGCACCCTCATCGTCAAGGAGCCCCGTGGCGACGGGCGCACCGTTAAGGCCATCACCTCCATCAGGGATCTGAGTCTGGTGACCGTGGAGGGGCGAGGTATGCTGGGCGTGCCGGGCGTAGCAGCCAAGGTTTTCTCCGCCGTGGCCCGGGAGGGGATCAGCGTGTTGATGATCTCCCAGTCCTCCTCGGAGCAGAGCATCTGCTTCGTCATCGAGCAGAGGGTCAGCCAGCAGGCCCTTTCGGCCCTGGAGCGGGCCTTCGAGCTGGAGCTGGCGCGGCGCAACATTGACCGCATCTGGGCTCAGGACAATGTAGTCATCATCGCCGCCGTGGGGGCGGGGATGAAGGGCACCCCCGGTATCGCGGCCAAGGTCTTCGGCGCCCTGGGCCGACAGGGCATCAACGTCATCTCCATTGCCCAGGGCTCCTCGGAGTACAACCTCTCCCTCGTCGTTGATGCCAAGGACGCCGACGACGCGGTGCGCTACATCCACCAGGAGTTCGAGCTGGGTTCAAGATGAGACACGTGCCCATCATTCAATTTGGCGTGGGCAACGTCGGTCGGGCGTTGATCCAGCAAGTTGTGGACAACCGGGCTCGACACGAGCAACTGGGGCTGCGGCTGCAGGTCGTGGCCCTCTGCGACCATGACGGGGCCGTCGTTCAGGAGCGCGGCCTGGCCGACGAGCAACTGGAGGCCATCCTGCGGGCCAAAGCCCGGGGGACCCGCCTGCGCCACCTGGAGTGGGGCTACTACCAGGACGACCTGACGGCTATCGTGGATGTAGCCGGGACCAATGAGGCCATTGTGGTGGACGTCACCGCCTCGGATCAGACGATCCCTGCCCTGCTGGCGGCCCTGGAGCGGGGCTATGGACTGGTGCTGGCCAACAAGCTCCCCCTGGCCGGATCGTATCCGCTCTTCCAGCAACTGACGGCCGGGCGAGGGACCCGCTACGAGACCACGGTGGGGGCGGGGCTGCCCGTTGTCGCCACGCTCCAGACCTTGCTGGATACCGGCGACACCGTTGAGCGCATCCAGGGCTGCCTCAGCGGCACGGTGGGCTTCATCTGCGCCCGGCTGGAGGCGGGAGAGCCCTTCTCGGCCGCCGTGCGGGAGGCCAGGGCCAGGGGCTACACTGAGCCTGACCCCCGGGAGGACCTGGCCGGCTATGACGCAGCCCGCAAGGCCCTCATCCTGGCCCGCATGCTGGGCTACCCCCTGGAGCTGGAGGACGTGGCCGTGGAGCGGCTGTATCCCCCCCACATGGATGCCCTGTCCGTCGAGGAGTTCATGAGCCAGGTGGAGGCCCTCGATGCCGAATACGCCGAGCGGGCGGCTCAAGTCCGTGATAGCGGACAGCGCCTGCGCTATGTGGCTGAGGTCGTTGAGGGCCACTGCCGGGTCGAGTTGCAGGCTGTGCCCCCTGACAGCCGCCTGGCTCACATCCAGGCTTCGGACAGCATCGTCCTCTTCCAGACGGCGCGTTATCACGAGAACCCCCTGACCATCAGCGGACGGGGGGCAGGGCCGGAAGTCACCGCCGCCGGGGTACTGGGCGATATCCTGGCGCTGGCACATAGGAGAGAGAACTGCTAGCGCGCATAACCGATGGGTTAAGTTGTACGGAGTGCAGCCGCAAGGCTGCCTGTGAGCGGGCTTGCGCCCGCACTCCAGTAGTTGTTAAGGGGTAGACCATGGATATTTCGAAGCCTAAGATTCGTGTCGGCGTGCTGGGCGCCACGGGCATGGTGGGGCAGCGGTTCGTCCAGTTGCTGAAGGATCACCCCTGGTTCGAGGTCACGGCCCTGGCCGCCTCTGATGTCTCGGTGGGGAAGCCTTATGGCGAAGCCTGCCGCTGGCGGGTCTCGGCCGATATGCCAGAAGCCGTGCGAGACACGGTCGTCCAGCCCTGCCAGCCCGGCCTGGATTGCCAGTTGGTCTTCTCCGCCCTGCCCGGCGACGTGGCCGGGCCTGTGGAGGAGGACTTTGCGGCGGCAGGCTACGCCGTGTCCAGCAACGCCAGCGCCCACCGCATGGAGCCTGACATCCCCCTCCTCATCCCCGAGGTCAACCCCACCCATCTGGCCCTCATCCCACACCAGCAGCGGCACCGAGGCTGGGAGCGGGGCTTCATTATCACCAACCCCAACTGCTCTACCATCCACCTCACCCTAGCCCTCAAGCCCCTCCAGGACCGCTTCGGGCTCAGGCGGGTCATGGTCGTCACCATGCAGGCCCTCTCGGGAGCAGGCTACCCCGGCATCCCCTCCCTGGACGTGCTGGACAACGTGGTGCCCTACATCGGTGGGGAGGAGGGGAAGCTGGAATCCGAGCCCCTGAAGCTCCTGGGCCGCTTCGATGGGCAGCGGATCGTCCCGGCTGACATGGGGATCAGCGCCCAGTGCAACCGGGTGAGCACCCTCGATGGGCACCTGGAGTGTGTCTCGGTGGAGCTGGCAGAGGAGGCGAGCCTGGAGGAGGTGACGAAGGCTCTGGCCGATTTTCGGGGCCAGCCTCAGGAGCTGGGCCTGCCCAGCGCCCCGGCCCACCCCATCGTGGTGCGGGAGGAGATAGATCGTCCCCAGCCCCGCTTCGACCGCTATCTGGAAGGGGGTATGGCCTCGGTGGTGGGCCGCCTGCGACGGTGCCCCATCCTGGACTACAAGTTCCTGATCCTGGGCCACAACACCATCCGTGGCGCGGCCGGTGCCGCCATCCTCAACGCCGAACTGCTGATGGCCAAGGGGTATCTGAGATAGGAGCCTGCCATGGACATCATCGGGCGCGCCTCCCTCCATGACTATCATGGCGACCTGGTGGTCTATCGCGACCTGGAGCCCGCCGATGAGCGGTTGCGGGGCCTGCGCCACATCTGGCCGCAGATCGGCCTGCCAGCCTACCGTCTCCCCCGCAAGACGGAGCCCGCCTACGCGCGAGCCATCGTCCACTTCCTCGACCAGGCCCAGGGGCTGCGCGAGCCGGGTCGGGCCGCCAGGCGGCTGCTCTACCTGGGCGACACCTTCATGAACGACGGCACCGCCATCCGCCACCTGGGGGAGCAGCGGCCCATCCTGGGCTTCATCGGCCACGAGGACCTGGAGGCCAAGCCGCACACGGAGGTGCGGGAGGGCATCTTCGTGGCCAACCGTTGGACGGCCCTGGCTGACTTCCTGGTCTGGGTCCAGGCCCAGGGTTTTGAGCTGGATGAGGAGATGGTCGTCCTGGTGGATATGGACAAGACGGCCTTCGGCGCCCGGGGCCGCAACGACAGGGCCGTGGATCGGGCGCGGGTGGAGGGGGTGCGCCGCACCGTGGAGGAGGTATTGGGGGCCACCTTCGATGAGGCCCGTTTCCTGGCCGTCTACGACGAGCTGAATCAGCCCCGCTACCACCCCTTTACGGCCGACAACCAGGACTACCTGGCCTACGTGTCCCTGATGGTCAGCGGCGGGGTCTACGATCTGGCGGCGCTCCTGGACGATCTGGCGGCGGGAAGGCTTCGCTCCTTTGAGCAGTTCGTGGCCCGCTGTCAGGAGCGGCTGAACGATCCGGCCTTCGCCGACCTGCGGGAGGTCCACGCCGAGGTGGCTACGGGCATGGCCCAGGGCGATCCCACCCCCTTCAAGAGCTTTCGGCGGCGGGAGTACGAAGCCACCGTGGCCCGCATGGGCCTTTCTGGGGGGAGCAGCGATCTGTCTCAGGAGATCGTCATCACCCGGGAGGTGGTGGAGGCGGTGCGCTTCCTGGCGGAGAAAGGGGTCTTACCCTTCGCTATCTCCGATAAGCCAGCCGAGGCCTCGGTGCCCACGGAGGAGCAGCAGCGGGCGGGGTATCAGCCCATCCACCGCACCGAGATGAAAGTGGTGGGGGAACCCCTCTATGAACCATTGATGGAGGCCATGCGGTGATCCAACTGCCGGCCCGATATGCCCAGGAGATGATCGAGCACGCCCGGGCCGGGGCGCCCCAGGAGGTGTGTGGCATTCTGGCCGGTCGCCAGGGACGGGTCGTCAAACTCTATCGCACCCGGAACGTGGCCGAGCAGCCCCTCGTCACCTACCGCATGGAGCCTCACGAGCAGCTCCGCATCTTCCGCGACATTGACGAGCAGGGCTGGGAGATCCTGGGCATCTATCACTCCCACCCTGCCACGGAGGCCTATCCCTCGGCGACGGACATGAAGCTGGCTTTCTATCCCGATTCCCTGTACTTCATCGTATCCCTGGCTCGTCAGAAGCCCGTCATCCGTGCTTTCCGCATCAACCAGGAGAGGGGGGAGATCCAGGAGGAGGAAGTCGTGATTGTGGGGGGTGATAGGCTCTAGACAAGAATGATTTTTGGTGCTATAATGGGGTTCAAAGAACCCATGGAGACGAGGGGGCCCGAAGCTAAAGCCGTCGGGCTGAAAGAACGAAGCCCTCTGGGCTACAACCATTAGCCCCGAAGGCGGTGTCCGGAGCTCCGTCGAGGGGTTGTCGAGGGGGGCTTTGTTCTCTCTGACAAGCGCTCGCAGGGGTGACAAGCGGTCACGCGGCTCACAGCTAAGAGCTGAAATGAGCCAAGGCGAGCGTGACCGCTTGTCAGGGCTCAAGATCACCGCAGACTCGATAGGTTGTCCTGCGAGCGCTTGTCATCAGCGCGGGGCTTCCAGCCCCGCCCGCCTTCGTAACTTCAAGGACGGCTCATTTGCCAAGGAGAGGAGGAGCCAAATGCGGACAAAGAAACTTTGGGTACCGTGGGTGGTGTCAATCCTGCTATGGGTGGGGTTGGTCTTGGTGTTCCAAATGGCCACCGTCACCGCTATGAACACCCCGACGGCGGATAGGAGCCCTGACACCTCCGGGCTCTCCCTATTTGACCCGGTCAAAGTTACCACGCCCACCTTCACCCCCACGCCCACGTCCACACCCACCTTCACCCCCACACCCACG
>JBHIEC010000048.1:0-12869 GCA_046760425.1 Anaerolineae bacterium
CCCAAGCTCAGGGTCATCGCCCCCTGGCGGGAGTGGGACATCCGCTCCCGAGAGGACGCGTTACGGTACGCCGCTGAGCACAACGTTCCCGTGGCCGCCACGGAGAAGAAGATTTACAGCCGTGACCGCAACCTGTGGCACCTGAGCCACGAGGGCGGGCCCCTGGAGAACCCCTGGTATGAGCCTGAGGAGGACCTCTACCAGCTCTCCGTCTCCCCGGAGGCGGCCCCCGACAAGCCGACCTATCTGGAGCTGGAGTTCGAGAGCGGGGTGCCCAAGAAGATTGATGGCGTGGCCTACGGGCCTGTGGAGCTGGTAACCCAGCTCAACGAGATCGGCGGGGCCAACGGCATCGGTCGCGTGGACATGGTGGAGAACCGCCTGGTGGGTATGAAGTCGCGCGGCGTCTATGAGACCCCCGGCGGGACCATCCTCTCCTTCGCCCATCGGGAGCTGGAGAGCATCTGCCTGGATCGGGACACGCTGCACTACAAGGACCTGGTGGCCCAGCGCTACGCTGAGCTGGTCTACTACGGCAAGTGGTTCACGCCCCTCCGGGAGGCCCTGGACGGTTTTGTGAAGGTCACCCAGGAGCGCGTGACGGGCACCGTCCGCCTCAAGCTCTACAAGGGCAACGTCATGGTCGTGGGGCGGAAATCGCCCTTCAGCCTCTACCGGGAGGATTACGCCTCCTTCGGCCAGATGGACATCTACGACCAGCGGGACGCCGAGGGGTTCATCAACCTCTTCGGCCTGCCCCTGAAGGTAGCGGCCCTCCTGGCCCTGGAGGGCAAAGGGCCTTCGCCTTATCGGGCGCCGGACTACACCCGGTTCAAGCGAGACTGAGACGATGCGTCTCACGATTCTCCACACCAACGACCTGCACGGCCATATCGAGCAGTTGTCCTGCATCAGCACCTGGTCAGGGAGATCCGCCACGAGGTGGAGGCGTCAGGGGGGCACTGCCTCCTGTGGGATGCGGGCGATGCCGTCAGGGGGAGCAGCGGAGGGGGAATTCAGAGCAGGGCTTGAAGGTCGGTGGGGGTAGCGGTCTCGGGGTTGAGGGCGGCAAGGCCTTCGGCCTGGGCAGCACGGACAAGCCTCGCGTCGGCGGTAACGAGAACGACTTGGGCATCAGCCAGGGTTAGCAGCTTGTGCAGCTCCAGGGCCAGATACAGATGCAACGCATCAGTGGCGTTCAGGTTGTGGGCAAAGATCAGCGCCACCGACTGACGTGCATCTTCGGTGTTAGCCTTTTGCAGGTGAAAGGTATCGAAATCTGCGGCTAGCTCCTGGATAATCGAGGGAAACTCGTGCTCGGGAATAGACGCGGCATTCTTCTTGCGGTTAAGGGCGGCGGCCGCCTCGGTAAAGGTCCAAATGGCTGCCGACACACGGTATCTGGCCGCTGAATCAAGCAACATCTTGACCAAATCGCTTCCTGGTTCCGGCGTGTAGTACTTGATTAAGGCGCTAGCGTCCAGGTAAAAAACGTTCACCCGGATCTACTCCTCGCGCATCTGGATGACGAGGTCAGAGAGCTTTTCACCGGGCTCCATATAGCGGTCCAAAAGTTGACGAATCTCCTCGATAGAGCGATGAGCCGTGGAGTCTATCTCGTCCCCAAAAATCTGCCGTACTAGCTCCCGCAGCTTGAGGCTGCCCGGCGGTTCAAGGGCGCCGCAGGTGACGAGGAACTCCATCAGATCTAGCTTTTCGATTTGCTTATCAGCGACCTTTTCGACGGCACTCATTCTTGGTCCTCCCTGCTTGGGGTTAATCAAATTATACCATTGAATTAGGGCAAAGTCAACGATGCATCTTCTGCTCCGTGGAACCATCACCTCCGTCCCTGGCTTCCAGGCTGCGGGAGTGGCCTGCGGCCTGAAGAAGACGGGCGACCTGGACCTGGCTCTGGTCTACTCCCAGGCACCCTGCCGGGCGGCAGCGGTGTTCACCACCAACCGCGTCAAGGCCGCGCCGGTGCTGTACGATCAGGAGATTCTGGGCCGCAACCGGGAGGCCATCCACGCTGTGATCATCAACAGCGGCGGCGCCAACGCCTGCACCGGCCCCCAGGGCCTGACCGATGCCAGGGAGATGGCCTGCAGTGCCGCTGCGGCCCTGGGCCACCACTGTGACGCAGCGCTGGTCATGTCCACGGGCGTCATCGGACAGCGGCTGGACATGGCCGCCATCGCCAAGGGCATCATCGCCGCCCGGAAGCGACTCTCCTCCGCCGGCGGCCACGACGCCGCACGGGCCATCATGACCACCGACACCGTGCCCAAGGAAATCGCTCTCCGGGTGCCCCTGAGCCGGGGAGAGATCACCATCGGCGGTATGGCCAAGGGAGCGGGCATGATCCACCCGTATCTGGCCACCATGCTCGTCCTTCTGGCCACCGACGCTGCCGTCTCCACGGACCTGCTGGGCGTCGCCCTGCGCCGCGCCGTAGACCGCTCCTTCCACATGATCACCGTGGACGGCGACACCAGCACCAACGATACGGTACTGCTCCTGGCCAATGGGCTGGCTGGCAACGATCTGATCGAGGACGAGACCGCGCCAGACTTCGCCGCCTTCCAGGAGGGCCTGACCTATGCGGCCACCGAGTTGGCCAAGATGATCGTGCGGGACGGTGAGGGGGCGACGAAGTTCGTGGAGGTCACGGTCAGAGGAGCACGCTCCTTTGCCCAGGCCAAGCAGGCAGCCATGGCCATCGCCCGCTCCAACCTGGTCAAGACGGCCCTCTTCGGCCAGGATGCCAACTGGGGGCGGGTCCTGGCCGCCGTGGGCTACAGCGGTGCCCAGGTTGATCCCGCTCGCCTTGCCCTGTGGTTCGGCGATCAGCAGTTAGTCAAGGACGGCCAGCCCTTTGACGTGGACGAGGAGCGAGCAAGAGAGATCCTGGCTCAGCCAGAGATCGCTATCGCCGTTGATCTGGGATTAGGGGAGGGAGAGGCGACCGTCTGGACGTGCGACCTATCTTATGATTACGTCAAGATCAACGCCCATTATCGAACCTAGGAGGACAAAGTGGAGCACAAAGAACCAGGGGGAACCAAGGAGCACCCTTCAGAGCTCTCAAGGCTTAGAGTTGCTTTTCAGGGGGAGCGGGGGGCTTACAGCGAGGCGGCAGCTATGGACTTCTTCGGCCAGGGGATCGAGCCGGTTCCCTGTGCCTCCTTTGACCTGGTCTTCCAGCAGGTGGAAGAGGGGGCCTGTGAGCGGGGCATCGTGCCCATCGAGAACTCCCTGGCCGGCAGCATCCACCGCAACTACGACCTCCTGCTCCGCCACGGCCTGAGCATCGTGGGGGAGGTCAACCTGCGCATCGTCCACTGCCTTATCGCCCACCCGGGCGTGGGGCTGGAGGCCATCCGGCGGGTCTACTCCCATCCCCAGGCTCTGGCTCAGTGCGAGGGCTATCTCGATAAGCTGCCTGGCGTGGAGCGGGTGCCCACCTACGACACGGCCGGCAGCGTCAAGCTCCTCAAGGAGCAGGGGCTCCGTGACGGGGCAGCCATCGCCAGCCGGCAGGCAGCTCGCGTCTACGAGATGACCGTCCTGGCGGAAGGCATCGAGGACGAGCCCGAGAACTACACCCGCTTCCTGATCCTGGCCAAGGAGGGTTTCATGCCTCAGGGGGAGAGCAAGACGTCCATCGTCTTCTCTGTGGAGAACGTGCCCGGCTCCCTGTTTAAGAGCCTGAGCGTCTTCGCCCTGCGGGACATTGACCTGACCAAGATCGAGTCCCGCCCCTTGCGGGGCAAGCCCTGGGAGTACATCTTCTACCTGGACTTCGCCGGCAGCATGGCTGAGGAGCGGTGCCAGAACGCCATCCGCCACCTGCAGGAGATCGCCACCTTCCTGCGAGTGCTGGGTTCTTACCCCCGGGCCAGGCTGTGATCCCGGAGCCTTGACAGGGTCTCTGAATGACGCTATAATGGGCCTGGGAGTGTCAAAGGAGGCACCATCATGGGTCGCAAACAGAAGTTAAACATACCTCGTGGTTTCTCGCCGGATCAGGCTCCGGATTTTGTGGACCAGGTGAAGGCTGAGTTATCGCTACCGCCCAACTCAGAGCTCAAGCTGCGGAATCTGCGGACCAGTGCCCACGGCGAGCGGGTGATAGAGTACATCTACTCCCGGCCGGTCAAGCTGGAGGGGCCAGAGTACGCCGAGGCCAGCGGCGTCGTGGTGGACGTGCCCAGCACAGTCTCGCTGCGCTTTAACGGGGACGGCGAGCTGGTGGCCTCCCAGCTCAGCGAGGTTGATGAGGATTACCTCAACGCCATTACGGACCAGGTCCGCAAGCTGGTGGCCAACGACCAGATCTACTTCAGCAAGCCAGGCGAGGAGATTGACGTCAATTCTTTGATAGCCGAGCACAAACCTTACTACACCACCTACGACCAGGATGGCAATCTGCGGATCAAGCGCGCCTTTATAGACAGCAAAGGAATCGGCCAAGCCAGGTCGTAAGCGCTCACCTGCGAACTGAGCAGGAGCACGCTCTGAGCCCTCGGCCTGAGCGTTCGACCGAGCCTTCGGGCTGAGGCCCTCAAGGCCGAAGGCTCACGCCGAGGTCTCGGGCCGAAGGCACAGGCTCGGTGACAAGAGGAGGTATCCTCGTGCCCACGAATGACACGGTGAACTTCTACGCCAACGACCCTGCTGCCCGAGGGGCAAAAAGGGCCATCCAGGTGCCCGTGCCCCTCCCCAGCAGGCCGGGCTTCGACATCCAGGGGTGGATGGGAACCGGTGGCCTGCACCATCCCGGGACGCCCGAGTTCGACGCTGGCCAGCTCTACGTGGCCCTGACCCGCACGGTGAAGGTGTGGGAGGCCTTCTTCGCGCGGGACTTCGACGTCTGGCAGGTGACCGGCGGCTCCCTGCAGGTGATCCCCCGCGCCGGCCAGGACCTCAACGCTTACTACGACCGCCAGAGCCTGCGCTTCTTCTACGACGCCAACCCCCGCACCGGCGAGACGGTCTACACCTGCGAGAGCCTGGAGGTAGCCGCCCACGAGACGGGCCACGCCATCCTGGACGAATACCATCCGGAGTACTGGGACTCGCTGCTGCCCGAGACGGCGGCCTTCCACGAGGCCTTCAGCGACTGCTCGGCCATCCTCACCACCCTGGCTGAGCCCAGCATCCGCACCGCCATGCTCAAACAGACCAGGGGCAACCTGAGCAGAAGCAACCTGGTCTCGCGCCTGGCGGAGCAGATGGGCCGTGCCCTCCACGACACCCATGGGCGAGAGGTGTCCTACCGCTCCTCCCTGCGCAATGCCGTCAACCGCTTCAAGTACCAGCGGCCGGAGACCCTGCCCTGGAGGGCGCCCATCTCCAAGCTCAGCTCCGAATCCCATAACTTCTCCCGCATCTTTACCGGAGCCTTCTACGATCTGCTGGCGGCCATCTATAGCCAGCTTCGGGCTGGCGGCCTGGACGCCGACGAGGCCCTGGTCAAAGCGCGAGACGACGCCGGCAAGCTGCTGGCGCGGGGGGTGGAGCTGGCACCGGCCGGTGAAGCGACCTTCAAGGTCATCGCCATCGCCATGCTCAAGGCCGATGTCCAGGACTTCAACGGCCAGTACCACCAGGCCCTACACGACATCTTCGTCAAGCGCCGCATCCTGACGGCGGACGAGGCCGACACCGTGCGCGGCCTGGTCAAGCCCGGCGAGATGCTCGTCCGCTCCGGCGGCGGCAAGGGCATCCAGCCCCTGAAGCCGATGCGGCGCCGACGAGGTATCGCCGAACTGTCCGCCAGGAGGATTCAATCTGAACTGGGGCTGCCTGAAGAAGTCGAGCTCAAGCTGGAGAGAAGCTACACCAGGGCGGGCAAAGAGCGCGTGATCCAGCTCACGCACAGCCGTGAGGTGGTCCTGGAAGGGCCAGAATACGGCCGGGCGAGCGGCGCGGTGGTCGAACTCCGGGGTGGAGCATCCGTGCACCTCACGTCCCGGGGCATGGTGACCGCTTCCCACTACCGCGAGCCCGAGGCCGAGGAGGTGACGTCCATCCAGGATCACGTCAAGCGGCTGGTGGCCAGGAAGCGGATCTACTTCACCGAGCCCGGCGAACCCCTGAAGATTGAGCATCTCATGGACGTCAAGAGGCCGTACTACACTGCGCAGGATGAAGCGGGCAAGCTGCGCATCAAGCGCGCCTTCATCGCTGGAGCTGTGTTGCTGAGTTCAATGAGGAAGCAAGGTGAAACTCTGGAGCGGCCGCTTCGAGAAGCCGACTGATGACCTGATGGAGCGCTTCAACGCCTCCCTCGGCTTCGACTGGCGGCTGTACGAGGTGGACATCCAGGGCAGCGTGGCCTACGCCAGGGCCCTGGAGCGAGCAGGGCTGATCAGCCCTGAGGAACGGGAGCAGATCGTAGGCGGGCTGGAGGCCATCCGGGGAGAGTTCGCCCGGGGCGAGTTCCAGGTTCGGCCCACCGACGAGGACATCCACACCGCCGTGGAGCGGCGCCTCCACGAGCTCATCGGCCCGGCGGCGGGAAAGCTCCACACCGGCCGCAGCCGCAATGACCAGGTGGCCACCGACACCCGCCTGTATGCCTTGAAGGCAGCCAAACGCATCGAGGGCCTAATCCGCGAGGTGCAGCAGGCTCTCGTGGCTCAGGCCGAAGCCCACCTGGATCTCGTCATGCCCGGCTACACCCACCTGCGACGGGCCCAACCCATCCTCTTCAGCCACTGGCTCCTGTCCTACTTCTGGATGCTGCAACGGGATCAGGAGCGCCTGGCTGACTGGGGGAAGCGGACCTCCGTCCTGCCCCTGGGATCAGGAGCCCTGGCAGGGCACTCCCTGGGGATTGACCGCCGATTCCTGGCCCAGGAGTTGGGCTTCACCCACATCGCCGAGAACAGCATGGACGCCGTAAGCGATCGCGACTTCGTGGTGGAACTTCTCCTCTGCGCTGCCCTCCTCCAGATCCACCTCAGCCGCCTGGCCGAGGACCTCATCCTCTTTTCCACGGCCGAGTTCGGCTTCATCCAACTGGACGAGGCCTACGCCACCGGCTCCAGCCTCATGCCCCACAAAGTGAACCCTGATGCTCTGGAGCTGGTGCGGGGCAAGACGGGTCGCATGGTGGGGAACCTGATCTCCCTGCTGGTAGTGCTCAAAGGGCTGCCCTCGACCTACAACAAGGACCTGCAGGAGGACAAGGAGCCCCTCTTTGATGCCCTCGACACTTTGGAGATGGAGTTGCCCATCGTGGCCGGGGTGATCAGGACCCTCCAGGTCAACGGGGAGCGGATGGCCGCCGCCCTGGACGATGCCCTGCTGGCCACAGACCTGGCCGACTACCTGGTCCGCCAGGGAGTGCCCTTTCGCCGGAGCCACGAGATTGTGGGGCGACTGGTGCGGCATGCCCTGGATCGCGGACTGCCCTTGCGTGAGGTGTCCCTGGCCGATTTCAAGCGGTTCCATGAGGGGTTCAGCGAGGATGTCTACGAGGTCTTTGATTTTCGCCGCTCCGTTGAGCAGAAGGATTCGCCCGGCGGCACAGCTACGTCAGCGGTGCGGGAGCAGATCGAACGGGCCAGGGCGCTCCTGGGGTGAAAGACGAAGACCCATTAACCCGTTAACTTCACTGAAAGAAAAGGGGTAATTGTTCAGGTGGTAGCAAAGAAACCCGGTTTTTTTCTTGAAACTGACGGGGGTCTGGCAACGCAAGCCTCTGGAAATGGTATACCCCGTTGCTAGAGGTCCCAAAAACCGGGTTTCTGGGGAAGATCGAACAGTTACGAAAATGGAAGGAGAGATCACCATGGCCGTCAAACTCACTTATCATGGGCACGCCTCCTGGACCATTGAGAGCCAGGGCACGACCCTCCTCATTGACCCCTTTTTGACGGGCAACCCCCTGGCCGACACCGGCCCTGATCAGGTGAAAGCTGATTATATCCTGATCTCCCACGCCCACGGCGATCACCTGGGCGACACTGTGGCCATCGCTAAACGGACAGGCGCCATGGTCATCAGCAACTTCGAGATCGCCACCTACTGCCAGAACCAGGGGTTGCAGGCCCACGCCCTGCACATCGGTGGAGGCTACGATTTCCCCTTCGGGCGGGTGAAACTAACCATTGCCCACCACGGCTCGTCCTTCCCCGATGGCAGCTACGCCGGCAACCCCTGCGGCTTCCTCATCAAAACGGGAGGCAAGACCATTTACGACGCCGCTGACACGGGCCTCTTTTACGACATGAAACTCATCGGCGAGCAGGAGGCCCTCGATGTGGCGCTGCTGCCCATCGGTGACAACTTCACTATGGGCCCCGACGACGCCCTCTACGCTGTCCAACTTCTCCAGCCCAAAGTGGTCATCCCCATGCACTACGGCACCTTCGACGTCATCCAGCAGGACCCCCATGCCTTTGCCGTGCGGGTGGAGGCGGAGACACAGGCCCAGTGCGTCGTCCTGGAGCCCGGCCAGAGCTACACCCTCTGAGCTGGATGCAGGGTCTGGTCCGTGGCGGGCGCAGACGAAAGGGGGGCGAGGTTTCTCCCCCGACCTCGCCCCCCTCTCTGTAAGGAGGAGAAAGATGAGACGCTACATGGCGCCGAACAAGACCACTTCCTGCTAGCGGCGTGGTCCTCCCAGGGTGTTACACCATAGCAATAGCAATGATAGCGCGAGCACCAGGATGATGGTGTCCATGTCAGCCCCTCCGCCGATGAAATCTCTCTTGGCGTACCCCCTTTACAAATTTCGCAAAATGTGGTAAAATAGGCACAGGGGGAACGGCAGGTCAGTGAGCACCCGGTGCCTATTGGCCCCTGAGTAGCTGTCCATACCGATGCTGGCAAGGCAGTGACGTGCTCGCTCGCCTGGATGGTCGTAAGTGCTCACCTCCGAACGGCTCGACTGAGCCTTCGGCCTTGAGGGCCTCAGCCCGAAGGCTCGCCGAAGTCTGAGCAATAGCACGCTCTGAGCCCTCGGCCTGAGCTCGGGCCGAAGGCACAGGCTCGGTGAGCGCTTACGAGTGAGAGCCCCACTCTAACAATCCGCCGCGAGACGGGACGTCAGGGACAGATGGACTAGCTCGAAGGATTTCCCCTCAGGGCTGATCATCAGATCAGCCCTCTTCTTTTGAGAAAAAAGCCAACGTTCGCCGCCTCGACCCGGCGTCCCCACGTTGGCTTACAAAGGCTCAGCCTGGACAAACAGGAACCTGTTTCCCGCCTAGACTACATCAGGGATGGGCGCCAGAGATCGAACGGCCCGCTACCACCTCTTGTCTCCTGACAGTGAATCCATCGTTTACCAGAAACTCAAGGGGAACATCCCTTTCCACTCAATATAACGTAGAAAAGCTGGCCTGGATACGGGCAGGTAGGAAAAAAATACACCCGAACTGCGGACATGGAGTTCAGGCATTAGGCAAAAACCAGCCGCTGTGGTATAATAGTTGAGGCCTATGGCGGTATCCCGACATGGTGATGACAAGTGGTCACCGGGCCTGTCGCAAGAGGGGTCTCTGAAGTACAGATGAGCGCTTATCAGAGGGGAGACATGATTACCGGCTACGTGTACGACCCCATCTACCTGGAGCACGAGGAACAGAGCCACCCCGAATCGCCGCAGCGGCTGCGACGGGTGCTCCAGGTGCTGGATAAGACCGGGATGCTGGCCAAGCTGACCAGGATCGAGGCCACACCTGTTGCCATGGAGCGCCTGAAGGCAGTGCACGACGGGGCCTACATCGAGCGGGTGCGCCAGATGGCCCAGCGGGGCGGGGGGCACCTGGACATGGACACCTACGTGGGCCCCCGCTCCTACGAGGCGGCCCTCATGGCCGCCGGTGGGCTGGTCAACGCCGTGGAGGCGGTGCTGGCCGGTGAGGTTAACAACGCCTTTGCCCTGGTGCGGCCACCGGGCCACCACGCCACCGTTAATCGAGGCATGGGCTTCTGCCTCTTCAACAACGTGGCTGTGGCCGCCCGCTATGCCCTGGACGCGGGGGGCCTGGAGCGGATCCTTATCGCCGATTGGGACGTCCACCATGGCAACGGTACCCAGGACATCTTCTACCGGGAGAGCGACATCCTCTACTTCTCTACCCACCAGTATCCCCACTACCCCGGCACAGGCCACTGGCGGGACATAGGAGCGGGGGACGGGGCCGGATTCACCGTCAACGTCCCCCTGCCGCCCGGCGTGGGTGACGAGGGCTTTGAGCAAATCTTCGACGATCTGCTCTACCCCCTGGCCCAGCGATACTGTCCTCAGCTCGTCCTCGTCTCGGCCGGCTTCGATGCCCACTGGAGCGACCCCCTGGCTTCCCTGCAACTCTCCATCACCGGTTACGCTTATCTGGCCCACACCCTCAAGTCCCTGGCCGACGAGCTGTGCGGCGGCCGGCTGGTTTTCACCCTGGAGGGAGGCTACAACCTGGACGTCCTGGGGCACGCCGTCCTGGCCTGCTTCCAGGTACTCCTGGGGGAGGAGGCGATCGAGGATCCGCTGGGGCCGTCGCCCTGGCCCAGCCGCCCCGTGGATGACCTGATCACCCAGCTCAAGGGGCTGCATCGTCTGGTATGACCCCCTTTGCCCTGTACAAGCCCTTGTTGTCTCAAATGGGGAAAACGGTTATAATTAAGATGGCTCAAGGACAGCCGAGATGTCGCAGATGTTGAGCAAGAAGGATAGATCTATGTTCAGGAAAGTTGGCAGGCTGGTCTATGTGCTGCTGATCCTGATATCCCTCCTCTCCCTGGCCCAAAACGCCTTGGCCCAGGAGCCTCAGGTATACGTGCTCACTGTCAAAGGGGGCATCAACCCCGCCGTGGCCAGCTACGTGGATCGGGGCCTGGAATTGGCGGAGGGCGGGGGGGCGGTCTGCCTCGTCATCAAGTTGGACACTCCGGGCGGCCTAGACTCCTCCATGCGTGCCATCATCCAGGGCATCATCAATGCCCGGGTGCCAGTGGTCGTCTATGTCTCGCCCCAGGGGGCCAGGGCCGCCTCAGCAGGGGCCTTCATCACCCTGGCAGCCCACGTGGCGGCCATGGCACCCAACACCAACATCGGGGCGGCGCATCCGGTCAGCCTCCCCCTGCCCGGCATCTCTCCCCCGGAAGGGGGGACAGACACCACCCTGATGGACAAGGCGACCAACGATGCCGTAGCCTACATCAAGAGCATTGCCGCCCGCAAGGGGCGCAACGTCGAATGGGCGGAGAAGGCGGTGCGGGAGAGCGCCTCGGCCACGGAGCAAGAGGCCCTGGAGCTGGAGGTCATTGATCTGACGGCCAGGGACCTGGATGACCTGCTGGCTCAACTGGAGGGGAGAGAGGTGGAGGTGGCCGGCAGGACGATGACCCTGCACACGACAGGAGCAGCGGTCAAGCCTATCCCCATGACAGTGGTCGAAGGTTTCCTGCACGCCATCACTGATCCCAACATCGCCTACATTCTGCTGATCCTGGGGCTCAACGGCCTGATCTTCGAACTGGCCAGCCCGGGCGGCTTCATTGCCGGAGTGGTAGGGTCGATCTGCCTGCTCCTGGGTCTGTATGCCTTAGGCGTGCTTTCCATCAACCTGGCTGGCCTGTTGCTCATCCTGCTGGCCTTCGTCCTCTTCATCGCCGACATCAAGGCCCCCACCCACGGCGCCCTCACGGCGGGGGGGATCATCTCCTTCGTCCTGGGCTCCCTGATCCTGTTCAACACCCCCTTCTACGCCGTGTCCCGGGGGCTGATCTTCAGCGTGGCCTTTGCCACGGCGGCTTTCTTCGCCTTCGCCGTCCAGGCTGCCCTCCGCGCCCAGCGGCGTCCGGTCACCACGGGCCGTGAGGGGCTGATGGGGGAGATTGCCGTCGCTCGCTCAGACCTGGATCCGGAGGGGACGGTCTTCCTGGCTGGAGAGCTCTGGAGAGCGGTAGCCGAAGGGGGCAAAATAGCAGCAGGAGAGAAGGTCCGAGTAGTCGGTATCGAAGGCTTTGAACTGAAAGTCAAGAAAGAAACGTAACAGGAGGTGAGAGGATGATCGAGCTTTTGACGGGCATCTCAACCATTGTGGGCGTGCTCATCGTGGTCCTGATCATGCTCCTGAGCGCAGCCGTCAAGGTGGTCAACGAGTGGGAACGAGGGGTCATCTTGCGTCTCGGTCGCCTGGTAGGGGCCAGAGGGCCAGGCTTGTTCTTCATTATCCCCCTCGTTGACCGCATGATCAAGGTCAACCTGCGGGTGGTGACCCTGGACATCCCCTCCCAGGAAGCTATCACCAGGGACAATGTGACGGTCAAAGTCAACGCCGTGGTGTTCTATCGCGTGGTCAACCCGGAAGACGCCATCGTCAATGTGGACGACTATCAACGCGCCACCTGGCAGATCTCCCAGACGACCCTACGCAGCGTCCTGGGGCAGTCAGAGTTGGATGAGCTCCTGGCTCACCGAGAGAAGATCAACCAAACGCTGGCGCGCATCATTGACGAGCAGACGGAGCCCTGGGGCATCAAAGTAGGGACCGTGGAGGTCAAGGACGTGGAGCTGCCACCCACCCTGCAGCGGGCCATGGCCCGCCAGGCCGAGGCGGAGCGGGAGAAGCGAGCCAAGATCATCCACGCCGAGGGCGAGTACGCCGCCTCACAGCAACTATCCGAGGCAGCTCGTGTATTGTCCTCGGAGCCGGCGGCTATTCAGTTGCGCTACCTGCAGACCCTGACGGAGATCGGCGTGGAGCAGAACTCCACCATCATCTTCCCGGTGCCCATTGACCTCTTCAGAGGCCTTGGCGGATTCGTGGCGGCCAGGGCCGCCTCTGACAGCGGTCACGCGGATCCTGAGTAATAGCCGGCGCTCTAACGCGAGTGTGACCGCTTGTCAT
>JBHIEC010000049.1:0-12845 GCA_046760425.1 Anaerolineae bacterium
ATCCAGGGGCTTTCTCAGACGTTTGAGAGGGAGGTTAAACCGATGGAAGACGAGAAGAAAACCGGTGTCGGGAAGGCCATCAAGGGAATCCTGTATGGGATGGCCTCCCACGGTCATGTCATGGCTGCTTTGAGGACGCGGATGTATCTGGAGCATCTCTTCATGTTCATGACCTTGGGAGATATGCTGGGCATCCCCGTTTTGCCGCCTTACTACTCGCTGCGCCTCCTTCCCTTCGCCGTCCCCAACATCAAGTCCTGGAAGAGGCGTGTCTTCAGGGAAAGGGATTTCACTGATGCCATCTACTGAGGTCGGACAACGGCAGGCACGTCCAATAAGGGTCGAGTTCGTGGGACTGCTGCCCACGCTTTTCAATTTCTGCGCCCCCTGTTGTACCACGGACCACATGAAGAAGTGCGGGGTGGACTACATCAGCGATCAAATGGCGGATTATCCGCCCGAGGCCCTGGCAGTCCAAGAGCGGGCCGCAGAGCTCTACGCCAAGCTGATGTCGGATTTCGGCGACCGCATCCTGCCCGTCGCTGTGGGCTTGACCACACTCAGAGGGCTCTTGCTCAGTCTCAGGCACCGGCTGGGGAACGATCTGGCTATCGTGATCAACGGCCGCAGGGTGATCAGTGGCCAGGCGGATTACGAGACCCTGAAGAGGGTGATCAGGGAGGAGATGACAGCGCTGAACCCCGATGCGCTGTGGTGAGAAATCGAAGTGATGGATTTGGCGAAGAGTTCCAATTCCCGTTGGAAGGCCATCAAAGACTTCTTCTGGGGCTTCTTCTTCTTTGACTTCTACAAAAGCACCATGGAAGCTGGGTCGAAGTACGAAGACGCTCTGAATCTGCTTCTCCTGGGCCAGTTGTTGGGCGTGCCTCTCATGAACTCCACCCTCACCTTGAAGCTCCTGCCCTACCTCTTCCCCGAGTTGGCTGAATGGCGGCGCAGGCAGTTGAAGGAGGTGGAGATCATCGAATCAGCTCCGCCGATTAGTTGACAGAGTCCAGACTGGTGGTCTCCCCCAACTGTATTGATGACAGTGAGAGGGTGTTGAGAATAGCGGCACCGCATGAATGACGGTGCCTGGGCATGTTCCACCCAGGCGGCGCGATTTATCCGCCGCCCTTTCTTGGAATAGTATTTTCGCGCCAGAATCTCGCCGTAGCCTGCGGGAGGATGGCGGAAAGGAACTCGATAAATGACCAAAGGATTAGCTGACTTCTTCGCCCGGAGAGGCGACGTGGAGATTGTCATCTTCGCTGGCAAGGGGGGGCTGGGCAAGACCACCTGCAGTGCCGCCCTGGCGCATCACATGGCTACCGTTCGAGGGAAGCGCACCCTCTGCTTCAGCACTGACCCCCAGGCCTCCCTGTCCGACATCTTTGAGTGGGACTTCTACGGCAAGGGGATCATCGAGGTCGTCCCCAACCTGCACGTGGTGGAGATAGATGCTGACCGGCGGGTGACGGCCTACCAGCAGGAGGTCAAGGAGAAAATCCTGGATATGTATGGCCTGGATGAGCTGCCGGAGGAGATCGAGGAGTACATTGATTCCACCTCGGCCGAGCCGGCCATGTACGAGTCGGCCACCTACGACGCCATGGCCGAGCTGGTGGCGGAGAAGGGGTACGACCTCTACATCTTTGACATGCCGCCTTTCGGCCACGGGGTTCGCATGGTGGCCATGGCCGACATTCTCTCCAAGTGGGTAGAGAAGATCACTGAAGCCCGGGAGAAAGCAGGGGAGTATGAGGCTGTGGCGGCAACCCTTAAAGGCAGTCAAGTTACCGAGGACGAGGTGCTGAAGGAGCTTCTGGACATCCGCAACAAGATCACAACCTTCACCGACCTCATCACCGACCGCCAGCGGACGTCCTTCTTTATGGTCCTGATCCCGGAGAAGATGGCCATCCTGGACACCGAGCGAGCCCTGGCCATGTTCCAGCAACTGGGCATCGGGATGTCGGGCCTGATCGTGAATCAAATTTATCCCCGGAGCCTTCTGGAGCGGTCCTCCCTGAGCCAGTTCCTGCGCAACCGGATCGCCATGCAGCAGAAGTACCTGGAGACCATCAAGCAGAAATTCGGGGATCGTATCGCTGCCGCTTTGCCCATGTACCCTCGGGAACCCAAGGGCTTAGACATGATCGCCCAGGTGGCAGAGGACCTGATGCATTCGAAGGCTATCATCTAGCGAAAGGGAAGCCAGGAATGATCCTGCTAGAACAGTTTCTCGCCCAACAGCCGAACCTGAAGTTTGTCTTCACAGGAGGGAAAGGCGGAGTAGGCAAGACCATTTCCGCTGCCGGGTTGGCCTATCACTTCGCCACTCAGGGCAAAAAGACCCTTATCGCCTCTCTCAACCCTGTCCACTCCCTGACCAGCGTCTTCGGTCAGGACCTGACCGGCGGCATTACCAGGCCGGTGAAAGGTGCAGATGGACTCCACGCCGTGGAGGTGGAGACCAGCGACGTGGTGGAGCGCTACCGGCAGAACATCAGTGCACGGGTCAGGGACTTCCTCAAATGGGCTGACATCCCCGTTGATGCCCGGCCCTTTGTCGATATCGCCGTCACCAACCCCGCCTTTGAGGAATCAGCCATGTTCGACAAGATGGTGGACATCATGCTTAAGGAGGGGGAGAACTACGACCTCATCGTCTTCGACACCGCCGCTGTGGCCAATGCCGTGCGGCTGATCGGCCTGAGCAAGATCTACGGGCTATGGTTGGAGCGGATGATCGAGAGCCGTAAGGAGGCTCTCTCCATGCGGGTCAAGTTGTCCTTCCGTAAAGACAAGATGATGGAGGAGGTGAAGAAGGACCCCCTCATGGCTGATCTTCTCTCCATGAACGAACGGTTCATGAAGGTCAAGGAATTACTTGTTGATCCGGAGAAGACGGCTTTCTTCTTCATCACTCTTCCCTTGGCTCTGCCCATCGCTGTGGTGGAGCGGTTCATCCGCATGGTTCGCAGCTACGACATCCCCGTTGGTGGCGTCATCGTCAATCAGGTGATCCAGAAGTCGGTGGCGGACGCCAGCCGGGAGGACGAATACCTGCGGAACAAGTACGAGGAGCAACTGGGCTACATGCGGACCATCAAGGAGGATCTGGGAGACCTGGTGCGCTCCTTCATCCCCCTCTATCCCAGGGAGCTGGTCAGCCTGGAGATGGTGGCCGAGGCCGCCGAGGATATGTTCAGTTACGTACCTGAGTTCTGGGGGGAGCTATGAAAGCCAACACCAGGAAGCACCTGATCGCGGCCAGCAACTTCTTGATGGGCGCCACCAATTTCCTGATTGTGCCCCTCCCCAAGAGCTGGAATGTGGGACGAGGCTTCTCGCCCCCAGAGGTGGATGCCAACACCCATTGGGGTGAGGTATCGTGGGTCACCTCGGGCCGGGCCAGCCAGGTCCTCTTCAATGAGGACGAGGGGGTAGCTCTGGAGTTCGTGGTGAAGGTCTCCAGGGGGAAAAAGGATCTCAAGCCCAAGATGAGCCAGGTGAGGGCCCAGGGACCAGTCCAGCTCGGCGGCCATGAAGCAACCTACGCCCTGGGAGAGATGAAGCGGGGATTTCCTCGCCGCAAGATCGCTCAGGTTCTCCAGGCGTCCTTCTACTGCGACAAAACGAAGCGGACCATCAACCTGGAATTCGTGGGCCAATGCGCCGAGGGGGACCTGGAGGCCCTCCTCGAAGCGATCTCCTGGCTTGAGTGCCATTAGCTGCGGCGGTCATCCTTCACCCTGCTCACTGAGAGCCAGCACCAGGGTGGTGATCTAAGCAACTTTTTTCCCTGCTGTGAAGGGTGTCTGACAGCGAGAATCGGGGCGAGGCTTCGTCCTGAGGCTTGTCCTGAGCGCAGCCGAAGGGCTCAGCCCGAAGGGACACCCCTCTGTAGCAGGTGAGAGAGGAAAGTCACTGTAATACTAGGGAAGCTTCGCCTCAAACCGACTAGACTTCCGAATTGGACTCTGGCGAATTTCAAATAAGTGGTAGATCGCGACCAAGAAACCAGGTTTTTGTCTGTAAAGTGGGAGGCAATCCCAAGAACCGCCTTGTTTTGCAAATCACTTCCTATTCTCAGCGTACAAAAAACCTGGTTTCTATGAGAATCGCCAGACTCCAGTTCCGAAGTCTGCCAGACTTCGGAAGTCTCAAAACTTGACTCATTTGTCCAAGATTTGGCTTATGAAGATGCCTAGGGCGAAGTTGAAGCCGCCGCAGCTATCCTCTTCAAACCATCAAAGATCTCTTCCGCCTTCTCCCTCTCCAGCCCGGCCAGAGAAAAGTCAGCCAGGAAGTGGGGTGTCTGCTTTCTCACCGAGAGGCGCACAACGTGAGAGGCGTAGGCCGTCAGCAGAGGTGCCAGAGCCTCGATCATGTGGGCCGTCTCTTTGCCCCGCTGGGCCAGCACCAGGCCCGCCTCCCACTCCTCCCGGACCCACCCTTTATCCCTCAACTCTGACAGGATCCGGCGGCCCAGTCGGCTCCTTGCCTTGACCAGTTCCAGCTCGGCCTTGGGCCTGGATCGCAGGTTCCCCCGCAGCACCAGGATGTCCCTCCGACCCCGCAGCCGGTTGAAAAGCCACAGCAGGAGCATCTCCCGGGGCTCCAGGAGGATCGTCAGCCCCAGCCGCCGGAAGGGGGGCTTGGTGCCCTCCACCTGCACCTGAAACCCCGAGTGGCCGAGCCAGCGCACGCTGCTCTCCTCGCCCAGGACGGGCAGCCCTTCCCGCACCCAACGCAGCAACTTCTCTCCCCGCCCCCGGTTGAGTTGCCGACCCACGAAATACCACAGGACGAGGACGACGGACAGGGCGATCACCGCCCAGGTAGCCAGATGGGAGGTCTCCATTTCTACCTCCTGCCTGAATCCGCCGCCCACCTCACTCTCAGCCAGCGGGCCAGGAGGAGGAGCACGGCCAACGCCAGGCCGACCAGGATGGCCCCCAGGCCGAAGCCCGTGGGGGGTATCGTCTCCTCCCCCGCTGGCGTGGGCGTGGTGGTCGGGGTGGGAGTTGCCGTGGGGGGGAGCGGCGTCAGCGTGGCCGTGGGGGATGGGAGGGGGGTAGCCGTGGGAAGGGCGGTGGAGGTGGCCGTGGGCGAGGGGAGGGGTGTGGGCGTGGCCAGGGCCACCGCCACGGCGGTCTCGGTGGCCGGGACGACGGCTGTCGGCGTGAACTGCAGAGCCCGCTGCTGGCCCCAATAACGATAAGCCCAGGCCCCCAACAGGCCGAGGATCAACAGCCCAGCCAGGGCGATGGCCACCACCACCAGCCAGCTTCGATCCCCCCGTAGGGGTACCATCTCGCTCATTTCAGCTCTCCCTTCTGATGACAACTCGTTTAGCGCTTCACCCCTCGACGGGGACTCCCATAGCGGCCAGCCATTCTCGCCTCTCTTGTTCCGAGGGCGGGACGAGGGGCCGGCCTCGGGCGTCTATGATAAGGCCCAGAGCCCCGCCTTTCACCCGGGTCGCGGCGCCCCGGCCTTGCACCCCCAGGCCGACATCGAAGTGGTGGCTGGGACGCAATTCCAGACGGGCCGTCTGCCCCAGCGGGAGGGGGATGACCCGCATGGACCCAAAGGGCACCCACGTTTCCTCGGTGCTCCCATCATCTCGATGGATTTTGAGCCGCAGGACCAGATCCCCCGGCCGAGCCCGGCCCCGCGGGGCGATCACGGGGCCCAGACGCAGAAGGCAATCCTGATCCAGAACCTGGGTCGCAGCCAAAGGGTGACAGGGGACCAAAGCCCCCAGGGAAGGCATCAGCGAAGCCGTGTCCAGGGCCAGGTTACTCACCCCCCAGGGCTGGAGGGCGTCCAGTAGGATCAGGGCCGCCTGGCCGTAGTGGGGCGCCCGGACCAGCCTCCCGCCGCTACCGATGATCAGGTCCAGGGGCGGGGGCAGCTCACCGTCCGGGCCCGGATCCAGCCACTGGCTACAGGCTCGCTTCCAGACCAGGCTCAGAGTCTCCCGCACCTCAGCCCCCTCCAGGCTTGGCCCTTCTTGAAGGGCCTCACCGTCAGGGGATAGGAGAGGGTGAGCGTTTGTCATCATGGCTGTGACAAAGCGACCCTCATTGGCCAGAGCGACGGTCGTGGCCCCCCCGCCCAGGTCCACAGCCGCTACCGTCAGGCCATAGTGTCGGGCCAGGAAGCGAACCACGGCAGCGAAGGCCCTGGCCGCAGGGGGGATGGACACCGATGTCCATGCCCGGAGCTGGGCGAAGCCCGGCATGCGGCGCATTTTGCGCTCCCAGTAAACCTCCTCCACCTCCTCCTGAAGGGGAGGTTTGTTCTCCACCTCCAGGCTGGGGCGGACATTGTCCACAATGCGCAGGTCCGCCTCGCCCCCCACAATCTCCGCCACCTGCAATCGCGCTTCGGCGTTGCCGGCGAAGATAACCGTGGGCTTGGCCTCATCTGAGGCCATTCGGCTGAGCGGTTCGGCTGAGACTTCGGCGAGCCCTCGGCCTGAGGCTCGGCCCGAAGGCTCAGTCGAGCCGCTCCCCGTCGAAGCCTCAGTCGAAGCCATCAGCGGCACCATCAGCCTGGTCAGATCGAGGAGGGGTGCTATAGCGCCCCCGTCGGTGCCCCCCACAATGACGATGGCCTCCGGGTGGCTCCTCTGACAAGCGCTCACCGGGCTCTTTCTAGTTGCCAACTCTTGGCCCCAGCGCAGGTGAGCGCTTGTCAGGGTCTGAGCTAAGACCGGGTCAGGAGATGGAAGAGCGTGAGCGTTTGTCAGCCCGCCGCTGGGTTGAAGGCCCCTGTCCAGGGCCACAACCTCCTCGACGACGGCGTAAGTGGACTCAATAGCCTGACGGGCACTTTCCACGCTCATGTCGTGGGCCAGGCCGGCCAGGAGGGTGCGCAGGGGCGGGGCCGCGCTGGCGGTAGCCACGAAGGCATCCACCCCAAACCCGCTATACCGCTCAGGGATGACGGGCCAGCCCTCGTCGTCGAGGAAGCGACGGCCTGTAACCTCCTCGATCTGATCCGTGGCCCGGCGCACGGCCAGGATCAGATCACCGTCTATGGTGCTGGGTGCCTCTCCCTGGGCCACAAAGCGGTATCGGCCCTCCACCAGATCAATGAGGGTAACTTTTGTCCTGGCGCGGCCACAATCGGCGACCAGGATGGATTCGATCTCCCTTTGCTCCATCACGGCAATCCTCCGTTAATTGTTATTCCGGGGGAGGTCTGATCTCCTCGATGAAGGTGACGTGGATAAGCTGGGGGCACGATTCCAGGGGCAGCTCGGCTGTTCCTTGCACCTGCACATACTTGTCCACCAGCCGTTCCATCTCGTTCTGCACGACCGGATCCTCGCTTTCCAGCAGCGCCTTCATGGGGAAGCCCACATCCTCTAAGTAGTGTGTACCCACTTGGCAGATGGAGGCCTCGAGCTTGCGGAGCCAACCCTCCTCTGTAATCACCGGCAGGGGCAACTGGGTGGCGTAGTCCCTGAGGACCAGGGGCAGGTAGAGCACAGAGTTGCCATTGATGATGGGCGGATCTATGGCTGCCGGTGGTTCGGAGACGGTGAAGATAATCAGGGTCAGGGAGGTGATCAGGGCCACTAAGGACACGGCTGAGATCCTCTGCATAGTATTCTCCTTCCCATGCCCACGCATCGGAGGTCCCCCCTGCCCGCGAGCTACCTATATTATGACACAAAATGGCTCCGAAATCAAGGGGGTGTTGCAGTTTAGGTCAGAGCGTGGTATAATCGTAGACGAAGGAGGGGTACAGGGCCATGAAAATCGTCCTGGACGCCATGGGGGGCGATCGCGCACCCCAGGTCGTCATTGATGGGGCGGTGCAGGCCGCCCGAGAGTATGGGGTGGAGATCCTGCTGGTGGGCCGGGAGGACGTGGTGCGGGCTGAACTGGCCAGGCACGACACGCGGGGCCTGAGCCTGCCCATCGTCCACGCCAATCAGGTCATCGAGATGGAGGAGCATCCGGCTGCGGCGGTGAAGGCCAAGCCAGACTCGTCCATGGTGGTGGGTATGGATCTGGTCAAGGAGGGCCAGGCCCAGGCTTTCGTCTCAGCCGGGAACTCGGGCGGGGTGATGGCCGCAGCCCTCTTCCGCCTGGGCCGCCTGAGAGGCATCAAACGTCCGGCCCTGGCAGCCATCTTCCCCCTCCCCTCCGGGCCCTGCCTTATCCTGGACATAGGCGCCAACACCGACTGCAAGCCCGAGTGGCTCCTCCAGTTCGGCCTCATGGGCAGCGTGTACATGGAGCGGGTGCTGGGCGTGGCCCGGCCCCGGGTGGGGCTCCTGTCCAACGGGGAGGAGGAGACCAAGGGCACCATGGTGGTGCAGCAGGCTCACCAACTCTTGAAACACAGCGGCCTCAACTTCATCGGCAATGTGGAGGGCAAAGACGTGCCGGCGGGCATGGCCGATGTGGTGGTCAGCGACGGGTTCGCCGGCAATGTGGTGATCAAGCTCTCCGAGGGGCTGTCCAAAATGCTCCTGAGCCTCATCAAGGAGGAGATTCAGAGCAACCCCCTGGCTATGCTGGGAGGTCTGCTGGCCAGGCCCGCCTTCGACCAGGTGCGAAAGCGGCTGGACTACGCCGAGTACGGCGGGGCACCGCTCCTGGGCGTTAACGGGGTGGTCATCATCGGCCACGGCCGCTCCAACGCCAAGGCCATCAAGAACGCCGTGCGCATGGCTATGCAGGCCGTGGGGCAGGGGATGCTGGAGGCCATCCGGACGGGGATCAGGGAGGAAGAACATGCAGGTTCTGACCAATGAGCGGCTTATCAAGAGCCAGGCCCGTGTCAGCCGTATCACTATCCTGGGCAGTTTTGTCATCTTAACCATCGGGTTGCTCGCCTCTTTCCGAACGCAGTGGCTCCTGGTATCATACGTGGCCCTTATCCTCGGCGTCGGCATGTCCGGTATAGGCATCCGTAACGCCAACAAATGGGTGAAGGAACCCCGCGCCGACCAGTTGCTGGCCCGGGAGATGAAGGGCTTCGACGACCGGCATCGCCTTTACAACTACCTGCTGCCCGCTGAGCACGTGCTCCTGTCGCCCTACGGTCTCTTCGTCCTGACGGTGAAGCGGCAAGAGGGGGAGATCCGCTGCCAGGGGGAGCGGTGGCACCATGAGTTCAGTTGGCGGCGGCTCCTGGCAGGCTTCGGCAGCGAGAGGCTGGGCAACCCCACCCAGGAGCTGCGGCGGGACATGGAGAGGGTACGGCAATTGGTAGCCAGGCACCTGCCCCAGGAGGAGGTGCCTATCGAAGGGGTCATCGTCTTCACCAATCCCCAGGCCAGGCTGAAGATTGTCAATGCGCCCTTGCCCGTGGTGGTCATCAAGAAGCTGAAGTCCTTCCTGCGGGGGGCAAGCAGGAGGGGCAAGAAGATGTCGGGGGCGCTGCGCGCTGAACTGGAGAGGGTCCTGGATGAGGAGGCGGCCTGAACGAGCCATCACCGACGATAAGGATCCTCGGGTAGGTTGACCTGACAAGCTCTCTCGCAGGCTCCTGAATTCATTCGGGAGTTAGAAAGAGCATCCGAATCCTTACCGCTGGTGCGAAGCCCTCGCATTGATGCGAGAGAGCTTGTCACCGAAGGACGCGCAACCCTTCTGTCCCTGGGGTGTTATATTTTTATAGGCGGACGCAGTCTGACGACGGATGTCAGGTGGATCATTCCCATCCGTGGGCGTCCGTTTCTCGTTTCTGTGTAGAAAGGAGCACGGCTTTGCCCACATATGCGCAGATTGTCGGTTGGGGTAAATACGTCCCGGAGAAGGTTCTAACAAACGACGACCTGACCCAGATGTTGGACACCTCTGACGAGTGGATCCGCACCCGGACGGGGATCGTCCAGCGGCGCATCGCTGACTCCAGGGAATCTACCTCCACTATGGCCCTCAAGGCGGCGCAGGCCGCCCTGCAGGTGGCGAACCTGGATCCGGTCAGGCTGGATCTCATTATCGTGGCCACCGCCACCCCTGACTACCCCTTCCCCGCCACGGCCTGCCTGGTGCAGGATGCCCTGGGGGCCTCCCGGGCCGGCGCCTTCGATCTGGAGGCCGGCTGCACGGGCTTCATCTACGGGCTGGGCGTGGCCAGTCAGATGATCATCTCCGGGGCATATGAGAACGTGCTGGTCATCGGCGCCGAGACCCTGTCGCGCATCATGGACTGGACGGACCGCAACACTTGTGTCCTCTTCGGCGACGGCGCGGGCGCCTTCCTGCTCCAGGCCAGTCAGGAGCCCGGGGGGATCCTGGCCTTCACCCTGGGCTCCGATGGCTCCGGCGGCGACCTGGTGATCCTGCCCGGCGGCGGCAGCCGCAACCCGACCAGCGTGGCCACCGTGGCCGAGAGGCTGCACTACGCCCGCATGAACGGCCGCGAGGTCTTTCGCTTCGCCACCCGCATCATGGGCCGGGTGGCCCAGGAGGCCATCGAGAAGGCGGGCCTGGAGCTCGAGGACATTGACCTGTTCATCCCCCATCAGGCTAACCTGCGCATCATCCAGGCTGTGGCCAGGTCCCTGGAGCTGCCCATGGAGCGGGTCTTCGTCAACCTGGACAAATATGGCAATACCTCGGCGGCCTCGGTGCCCATCGCCTTCTGCGAGGCCATCGAGGAGGGGCGGATGATGCCCGGCGACCACCTGGTGCTGGTGGGCTTCGGTGCCGGGCTGACCTGGGGGGCGGCCGTGGTGCAGTGGGGCGTGCCGCTGCCGGCACGGCGCTGGCCCTGGTGGCGGCGGGCCCTGCAATGGCTGCGCTTCCGCTGGGCGGGGGTCAAGTCCTTCTTCCACCGCCTTGGCCGCAAGCTGGACAGCCTGTGGAGTGCCCTGACGGGGCGCAACGGGTATGACGGCGGACCGGGGTCAAAGAGTGGAGGCGAATCTGGCGAGAGCTGATTTGTATCCCTTTCCTGCTTGGTTAGGGGATCAAAGACGGCCTATGTGTAGTTTGAGGAGGATGGCGTCTCAATAATCTCTCCCCTTCGTCCTGCTCCTCCACCTCAAAAACCTCCTCGTTGTAGGCACCCCGGGCGCTCCAGAAGGTCCAGCCGCAGGCGCCCACGTCAAAGGCGGCCTGCTTCTGGGCCAGCAGCCGCTCCACGGTGTACTCCACGCCTCGAATGGAGAAGTGCTGCAGCCAGGGGCGGATTCTGGTCGGGGTGCGGGCCGCGCCCCTCTGGTAGCTGCGGTAGACCACCTGGTAGGGATGAAGGGCCGGGTTGGCGTAACCCAGGCCGCCGAGGGCGAAGGTGGAGGGGTAGACCATGGGGCACAGGTAGTCCACGTAGGGCGCCACGTCCTCTAGCCGCTGGCCGATGCCCATGTCCCCCTCCTCCACCCATACCGTCAGGCCGAAGACGTCGGCTGAGGTGAAGACGCCCAGGGGCCGCAGGGCCTCCTGGAAGCGGGCGAAGAAGCCACGGATGGCCTGGGTTCGACTCTCAAGGGTGCTGGGTTGGGAGTAGCGGGTATGGCGGATGTCCCCGTCGGAGGGGAAACGGACGTAGTCCACCTGGATCTCGTCGAAGCCCATCTCCGCCACCTCTTTGGCGATGGCGATGTTGTAGTCCCACGTCTCCTGACGGAAGGGGTCAACCCAGTACAGCCTCTCCCGGTCCATCCAGAGGCCGCCATCGGGCCTCTTGACGGCCAGGTCGGGCCGCTTGGCGGCCAGCACGGTGTCCTTGAAGACCACTAGGCGGGCGATGGTGTAGATGTCCCGCTCCCGGCAGAGTTGCAGCAGTTCCTGCAAGTCCATGTGGCCGGGCAGCTCGGCCTCGATCTCCTGGGCCAGGGGGACCTGGCTGGCATAGGCCAGTCGGGCCCGGTCGCCCTTGACGTCCACCACGATGGCGTTCAACTCCGTCCGATCCACCAGATCAATGAGCTCCCGCACCCGTTCCGGGCGATACAGCAGGCCGAAGGGGATGTAGATGCCCTTGACCTGGAAAGGCTCCAGGGCGATGTGCGGGTCGAACCCTGGCCCGACCTGGAGGGTTGTCTTGCGATAGCCGCTGGCCTTGACCGTCAGCACGGGCTCCGGTGGCAGGTCCTCCAGCCGATAGGCCCCCTCCTCATCCGTGGTAGCGATAAGGTCGCCCACGTAGATCAGGGTGCTCGAGATGGGCTGTCCCGTGGTCAGGTCACTGACTACCCCCGTCAGGATGGTGGGGCGCAGGGCGATCTCCAGAGAGAACTCCCCACGATAGACCGTTTCCCCCATGGCGTGTCCCTGGGCCTGAACGGTGAGGGGAGCGCCTTCCTTGACTTGGCGGAAAACAACCTGGCCCCCATCATCGGTCTGGGCCAAGCGGTCGCCCAGGGCCACGGTGGCCCCAGCCAGGGGCTGATCCGTGAAAAGGTCTCGCACCATCACGGTGACAGCTTGAGGAGGCAGGGCGATCTCCGGTTCGGGGGGAGCGGTAAAGGGGATGGAGGGGGGGGTTGCTGGGGTCGGCGGGTCGTTGGCGACCTGGTGGCCCATGTCCACGGAGGGATATCCTGTGGCCACGGGGGTGCTGGCAGGGAACTGGCCCGGTGGATCGTCGGCTGCGGGGCCGGAGGTATCCATACCGTTGAGATAAGCCAGGAGAAGGCCCATGATGAGCAACGGGGCCAGAACAAGCATCGCCTTTTTGAACCCGTCATGCCGCAAGAAGTTCACCGCTCGCTCCTCAGATAGTAGCCTTCTGCACGCAATTATAACACAGGTCACGCTCGTCAACAACTCCAAAAATACTATGCGAACTACTTTGAAATCCAAATTGGACTCTGGCGAATTTCAAATAAGTGGTAGATCGCGACCAAGAAACCAGGT
>JBHIEC010000050.1:0-12494 GCA_046760425.1 Anaerolineae bacterium
CCGTAGCCCAGAACTCCCGCGATGCCCCTCGGAAGAAACCGATCAGCCCGAAGAGGAGGGCAACGCCCAGGATCACGTGGAGGGGCTCCAGTTTCACCAGCATATCGCCTATCCCTCACTCAACCGCTGCAGTTCCTCGGCGATCCGCGCTGCTGCCTCCGGCCGGGCCAGGCGCCGGGCGTTGGCGCCCATGCGGCTCAGGGCCTCCTGGTCGCCCAGCAATTCCTCGACCCAGGAGAGCAGGGCTGGTCCATTCAGCTCGGCGTCGGCGATGACCACGGCCGCGCCCGCTTCCGCCAGGATGCGGGCGTTCCGCGCCTGGTGGGCCCCGGCGTAAGGGTAGGGCACCAGGATGCTGGGCAGCCCCAGGGCGGGGAACTCACCCAGGGTGGCTGCCCCAGCCCGGGCCACGGCCAGATCGGCCGCTGCCAGGGCCTGCGGCATCTCCTCATGCAAGTAGGGGTACACCCGGTAGCGGCGGCGCAGGTGGCGGGGCAACCGCTCCCGCCGCTGCTGGAGCCAGCCCTCGTCGGCGGGCCCACTGATGTGGATCACCTGGCACAACTCCGCCAGTTGAGCTGCCACCTGGCACACGGCCTGATTGATGCGGTGAGCCCCTTGACTGCCGCCGAAGACCAGCAGAGTCCTCTCCCCCTCCTGCAGGCCCAGCCTGTGCCGGGCGGCCAGCTTGTCCGTCTCCAACAACTCGCGGCGCACGGGGTAGCCGGTGACCACCACCTTGGAGGCCGGCAGGAAGGCCCTGGCGGCCTCCAAGGACACGGCCACGCGGGCGGCGAAGCGGGCCAGAAACCGGATGGCCAGTCCCGGCTCGATGTCGGGCAGGTAGATCAGGCTGGGAACTCGGCGCAGCCAGCCGGCTACCACCAGCGGGGCACAGACGTAGCCCCCCGTGGCCAGGATGACGTCAGGGCGGAAATGGCCCACCAGCCGCCAGGCCTGGATGAGCCCCAGGGCCAGCCGGCCCAGGTTACGGGCCACCGTCCAGGGGGCCAGGCCCCGCAGCCCTCCGGCGGCGATACCCCGAAAAGGGAGCCCATATCTGGCCACGATGTCCACTTCCATGCCCTGCGCGCTGCCCACGTAGAGGATGTCGTCGGGGGCCAGAGCCTCCTGGAAGGCCACATCCCCCAGCCTGTAGCCCCTAGCCTCTGCTAGGGCGTCGGCGACGGCCAGAGCGGGATAGACGTGCCCGCCGGTGCCGCCCCCCGAAATCAAAAGACGCATTGGTCCGCGCCTCCGTCCTCTGGACGCTCCTGGAGATGCCCAGCAACAGCCCCACCCCGGCCAGGGAAGTGACCAGGGAAGAGCCACCGAAGCTGATGAAGGGCAGGGGGATGCCGGTGAAGGGAATGGCGGCCGTGACGGCAGCGATGTTGATCAGGGCCTGAAAGATCAGCCAGCACGTAATGCCCGCCGCCAGCAGCATCCCAAAGCTGTCCGGCGCCTCCTGAGCGATGCGGAAGCCACGGTAGGCCAGGAGGGCGAATAGCCCCAGCACCGTCAGGCACCCTGCCAACCCCAGTTCCTCACCCAGGACGGCGAAGATGGTATCCGTGTGCCACACGAAGACCGGCTCGAACTTCACCTCGCCCCACCCTATCCCCTGCCCCAGCCATCCACCATCCTGCAGGGCCCGAAGGGCCTGAGCGCCCTGAAACCTGGGGCCGGTGGGGTTCTGGAGGGGGTTCAAGAAGCCGAGCAGCCGCTCTCTGCGGTACGGCGCCTGGGCGATCAGGAGAGCGATGACCATGGCCCCGATCAGAGCGCTGACGACCAACTGACGCAGTTCACCGCCTGCGATGAAGAACATGGCAAAGGCCGTGGCGGCGATGAGCAGAGAGGTGCTGAAGTCAGGCTGGAGCAGGATCAAACCCGTCACCAGCCCGATGAGGATGGAGAAGGGAACGAGCCCATAGGTCACCTGCCGGATCTGCTGGCCTTTGGAGGATAGCCAGTCGGCCATGTAGATGACCACGGCCAACTTGGCCAGCTCGCTGGGCTGCACCGAGCCCCCCAGGAACCAGCGCTGCCCCCCGAACCGCTCCTGCCCGACGAAGAGGAGCGCGGTCAGCATGAGCAGCATGGTAATCATGATCAGGATGGAGTAGCGTTGCCAACCATGATACTCGATGCGCATCATGGCCAGCAGGGCGCCGGTCCCCAGCACCGCCCAGAGGAGCTGGCGGAAGAGGTGGTAGGCCGGTTGCTCGTGGAACTTGTAGCCGAGAATATAAGTGGTGCTGTAGACCATGATCAGCCCGATGACCAACAGAGCTGCCACCACCAGCGCCAGCAAGTAGTCAGGATTTCCAGCCGCCTTTGGTTTTCTGGCCATCTCTTCCTCCCCAATCAAAGCCCCCGGACCAGCTCCTTGAAGCGGGCCCCGCGCTCGGCGAAGTCGCGGAAGGCGTCGAAGCTGGTGCAGGCCGGGGACAAAAGCACCACGTCGCCAGGCCGGGCCACCCGGGCAGCCGTCCCCACCGCCTCCTCCAGGGTGGGGCAGCGATGGATGGTGGGCCTCGGCTCCTTCCCCTTTTTGACCGCCACCTCCAGGATCGGCGCCGCCTCCCCGAACAGGATCAGGTGCCTGACCTTCTGCCGGATCAGGTCGGCCAGGCCCTCCAGGGGCAGGTTCTTGTAGCGCCCTCCGGCCAGGAGGACGATGGGCTCCTGGAAGGACTCCAGGGCGGCCATGGCCCTTCGGGGCGAGGTGGCGATGGAGTCGTTATAGTAGCGCACAGCCTCGATCTCCCGCACCAGCTCCAGGCGGTGCTCCAGCCCGGCGAAGGAGGTCGCGATGGCAGCCATGGCCTGAGCGTCCGCGCCGGCCGCCCGGGCGATGGCACAGGCGGCCAGAACGTTGTCCAGGTTATGTCGCCCCCGCAGCTTCACCTGGTCTGTGGTGCAAACACGGTCCTCCCTGCCCTCAAACCGCACCAGGATCTCGCCATCCCGGACGAAAGCCCCCCCTTCCGGTTCCGTGGTCTGGCTGAAGAACAGAACCCGTCCTCGACCCTCATCGGCGAGAGCCCGCGTGGCTTGGTCGTCGTAGCCCAGCACGGCCAAATCGTCGCGCCCCTGGTAGCGCAGGATGGGCAGCTTGGCCGCCCGGTAGGCCTCGAAGGAGGGATGGCGGTCCAGGTGATCCGGCGTCAGGTTCAGGACGGCGGCGATGTGGGGGCTCTGGGCCATGTTCTCCAGTTGGAAGCTGGACAGCTCCATGACCACCTTGTCCTCTGGCCTGATATCCTCTACCTGCTCGATGAGGGGTTGGCCGATGTTGCCCCCCACCCAGGTCGTAAACCCGCTGGCCTTGAGCATCTCCCCCACCAGGGTGGTGGTGGTCGTCTTGCCGCTGGAGCCGGTGACCCCGATGATGGGCGCCGGGCAAAGCTGGAAGAAGAGCATGGTGGCGCTGCTCAGGGGCAGGCCCCGCCGCCGCGCCTCGACCAGGATGGGCGCCTCGGGACAGACGCCCGGGCTGACGAAGAGGACGTCGGCGTCGTCCAGGATCTCGCTGGGATGCCCGCCCAGGACAAAGTGGACAGCGGATGGGGGAGCGGATAAGCGGATGGCCTCCATATTCTCGGCCAACTCCTCTGGGCTTTTCAGGTCGCTGACCGTAACGATGGCCCCCCGCTGGGCAAGGAAGCGTGCCAGCGCCGTCCCCTCCCTCGCCAGCCCGATGATGGTGGCCCGTAAGCCGATGAAGTTCATCTTATCTCCACCGTTCGCTTGGGGAAGTCTATCTCCAGGGTCTTGTCCGCCAGCAGCCTGGTTCCTATCAGGGTATCCTGAGCCTCGGTGAGGATAATCTCGACCTTCCTTACTTCATCTTCGAAGATGCCTTCGCCGGCAAAGACCAATTCCCGTTTCCTCGTCCCATCCCCCAGCTCTATCAACTGGATGGCCACTAACTCTAACCCCAGCTGGATCGCCACCTGGGTCGGCAAACACACATCCCCATCGAAGCCCGTGTTGAGAATGGCATCGGCGGTGGCGCTTCCTCTGCTCCCCACAACGGTGATTCCCACTACGGGATGTCCATACTCGTTGACATAGCCTTCCATCAGACCACTCTTTCACCTGAAGACGTGAACCACAGGGTAACCGATCCTGATCACATGGAACACCGAGTCAGGGTATTTCTCGCGGCCCTTTTCGATGGCCTCTATCACCGATTGGCCCAGAAAGTAATCTCCTGTATCGGGTTCGATAGCCACGATCTCTCCCTTGTGTTCAGGCTCCAGCTTGTCCTTGATCGTCTCGTAGATGCGCTGGCCCTTTTCGACGATCTCGTCCTTGTTGACCAGTATAATCTTTTCCGCCATCTCGATTTACCTCCTTCGAAGCTTCTCGTTTTTGCTGTCCAGCCCCACGATGGCCGCTATGCCGCTTTCTGGAATTATAGCAGAAGACAGGGCGACAGGGAAATCCCCATCTGTGGATCTATCGGCTCGCCATCTGGAAATGGTCGGGCGGGATAGCCAGATAAGCCAGAAGCCACTCAGCCACGGTTTTGAAGACGGGAGCGGCCACCTCTGAGCCCCGGGGCACGTGAGGCCGATCAATCTTGACCAGGACGATGAACCTGGGATCGTAGGAGGGGGCGTATCCCACGAAGGAGACGATGGTCGCGTGAGGCTCATAGCCTCCCTTCTCGGGGTCTGGAATCTGGGCCGTGCCCGTCTTGCCAGCCACGCTGTAGCCCGGCACCGCCGCCTTGGTCACCTCCCCCTCCACGACCGCCACCAACATGCGAGTCACCTCCCGAGCCACCTGGGGGGAGACGACCTGCCGCACAACGGTGGGTTGAGTCTGGAGCACCGTCCCGTCGGGGGCCACGGCCCGCTCCATGACGTAGGGCTTCATCAGGCGCCCCCCGTTGGCCACAGCAGCGATGGCCACCACCACCTGGAGGGGGGTGGTGGCGATCCCCTGCCCGAAGGAATTGGTGGCCAGGTCCACCAGAGACCAATCAGGGGTATCGGGTGTACGCACCATACCCGCCACCTCGTTAGCCAGATCAACACCTGTCAGCTGGCCGAAGCCGAAGGCCTCCATATAGCGGTAAAGCCGCTCCGGGCCCAATGCCATGACGTAGTGGACGGCGCCCACATTCAGGGAATGCTGCAGCGTCTCTGTGATGGTGGTCGTGCCGTGGGCGATCCGGTCCCAGTTGCAGATTGTAGCCCCCACCACGGTCATGCAGGCCGTGTCCTCGTAGGTGGTGTCCAGGGCGATGGCACCTGCATCCAGCGCCGCAGCCACGGTGGTTACCTTGAGGACCGAGCCGGGCTCATACTGATGGCTGATAGCGGGATTGACGTATAGCTCCTGGGAAGTGGTAGCAAATTCATTGGGATCGAAAGAGGGGTAGTTCACCATAGCCCAGATGGCCCCGCTTCTGGGATCCATGACGATGATGGTCCCGCCATCGGCCTGGTACCGCTCCACAGCCTCCTGTAGCACCTGAGCCACCATGTGCTGGATGGTCCCATCCAGGGTCAGCACCAGGTCGTAGCCATCCCGGGCGGAGGCGAAGTGGTGAGGGTTGATAAGGAACCCTCCACTCCGGGACACGGATACCCCTTGCAGAAGCTCGTCGTAGTACCCCTCCACACCGTATGCACCTTTGAGCTCCCAGTTAACAAAGCCGGCAACGTGGCCCGCTTCTTCCCCGAGGACATAGAAGCGTCGAGGCCTGGCCGTGGCGTGGATGCCTGGCAGGCCCAGGGCCATAATGCCATCCTTCTGGGCCGCAGAGAGCCCCTGAGCCAGCAGGGCGTACCGTTGCTCCCTGTCCCTGATCCTCTCCAAAATCTCTTCCATGGACAGAGACAGGTAGGGATCCAGTTGCTGGGCTGTCCGTTCGACATTCTCAATCTCGCTAGGGGCGGCGGAGATGTCGTATTCAAACCGGTTTATGACGATACGGAGTCTATGCTTATCCAGAATCTCCCCTCGTACGCCACTTTGGGCCTCCTGCTGCGGGACCACATCCTCAGGGGATAGCACTTGCCAATAGAAGAGGCGGGCGGCAAGGATCAACATCACCCCTACCAGGGCGGTGAACAGGAGTGCCAGACGCCTGCGGGGTTGTCTTTGCAGCTTGATGGCCGATACATCTTCCATGATAAACCATCCTGGCTAAGGCGATCCCTCGGCCTCGACCGGCCGGGACGTCGGGGCTATCCAGGCCGCGAACCGGGAGATAATCTCCTGCCACCAGGCAGCTCCATCGGTATCCTCAGCAGTGCCCTCCTCCGGAGCAGCGAGAGCTGACTCCGGCGGCACCATCAGGGCCTCTTCCGAACGATCCAGGACGATGTAGAGGACCTCTTCGGCCGGGACGAACCCCAGTTCTCTCGCTTTCTCCTCCAGAGCAGCGGGGGCCGTCATGGCCGCTATCTGCACCATGATCTCGGCCCTTTGCTGCTCAAGAGCCTGTTTCTGCTCATCCAGCTTCCATATCCTGTAGCTGAGGATAGCTATCTGGCTGGCCAGGGTCAGGTGGAGGAAGATCCCCAGGCACAGCAAGGCCAGATACAGGAGGATCCAACGGCGTGTTCGGCCCTGGGGGGACCAAGGGCTCTCACCACGCTGGGGAAGAAAAAGTTTGGCAGCCACGAGGGCCTCCTCCGGTGATAGCTCAGAAAGTTGACATCCAGCCCCCATGGCCTGTTTTCAGGGGGTAGCAGCGATGTCAGGCTTCGAACACTATCATGCGTTGTGATTTGAGCTTGTTGTCAAAGGCGAGAGGCCAGGCGTAGCCTGGCGCTCCGGCTGCGGGGGTTGCGCTGCACCTCCGTCTCCGAGGGCCTGATAGGCTTCTTGGTCAGGATGACCAGCGTAGGTTGGTGATGGCAGACACACACAGGCACATGCGGCGGGCAGATGCAACCGCGAGCCTGCTCCCGAAAGAAGTCCTTGACGATGCGATCCTCCAAAGAGTGAAAGGAGATGACGGCCAGGCGTCCCCCGGGGGCCAGCAATTCCACCGCCTGGGGCAGGGCTTTGCTCAGCGCGTCCAGCTCCTCGTTGACGGCGATGCGCAGGGCCTGGAAGGTCCTGGTAGCGGGATGGAGCCTGCGGCGTCTCGGCACCGCCCGCCGCACAATCTCAGCCAGCTCCGTGGTGGTGGCAATGGGACGCTGGGCCACGATGGCGCGGGCGATGCGTCGTGCTGCGGGCTCCTGGCCATAGCGCCGCAGGAGGTCGGCCAGTTGATCTTCGGGAAAGGTGTTGACCACGTCGGCGGCCGTGCGCTCCTGACGGGGATTGAAGCGCATGTCCAGGGGACCCTCCACCTGGAAGGAGAAGCCCCTCTCCCCCTGCTCCAGTTGCAGGGATGAGAGTCCCAGATCCAGCAGGATGCCGTCCACGGGGCAGAAGCCGTGTTGGACGGCCACCTCCTTCAGATCGGCGAAGTTGGCGTTGACCAGTACAGCCCTCGTGCCATACTCGGCCAGGTGCTGCCTGGCCACGCCGATGGCCGTCGGATCGGCGTCAATGCCCAGGAGACAGCCATCGGGGCTGGAGGCCTCCAGGAGGCCACGGGCGTGCCCCCCTCCACCCACCGTGCCATCAATATAGCGCCCGCCGGGCCTGGGTTGCAGGCCGGCCATGACCTCTTGGTAAAGAACAGGGATATGGATTAACCTATCACTCACGTCCTACGCCCGCGACAGACCTCATCAGGCTTGGCAGGTCCTTAACAATTGATTTGCCGGTTTGTTCGATTTTGAGTTGGGCTTCTTGCCAGTTCTCCTGACTCCATATTGCAAAATGAGTAAGGAGCCCAACGATAACGATCTCGCTTTCGAAGCCAGCATACTTTCGCAGATTGGCTGGGATGAGAATTCGACCCTGCCTATCAGGTTTGCAGTCTGAAGCATTGCCATAGATAAAGTAGCTTAGAGCATCAGCCTTCTCTTGAGATAGATCTTGGCTATTGATCTTCTCTGTCAACTTCATCCACTCATCTATGGGGTAGACAAAAAGGCAGGTATGTGCGCCTAGACCCCTGGTCACAACTGCTCCCTCCATCAGCCTAGCACGGAACTTAGCGGGGATGGTCACCCTCCCCTTTTCATCTATAGTATGTTTAAACTCACCTAGGAACATATACTCCTACCCCCCAGAATTCTCAGAGCCCTAGCTCGGCTAACTGCTCCGCGAACAAATCGCTCTCCTTCTCAATCCTTTCAGTGACCCTGCGCCACCGTTCCGTGCTCCAAATCTCCAGGCGCGAATTCACCCCCACAATCACCACCTCCTGGCCCACCTCGATGTTGGCGTGATCCAACAGAGGAGCTGGCAGGTTAATCCGTCCCAGTTTGTCGAGGGGGAAGACATCCCCTGAGAACATCATGCGGCTGAAGTAGCGGGCGTCGCGACTCATCAGGGAGAGCTTCACCAGTTTCTGAGCCATCGCCTCCCAGGCATCGAGGGGGAAGGCGAACAGACAGCCATCCAGGCCCCTGGTGACATAGACCCCATCAGCCAGGGCAGCGCGAAACTTAGCCGGAATGATCACCCTCCCCTTATCGTCAATGCTATGCCGATACTCCCCTGACAACATGCTCAGTTCCCCCAAGGTTTAGCTACTTCGGCTTACCACTATCAACCACTTTCTACCACAATTTTCCACTTATTATAACGCATTTCTCGAAAAAATGCAATGGGTTTTTCCTTAAAATTCGCCCGGATTTTGGAATTTTAAAGTTCAGAACCGTTCGGCTGTTGACCAATTCCTGAGAATGGTGTAAAATAAAGCAACTTTCAAGGCCTTTGAGGCCCAGTCGGCACCTTCAGTTATCATCACCAAGGAGGGAGAGATGTTTCAAAGCGTCGTAATTGCCGGCTATCTGGGGGCGGACCCGGAGATGCGTTACACGCCCAGCGGCACCCCCGTCACTAACTTCCGGGTGGCGACCAATCGTCGTTGGACCAACGCCGAGGGTAAGCTGCAGGAAGAGACCACCTGGTTCCGCGTGGTCACCTGGGGGAAGCTGGCCGAGACCTGCAACCAGTACCTCACCAAAGGCAGGCCAGTGCTCGTCCAGGGGGAGATCCAGACCCGAAGCTGGGAGGATCAGGAGGGCCAAACGCGGTACACCTGGGAGCTCCGCGCCCGGACGGTGAGGTTCCTGGGCGGCAGGGCAGAGCGGGAAGCGCCACCCTTTGAGGTTCCCGAAGAGCTGCCCGAAGAGGAGATCCCCTTCTAGAGCCACTTCGCCCCATCACCACAGGTCTACCCGGAGCTCCGGCCTGGAAGGGGGGAACTATGCCGCCGCAGGTATGCGAGCCGCAGAGGCCACGACGATCTGCCGGGCCCCCTCATTGTCTTGCCTGCAGGCTGCTGCGCAGATGAAGGTCAAGACAAAGAAGCCGCCCATGCCATCCACTGGGCGGCTTTCTATCACCCCTCATCTCCGTCGGCCCGCGATGTTGTCGTAGAGCAGCAGGTTGATCACCGCCCGTCCCTTGTCTTCGGCCTGAGCCAACTGCTGCCGGACCCCCAGGGCGGTGAGCCGCCGCACCACAATCAGCCCCAGGATGGCCACCAGCGCCGTGACGGTAGCCCCCTCGGCCCCAAACCACCAAGCCAGGAGAGGCATCACAGCGAAGCCCAGGAGCATGCCCAGGGCCAGGAGGCGGGTAGCCGCCCCCAGGGCGAAAAAGAGCAGGGCCACGACCAGGGCCCTGGGGGACAGCCCGGCGGCAGCACCCATGCCGGTGGCGTTGCCCCTCCCGCCTCGAAAACGAAGGAAGAGGGGCCAACAGTGACCCGCTACGGCGGCCACTCCGGCTGCAGCAGCCGCTAACCCCCCGTAGCGCAAAGCCCTGGCCGCCAGGACGGGGACGAGCCCCTTGGCCATGTCAGCCAGGAAAGCCAGGGCCCCCGCCCAGCGTCCCACCACCTGGCCCAGGTTGGCGGCCCCTACGTTGCGGGTACCCACCTGGGTGAGGTCCACCCCACGCCAGCGGCCTATCAGGTAGGCGAAGGGGATGGACCCCAGAAGGTAGGCTGCAACCACTAAGGCCATGTCCCTCACGCGCGCTCCTCCCCGCAGGCTCAATCCACGTAGAAGGCCCGCCTGGCCAGAGCACCCTCTGGCACCATCTCGTCGGCCACCACCAGCAGCCCATCGTCCTTGAGCAACCGCTGGCACTCGTCGAGGACGTAGCCTAACCCGTCCCCACCCAGTTCGCTCAGGACCAGGGTGCTGATCTAGGTCGAGAAGTCAAGAACCCGTAACCTTCCACCCCTCTGCCACGTATACAGACGTGGAGACAGCAGACTATGAAACGTTCAAGATAGAATACGGAGGTGAAACGATGAGACGACGAAGGGGCTTTGTGTGGCCCATCATTCTGATCGTGGCCGGCATCCTGTTCCTGCTGGCCAACCTGGGTCTGCTGCAATGGGATATGTGGGCGCTCCTGGGCTTCTGGCCCCTGATCCTGGTCCTGATCGGCCTGGACATCCTGGCTGCCCAACTGGAATCCACCCTGGCCTATGTCACCGTGGTGATCATAGGCCTGATCGTGATCCTGGGGGCGATCGGCGTGGCCATCCTGGGCGCCAGCCTGGGGCCAGCCAGGGCGGTAGAGACCACCCAGATCGTGGAGCCGTTGGGAGACATCGGCGAAGCGTACGTCGAGATCCAGTTCAGAGGCGGCGACCTGAGGGTGCGGGCGCTGCACGACAGCCCGAACCTGGTGGAAGGGCGGTTCGAAGGCCCAGACGGCCAGGTGATCAAGGAGTACGATGCGCAACGGGGCCGTCTGACGTTGCGCAGCCCGCGCCGTGGGCCCTTCTTCATGCCCTCCGTTGGGACCCGTGAAGAGCGCTGGAACCTGGCCCTCACCACCCAGGTGCCGCTGACGCTTAACGTTGATACCGGCGTGGGCGAGACGGTGCTGGATCTGGAGGATCTGCAGGTGCGCGACCTGGAGTTAGACGCCGGCATGGGCCGCACGACCGTCATCTTTCCCAGTCGGGGTCGGACGCGGGCCAGCGTTGATGGAGGCGTGGGGGAGATCAGGCTGGAGATCCCTGGGGGCGTGGCGGCCCGCATCGAGGTGGACACCGGCATCGGGAGCCTCAACATTGACAGGGGTCGCTTCCCACGGGCAGGGGAGGACCTATACATGAGCGAAAGATACCATTCGGCGGAGGATCGGCTGGACCTGCAGGTTGACGTGGGGATAGGCAGCGTAACAATCCAGTGAGGGAGACGTCAGGCCTCAGACGGCTGGAATTCTGAGCCCAGTTCATCGCTCTGTTGTCTGTTCTCTCTCCACCTTCCGGGCGAAGATGAGGTAGCCCGTGTGGGCCGTCAGGCGGTCGAGGGGGCGCAGGCGCTCCGGGACGGCCTTGTACTGGCGCAGGATGATCTCGGCCACCTCGATGTCGGCGAAGGCGTGGGCCTCCAGCCCTTCGAGGAGGGCCGAGATCTGGTTGGTGGTGGGCACCAGGGCGCCGAAGGAGCCGCCACCCTTGAGGGCCTGGCGGACCTGGGGCAGGTAGTCCCAGGGTGTGCGCACGTCGAGGAAGCAGGCGTCCACGTCCCGCTCGTCGAAGCCCTGGGCGATGTCACGCTGCTTCAGCTCCACGTAGGGCAGCAGCCCCACCTGCTCCAGGTTTTTCGTCGCCAGGCGGATCATATCCTCGCGGCTTTCGTAGGAGTAGACGCGGCCGTCGGGCCGCACGCTATGGGCCAGGGCCAGGGTGAGGGCGCCGCTGCCCGTGCCAGCCTCGATGACCCGCGTGCCAGGCCCGATGCTCAGCTTGAGCAGCACGTAGCCGATCTCTTTGGGGTAGACAATCTGGGTGGCCCGCGTGACGTTCATGATCAGGTCGTGGGTGGAGGGCTGGAGCAGGAGGAAAGGGTAGCCCAGGTGGGAGTGGATCTCCCGCCCAAAGGGCTGGCCGATGAGGTCGTCGTGCTGGATCAGGCCGTGGTGAGAATGGAACTCCCCGCCCGCCGTCAGCCGCACGATGAAGCGCTTGTGGTCTTTGGAGAGCAGGAGCACCAGATCGTTCTCCGCCGCGATTTCCACGCTTTATTCCCCTCTTAGCACTTCCTCCAGGTAACAAGGTAACCAAGTTGCTTGTCTCAGCGCCACTCTTTGAGCCAACGTGGTTGATCTCCTACCCGATAGCAGCGCTGGATTTTGCCCGAATCACATTATGTCGCTATAAAGTGGCGTCCCTTCGGGCTGAGCCTCAGGACGAAGCTTCGCCACGTCCGGGGCGTAGAAGGTCGTCAAGAGCGGGGCGCGGACGCCCCTTTGTAGCGATCTACGTGAGATTATAGCTTATCCCTGGGCGAAATGCAACCTGCTTGACAGGGCAGGGGCTTTGGGCTAGAATTATGACGTAGCCAGCCCCTGTAGCTCAAGTGGATAGAGCATCGGACTTCTAATCCGAGTGTTGCGCGTTCGAGTCGCGCCAGGGGCGT
>JBHIEC010000051.1:0-12385 GCA_046760425.1 Anaerolineae bacterium
GAATCCGGCCACCGGGGAGATCGGCTACTGTTGCGTCCTGGGCGCTTTGGGAGAGGTGTTTGCCCTGGCCGTCTACCTGGGCACTGAGGGCCTGGAGAGCTACATGCGCGTCGCCACCGAGCCACCGTTGGCGGCTCTGCCCGAAACCATCGAGACAGCCCTGATGCAGAAGTGCCTGATGGTCTCGTTCGCCGACAGAGAAGAGCTGACCAACCAGGATCGCCAGGTCATCAAGCGCCTGGGCCTCAAGTTTCGGGGGCGAAACCAATGGCCGCTCTTCAGAAGCTACCGTCCGGGATACCACCCCTGGTACCTGACGGCCGACGAGGCCAGGTTTCTCACCCTGGCCCTGCAACAGGCAACTGAGGTCTGTCTTCGCTTCGAAGAAGACCCCTACCTCTTCGATCCCCCACAGGAGGACCTCTGGTTTGTCAGGGTGCCACAGGAAACGGAGCAGGGCCTCTCCTGGAGAGACGCCTGGTTGGAGCCGGCCCCGCTGGAGAGGGAAGAGTTCGTGACTGTGCCCATAGACGAGTTTCGTCTGGCCAGGCTCAAGAAGGCGGCCACGCTTATGCAGGCAATCTGGGAGATGGACTTCTTCCTCTCGCCCACCCCTGTGCAGGATAAGAGAGGTGAAAGGCCGTACTATCCCTACATGACGATGACGGTGGACCACGGGTCGGGCTTCATCTTCGGCGGCGACCTGGTCTCCCCTGAAACTTACCTGGCAGAGGTCCCCGAGCGATTTCTGGCTCTGGCCGAAAGGCTCAAAAGGCTGCCGGCCGAGATATGGGTTAAGAAGGATGAAGCCTACGAGCTGTTGGAGCCTATCACCTCCCGCCTGGGGATCAGGCTATATCTGGTGGACAGGCTGGAAGCGCTGGAGGAGGCCCGAGCGGCCTTGGGGCAGTTCATGCGCTGACCTGGCTGGTCGGGGATAGGGAGGCAATTCCCCTCCCTGAGGGAGGGATTAGGGTAGGGTGGGCCTTTGGGCTCAAATCCCAGCCTGGTTTGGCAAATCAGCTTCAGTAGATGGAAAAAGCTGCCGGAGTGCGGTCGCAAGCGCTCACCTGCGAGCTCGGTCAAAGCACGCTCTGAAGACATGCTGGTGAGCGCTTGCGAGGACGCAAGTCCGCTAGGCAGGTTCGCGTCTGCACTCCGGACGAGACAAGATTTTCACCTGTCACTCTGAGCGGAGCGAAGAGTCTCACGTCGCCCCCGGAGATTCTTCGCTTCGGCTTCGGCCTGAGGGCCTCAAGCCCGAAGGCTCAGAATGACACACTCACAGGCCTCTGCCCACTTGTCGGTTTGAGGCGAAGCTTCGCTATACACTTACTTTCAGAGAGCAAGGAGGTCAAAGATGACCACTGATAAACTGGCCTTTATCAGGGAGGACATCGCCAACCTCAAGGAGACAAAGCTCTTCATCAACATCCGCACCATGGAGTCGCCGGCCGACGCCTGGATGATCGTGGATGGCAAGCGGGTGCTCAACTTCTGCACCAACAACTACCTGGGCCTGGCCAACCACCCCAGGCTCAAGGAGGCGGCCAAGCGAGCCATTGACGAATGGGGCGTGGGGCCGGCGGCGGTGCGCACCATCGCCGGGACGCAGACGCTGCACCTGCAACTGGAGAGGCGCCTGGCGCAGTTCAAGGGTGTGGAGGATGCCCTGTACGTGCAGTCAGGCTTCTGCGCCAACCAGGCCGTCATCCCCGCCCTGGTGGGCCGCGAGGACTGCATCTTCTCCGACCGTCTGAACCACGCCAGCATCATTGACGGTTGCCGCCTATCAAGGGCCAAAATCCTCATCTACGAGCACTGCGACCCCGAAGACGCCGAGCGGGTGATCAAGGAGAACATCGGCCAGTACCGCCGTGGCCTCCTGGTCACCGATGGGGTGTTCAGCATGGACGGCGATATCGCCCCCCTGGACAAACTGTACGAGATAGCTGAGAGGTACGGGGTGATCACCATGGTGGATGACGCCCACGGCGAGGGCGTGCTGGGGCGTGGCGGCCGCGGTATCGTTGATCACTTCGGCCTGCACGGCAAGTTCGACGTGGAGATGGGGACCCTGTCCAAGGCCTTCGGCGTGGTGGGCGGGTCGCTGGCCGGCAAGAAGCTCATCATTGACTACCTGCGCCAGAAGGCGCGGCCTTTCCTCTTCTCCAGCGCCGTGACGCCAGCCGACACCGCCGCCTGCCTGGCGGCCCTTGACCTGCTGGAGGAGTCCACGGAGCTGGTGGACAGGCTGTGGGAGAACACCGAGTACTTCAAGAAGGAGATGAAGAACCTGGGCTTCGACACCGGCCGGACGGAGACGCCTATCGTGCCGATCATGCTGGGCGAAGCGTCGCTGGCCAAGGAATTCTCGGCGCGCCTCTTCGACGAGGGGGTCTTCGCCATGGGCATTGGCTTCCCCACCGTGCCCCGTGGGCAGGCTCGCATCCGCGTCATGAACACCGCCGCCCACAGTCGGGCCGACCTGGATAAGGGGTTAGAGGCCTTCGAGAAGGTGGGCAAGGAGCTGGGGGTCATCTAGCTGGGAAGCGGGCTCATGCTAGCCAAAACAGGAAGCCTTGTCCTGAGCTCCGCCGAAGGGCTTGACCTGAGCTGGTCGGAAGAGGAATTGCCCCAGCGCCAACGGACCAAGCACGTCCACGGGCTCCATCCCTACCTGGGCAAGTTCGTCCCCCAGTTGGTCGAGATCTTCCTGCGCCGCCACTTCCAGCCTGGCGACGTGATCCTGGACCCCTTCGTGGGCAGTGGCACGACTCTGGTGGAGGCTAATGTCCTGGGCATGCACGCCGTTGGGATAGACATCTCCCAGTTCAACTGCCTGTTGTCCAGGGTCAAGACGGCCAGATACGACCTGGAGCTTCTGGCCAGGGAGATCGAGGATATCTTTGACCGGGTGAGGACGGCCAGCGAGTATGCCTACAGCAACGGCCTCCTGCCCCGTGGAACGGATATTCCACAGGGCCTGCCCCCGGAGGATGGCATCGTCCTCAGCGAGCTCTCTACTGACAACGAGTATCTGAACCGCTGGTATGCCAGGAGGTCGCTCCAGGAGCTGCTCTACTATCGTAGCCTGATCGCCAACTACCAGTATCGGGACGTGCTGAAGATCATCCTCAGCCGGGCCGCCCGCAGCGCCAGGCAGGTGCCCCACTACGATCTGGATTACCCCAGCCAGCCGGTCAGAGGGCCTTACTACTGCCACAAGCACGGTCGGACCTGCTATCCCGTGGGCCAGGCCCTCAAGTTCCTCAAGAGCTACTCTTTCGATACCCTGGCGCGGATCAGGCGCTACCAACGGATCCGCACCGAAGCGCGGGTGATAGTCATCCACGGCGATGCCCGCCAGGTGGAGCCTCCTGAGGGCATCAATGGCGTCTTCACCTCGCCGCCCTACCTGGGTCTGATTGATTACCACGAGCAGCACCGCTACGCCTATGAGCTCCTGGGCCTGGAGGACCATTCGGAGTTGGAGATCGGGGCCATGGCCCGGGGACGGGGGCAGGCGGCCAGGGAGGATTATGTCGAAGGGATCGTGCGGGTGCTACGGCGCTGCCGTGAACATCTGAAGGGCGATGGCCCGGTCATCTTCGTGGTTAACGACAAATACGGGCTCTACCCGGAGATCATGGCTCAGAGCGGCTTCGTGCTGGAGGAGCGGATCACCCGCCAGGTGAACCGCCGCACCGGGCGGCGGGGCGCCGGTTTTCACGAGGATGTGTTGATCATGCGGTCAGTGAGGGGTTAAGGAGTGAGAGGTTGACCCAGGAGAATCTTTCCAAACTCAGTACATCACGATCATCGCTCTCAAGGGGCGTCCTCGCCCCGTCTGGGCGGCGTGCCCCGCGGAATAATTATTCCACAGGGCGGGGACGCCGCCCGGTAGCGCACCATTGTGCCCTGCTGAAACTGAGAGAAGAGTGGGAAGAGGGAACTCTAAAGCCCGCTCTTGCCCGCTGGCCGGAGCGAAAAGAGCGCTTCGAGACGCTATCGGGCATCCCGGTAGAGCGGATCTACACGCCTGATGACGCGGCTGATACTTCGACCAAGCTCAGTACAGGCCTGGACTACGAGCGGGACCTGGGGTTCCCCGGCCAGTATCCCTTCACGCGGGGCATCTATCCCACCATGTACCGGGGCCGCCTGTGGACCATGCGCCAGTACGCCGGCTACGCCACGGCTGAGGAGTCCAATCGCCGCTATAAGTATCTCTTAGAACAGGGGCAAACGGGCCTCTCCATCGCCTTCGACCTGCCCACTCAGATCGGCTACGACTCGGACCACCCTCTGGCCGAGGGGGAGGTGGGCAAGGTGGGCGTGGCCATCTCGTCCCTGGAGGACATGGAGCGGCTCTTCGACGGTATACCCTTGGATCGGGTCAGCACGTCCATGACCATCAATGCCACGGCGGCGGTCCTCCTGGCCATGTACATCGCCGTGGCCAGGAAGCAGGGCGTTGACCCCAAAGACCTCCGTGGCACGGTCCAGAACGACATCCTCAAGGAGTACGTGGCTCGGGGCACCTACATCTTTCCCCCGGGGCCCTCCCTGCGCCTGACCACCGACATCTTCGCCTACTGTGCCCGGCATCTCCCCCACTGGAACCCCATCTCCATCAGCGGCTACCACATCCGTGAGGCGGGGGCCACGGCGGTGCAGGAGGTGGCCTTCACCCTGGCCAACGCCATGGCCTACGTCCAGGCGGCCATCGACCGGGGCCTGGACGTGGACGACTTCGCCCCCCAGCTCTCCTTCTTCTTCGTGGCCCAGAGCGATCTGCTGGAGGAAGTGGCCAAGTTCCGGGCGGCGCGGCGCCTCTGGGCACGGATCATGCGGCAGCGCTTTGGAGCCCAGAACCCCCGCTCCTGGATGCTCCGCTTCCACACCCAGACGGCCGGCGCGGCCCTAACCGCCCAGCAGCCGCAGAACAACATCGTGCGGGTGGCCATCCAGGCCCTGGCCGCTGTGCTGGGGGGCACTCAGAGCCTGCACTGCAACGCCATGGACGAGGCCCTGGCCCTGCCCACCGAGACCTCGGCTCGCATCGCCCTGCGCACCCAGCAGATCATCGCCCACGAGAGCGGGGTGACCCATACTGTTGACCCCCTGGGCGGCAGCTACTTCGTTGAGGCCCTCACCAACGAGATCGAGGCCCGGGCCGAGGCATACATCGAGCAGATCAATCACCTGGGCGGGGCGCTGGCAGCTATCGAAACCGGCTTCATGCAGCGGGAGATCCAGGAGAGCGCCTATCGGTATCAGCGGCAGGTGGAGGCCAAGGAGCGGATCGTGGTGGGGGTAAACGAGTACGTGATCCCGGAGGAGCAGAAGCCGAAGCTACTCAAGGTGGATCCGGCGGTGCGGGAGCGGCAGGTGGCTCGGCTGACCGCCCTGCGGGCGCGGCGGGACAACGGGCGGGTACAGCAGTTGCTGGGCGATCTGGAGGAAGCGGCCCGGGGTGACGAGAACCTGATGCCGCCTATCCTGGCCTGTGTGGAGGCCTGCGCCACGCTGGGCGAGATCTGCGAGGTGCTGCGGAGGGTATTTGGGGAGTACAGAGGGAGGCCGTCGTGATCAAACGGATTGACCACATCGGCATCGCCGTAAAAAGTATCGAGGAGACGCTGGCGTTCTACGAGGAAGCCCTGGGCCTGAAGGTGGCCACCACGGAGGCCGAAGCTGATCAGCGGGTGGTGGTGGCCTTCCTGCCAGCAGGGGAGAGCGAGGTGGAGCTGGTGGAGCCCATTGATGACGACGGGCCCGTGGCCCGCTTCATCAACAAGCGGGGCGAGGGTATCCACCACATCTGCTTCGAGGTGACAGACATCGAGAAGGCGCTGGCCCGACTGGAGGAGAAGGGCGTTCAACTGATTGACCGCCAGCCCTACATCGGCACGGGCGGCAAGAAGATCGCCTTCATCCATCCCCGGGCCACCCACGGCGTCCTCGTCGAGCTGTACGAGAGGGCTCTCGATGAGAAGCGCCCACCCCTCATAGACCTGCGGCTCTTGCGGCAGCGGCTGCTGGTGGAGGGCCGCGCTGCCCAGGCAGGGGTGCGGGGCTTCCTCGATGCTCTCCAGAGGCAGCGGAAGCCTGCTCAGGAACCGATAAATGAAACGTAAAGCGTAAAACGTCACGCATCACGTCTTACGTTTTACGCATCACGCATCACTTGGAGGTGTTCGATGTTCGACAGAGACGAGATTGAAAGGATCGAGCGGAAAAAGGCGGAGTGGGAGCAGACGACCCTCAAGGAGTCCCTGGAGCGGCTCCCTGAGCGCAAAGAGGAGTTTATCACCACCTCCGGCGCGCCGCTGGCTCGGCTCTATACCCCGGCCGACATCGCCCATCTAGACTACGAGAGGGACCTGGGTTTCCCCGGCCAGTACCCCTTCACCCGAGGGGTGCATCCCACCATGTACCGTGGCCGCCTGTGGACCATGCGCATGTTCGCTGGCTTCGGCACCGCCGAGGAGACCAACGCCCGCTTCAAGTATCTTCTGGAGCACGGGGAGACGGGGCTCTCGGTGGCCTTCGACATGCCCACTCTCTACGGCTACGACACTGACGATCCCCGCGTACCCGGCGAGTTCGGTAAGTGCGGCGTGGCCATCTCCTCCCTGGCCGACATGGAGATCCTCTTCGACGGCATCCCCCTGGATCAGGTGACCACGTCCATGACCATCAACAGCCCCGCAGCCGTCATCTGGGCCATGTACATTGCCGCTGCCGAGAACCAGGGGGTGCCCATGGAGAAGCTGGGCGGCACCATCCAGAACGACATCCTGAAAGAGTACATCGCCCAGAAAGAGTTCATCTTCCCACCACAGCCCTCCATGCGCCTGGTGGTGGACACCATCGAGTTCGGCACCAAGTATCTGCCCCGCTGGAATACCATCTCCATCAGCGGCTACCACATCCGCGAGGCGGGGGCTACGGCCGTCCAGGAACTGGCCTTCACCCTGGCCGACGGCTTCGCCTACGTCCAGGCCTGCATAGACCGAGGGTTGGACGTGGACGATTTCGCACCCCGGCTGTCCTTCTTCTTCAACGCCCACAACGATTTCTTCGAGGAGATCGCCAAGTATCGGGCCGCGCGGCGCATCTGGGCTCGCGAGATGCGCGAGCGGTTCGGCGCGAAAGAGCCGCGAAGCTGGTGGCTGCGCTTCCACACCCAAACGGCTGGTGTGTCCCTGACCGCCCAGCAGCCGGAGAACAATGTGGTGCGGGTGGCCATCCAGGCCCTGGCCGCCGTGCTGGGGGGAACCCAGTCACTGCACACCAACTCCATGGACGAGGCCCTGGCCCTGCCCAGCGAACTGGCGGCGCGCATCGCCCTGCGCACCCAGCAGATCATCGCCCACGAGAGCGGCGTGACCAACACCGTAGACCCCCTGGCCGGCAGCTACTTCGTCGAGGCCCTGACGGACCGCATGGAGCGGAAAGCCTACGAATACTTTGAGAAGATCGAGAACCTGGGCGGGGTGATCCGGGCCATCGAGCTGGGCTACTTCCAGCAGGAGATCGCCGACTCGGCGGCGCGTTACCAGTGGGAGATTGACACCAGGCGGCGCATCATCGTGGGGGTCAACGACTACGTCCTGGATGAGCCTTTGCACATCCCGCTGCTGGAGATGGACCCCGAGGGGGAGCGGCGGCAGATCGAGCGTCTGAAGCGGGTGCGGCGGGAGCGGGACAACGATGCTGTGCAGCGGCGATTGGAGGCCTTGCGGCAGGCGGCTGAGGGTACCGAGAACCTGATGCCCTATATCTTAGACGCCGTGCGGGCCTACGCCACCCTGGGGGAGATCATGGGCGTCCTGCGACAGGTCTTCGGCGAGTACCGGGAGCCGGTGATCATCTGAAACTATGAGTAGTCCTTTGCTTGAAAGCCTGGATTGTGGTAGAATATCACTGTAAAGCCTTAAAGGTCAAGCAAGAACAAGCTGGCCCTAATTTTGCCCCATGGAGGTGGGATAATGAGTATTCGACGAGTCGCCGTTGTCGGCGCAGGGATGACCAAGTTCATGCGACGGGCCCAGGAGACGGGCAAGGAGTTGGCCTGGCAGGCGACCAAGATGGCCCTGGACTCCTGCGAGCTGACCCTGGGCGACATCGGCTGCGTCGCCCTGGGCACCGCCCCGGATGCCTTCGACGGCGTCCACATGAAAGGTGAGTACCTGAGCGACGGGGCCGGAGCCTGGGGCAAGCCCTTCATGCGCGGCTACGTGGGCGGCGGTACCGGTGTCTTCTCCGTCATCCAGGGCTGGTACCACGTGGCCTCGGGCCTCTTCGACACCTGCCTGGTGGTGTGCGAGGAGAAGATGTCCAGTTGCCAGCCCCACCCCCAGGGTGCTTTCCTGACCATCTTTGACCATACCACCGAGCGCCCCCTGAAGCCTAACCTCCTCTGGATCTTCGCCCTGGAGATGCACCGCTACATGCACACCTACGGGCTCTCCAAGGAGGACATCGCCCTGGTGTCCGTCAAGAACAAACGCAATGCCGCCGATCATCCCTGCGCCCTGCTGGGCGACCCCAACATCACCGTGGAAGACGTCCTCAACTCCGAGGTGCTGGCTTGGCCCGTGCAGCGGCTGGATGTGAGCCCTGTTTCCGATGGGGCGGTGGCGGTGGTTCTGGCCGCAGAGCACGTGGCCAAGCGGATCACTGATAAGCCGGTGTGGATCGAGGGGGTGGGCTGGAGCCTGGACACCGCCTACTGGACCAACCGCGACCTGGCCTATCCACGCTACGTGGAGTATGCCGCCCGCATGGCCTACAAGATGGCCGGCATCACCGAGCCCCGTAAGCAGATCCACATCGTGGAGCCCTATGACCCCTTCGATTACAAGGAGCTCCACCACCTGGAGGGGCTTCTCCTGGCTGACCGGGGGAAGGCCCCCGAGATAACGGCTCTGGGCATCACCCAGCGGGACGGCGACATGCCTGTCTGCCCCTCAGGGGGGCTGCTGGGGGTGGGCAACCCCATTGCTGCAGCGGGCCTGATGAAGGTGGCCGAGATCTTCTGGCAGCTAAGAGGAGAGGCAGGGAAGCGCCAGGTGCCGGGCAACCCTAAGCGCGGCCTGGCCCAGGCCTGGGGCGATTTGATGCAGGTGGGAACGGTGGTGATATTGGGGGTATAAGGGATGGCTGTGGAAACCAGGCTCTCGCCAGTGATCATCAACGGGGTGGTTTTCGAGCCCAAGAGCAGACTGCACCGCCTGAAACTGGAAGCCCTGATGGTCTTCCTAGAGGAACTCCTGCGCAGCCCGGTGCGCTCTGAGATTGCCAAGGTGATCCTCTTCGGCAGTGCCCTGGAGGGAGATGTCGGGGAAGAAAGCGACATTGACTTGTTGGTCTTCGGCATCCGTGATCGCCAGGCTATCCGTAACATGTGCGCGGAGGCCGCCTTCCAGACAGGCCTCAGGACAGGGGAGAGCGTCCAACCCCTGGTGTATCCCCTGAGCAGATATTATCACCCTGCTAGCTTTTTCATGCACCGTTCGGCGCGGCGGGGGAAGGAGGTCTACTCCATGGAGGAGAAGGCGTTAAAGATGGCCTTGCTGGAAGGCAAATACGGCCTGGCCTCCAGCTACCTGCGGGTGGCTAGGTACGTTCTTGCGAATGGAGATTACAGGGAAGCGGCAGACTTGGCTTATAACGCCGCTGAAGCTCTGGTCAAAGGGCTCCTGCTCATCGAAATGGATGCGTTGCCAAAGACCCATGGGGGACTGGTGAACCGATTCGGCGATCTCTATGCCAGGACGGGAAAGGTGCCGGCCGAGTGGGGACGAGACCTCCACCTGGCTCTGGAGACCAGGAGCCGCGCGCGGTACGAAGAAGAAGCGACGATTGCTCGTGAGGATGCCCTAGCGATTATCGCCCTGGCGGAGAAGCTGATCGAGTACACGGCTCGCGTCAGGGAGGAGTTGCAGCGCGAAGGCGACGACTTCCCAACGCGACCTGAACACGGAGGTTCAGAATGACAGCCAACATCAAAGAATTTCCCGGCACCCCCCTCAGCCGGGCCGATTTCGAGGAGGGGCGGGTGCTCACCACCCGCTGGGTTCCCAACGCTCGATATGCCTGGGACGCCGGGGTGGCCATCGGGCGGTACCTGGCGGAGCTGAAGGAGGGGCGGATCGTGGGGTCCCGTTGCCTGCGCTGCCACCGCACGGTGGTGCCGCCCCGCGCCTTCTGCGAGTGGTGCTTCCGCCCTATGGACGAGTTCGTGCCCCTCCAGGACACAGGCACCGTCGTCACCTTCTCCCTGTGCTACGTCACCTGGGACGTGCGCCGGGTGGAGGAGCCGGAGATCCCGGCCGTCATCGAGATTGATGGAGCCTCGCCAGGGATGGGCATCATGCACCTCCTGAGCGAGGTCGCTCCCCAGGGGGTCAAGATCGGCATGCGGGTGCGGGCCGTGTGGAAGTCACCCGAGGAGCGCAGCGGCGCTATCACTGACATCAGGTACTTCAAACCGGAGTAGGAGGTTGCTATGCCCCTGAACCCCATCACCCATGTTACAGATACCAGACCCTGGTTCGGCGACATCCCCATCGAGAGCCTGTACACCGTGGGGATCGCCGGGGAGCGATTCTTCCGCGAGATCAAGGATCGCGCCCGCTTCGTGGGCACCTGCTGCCAGGCCTGTGACATCACCTATGTGCCCCCCAGGCTCTACTGCGAGCGGTGCTTCGCCCAGCTCGATGACTGGGTGGAGATCAAGCCCCAGGGTCGGGTCTACACCTACACCGTCCTCCACACCGCCCTGGACGGCTCCCGCCTGGAAGAGCCGGAGATCCTGGCCTTTGTTCAACTGGATGACGCTGACGGCGGCCTGGTCCATCGCCTGGGCGAGGTGAGTCCTGACGAGGTGGAGATCGGCATGGTCGTGGAGGCGGTGTTCAAATCCAAGGATGAGCGGGAGGGTTCGATACTGGACATCGAGTATTTCAGGCCAGCGTAGCACCCCTGTAATGTTGGCCCCGTTCGATTGGGCCGAAACCAAATTGCTGTATCTGCACGACCTTTCGTCTTGCTCACGCGGAGAAACGGTCATGGATGAACCGTTCCAACGGCGCACGGTAGGCGTGCTCGCCCTGGGTCACGCTGTCAACGATGCCTACGGTGGCTTTCTGTCCCCTCTTTTGCCACTGCTGATCGCTAAACTCGATATCTCCCTGACCCTGGCGGGGGCGCTGGTAACGCTGCGCATGATGTCGGGACAGACGGCCCAGCCCCTCTACGGCTACCTGGCCGACCGCCTGTCGGGTCGCGCCTTCGTCGTTCTTGGCCCATTGCTCACGGCTGTTTTCATGAGCCTGGTAGGGATGGCGCCCAACTATGCCAGTGTGGTCGCTTTGCTCCTTCTGTCAGGGATCGGCACCGCCGCCTTCCATCCCCAGGCTGCGGCCCTGGCGGGACGTGCCAGCGGCCGGCGTCATAATTGGGGGATGGGGCTCTTTATTGGTGCCGGCTGGGTGGGATATGCTCTGGGCCCGCTATTCGTGCTTCTTTTTGTGTTGCATTTTGGTCTGTGGGCCACCATGCTGACGGTGTGGCCCGGCTTGGTCATGGCTCTCGTGCTTTACTATATGGTCTCGGTGCCCCCTCGATACGCTGCGGCCGATACCACTCCTGCGCTGGGAGCCAGCCTGTCCAGCCAGGGCCATTCTTTGTTCTTGTTGCTGGCCATCGCCGTGCTGAGGACAATGGTCATAAGCGGGTTCACGGGTTTTCTGCCCGTGTTGCTGAAAGCACAGGGGTTTTCGCTGCTGAGTGGTGGTGGTGCCCTAGCGGTGTTTCTGCTCAGCGGGGGAATCATCGGTGTACCAGCCGGGGGCTACCTGGCCGACAGGTGGAGCGTGCGCCTGGTTATGGGGAGCTCACTGGTGATGGCTGTCCCCTTGCTGATGCTGATGGTTCATAGCGGGGGAATCTTGCTGGCCGCGTGCCTTGTCAGCGCTGGCATGCTGCTCTGCCTCTCCGAATCGCTGCCCACAACTCTGGCGCAGCGACTGCTGCCCAGAAATGTGAGCACCGCTTCCAGTGTGACGATGGGATTGGGCCTTGGCCTGGGCAGTGTGGCTGCCACCCTGGTCGGTGCCGTAGCAGATAGCATAGGTGTGGTGAGAGCCTTGAGTTTGTTGAGCTGGCTGCCGCTCCTGCCCGCGTTGCTGACGTTGGCCTTGCCTGGGGATATCGCGGTGAATCATCTTGGCAGTCTGTCGCGGCGGGATAAATAGAGCAAGGTGAGGGAAGGTCCCTGCGCGCTCTCCGACTCGTCGCGGTCGGTGTCACGTTACTGCCAAAATCTAATAGTCTTGGGGTAATTGTTATATGAATTCTTGGCGGTAAC
>JBHIEC010000052.1:0-12353 GCA_046760425.1 Anaerolineae bacterium
GCTTTCTTTCCCTACAAAGTGGCGTCCTCTGACAAGCGGTCACGCGGGTCTGGGGAAAAAGCTGGCCATGAGACAAGCGAGCGTGACCGCTTGTCATCGCCACGTCCAGTGCGGCGCAGAACGGGGCGTGGACGCCCCTCCGTAGCAAGAAGCTCCCCCTTTCAATCCTTCAGGATAGACGGCAGATAGATGGCATGCTCCCCTGGTAGCCTCTCGCGGCAGACGTGCACTGAGACGTCGTCCAGGTACATGGCCGTCACCCCGCCCCCTTCGTGGTTGAGGGCACCAAAGTAGAGGCGTATCGCCCGGCCGGCGTGGTGCTCCGCCAGGTCGAACTGAGCCTGCTCCCAGCGCTGTGAGTCCGAGGCGGGGCCGGTGCCCAGCAACCGCTCCAGTTGCCCGCCAGCCGGATCCCGCAGCTCCACGATCTGCCGATCGCGCTCTGGATCCTGGGAGAGGGGATAATAGCGGAAGGAGAGGACGGCGGTGATGACCTCGGCAGGGATGGCCACGTCCTGGTAGGCCGAGGAATAGGCGAAGGCATCCTGGGACGGGTCGGTGAGGCCGACCAGCAGAGCGTGCCCCTCCTCCTCGGGCGCCGGGACGACGCTGGCCCGGTTAGGCGTCCACGGCGCCATGCCCCCCTCAAAGCCCCCGTTCACCACCAACTCGCTGCAGCCTATCCCGGGGGTCGCAGTGGGCGTCGGAGTGACCTCGATGGTGGGAGTAGGCGTTGCTGTCATCGTGGGCGACGGGGTGGAGGTAGCCGTCGCCGTTGCAGTGAGCGTGGGGGGCAATGTGGCCGGGGTGCCCGAGGTGGGGCTGGGTGTAACCGTTGCCGTGGCCGTCGAGGTCGCGGTGGGGGTGGGGGTGAAAGTCGCTGTAGGCGTCGAGGTCGCCGTGGAGGTCGCGGTGGCGGTCATAGTCGGCGTGGGGGTCGGGGCCTCGCGGCAGGCCAGCACCGAGACGTCGTCCAGGTACATGGACGTCACCCCCTGGCCATCCCCATCGTTGTAGACGTTGAAGTAGAGGGTGATTGTCTGGCCTTTGATGTCCTCACCCACATAGGCCAGCAGGTCGATCTCATAGAACTGCCACGCCCGAGCGTCTTGGTTGGGCAGCGTTTGCAGGGGTGCGAGGAACATCCCCTCGGCATCCCGGATGCCGAACCGCTGTACATCGCCTTCGAAATCCTCGGAGATAGGATAGTACCAGAAGGTGAGAGTGGCCACGACAGCGTCGGCGGGGATGGTGATCTGCTGCTGAACGGAGGACCAGCTCACCACATCGGGCATCCCCTCCGCGAGCCCCAGGAACATGGAGCGGGTCGGGGAGTGATATTGGAGCGTCGAGTAGACGCCCGGCTGCCCGCCGAGCGGTTCCCAGCCCACGTCCACCGCCTCGAAATCGCCGTTGACCACCCGCTCGCTGCAGGGCTGAGCCAGGGCGCTGTCCACGGTCACCGTGATCGCATCCTCGTCCGTCAGCCCGGCTGCCGTGCGGGCCACCACCCGGATCGTGTGCTCACCATCCGGCTCCTGGGCTGTGTCCCAGTCCCAGCGGAAGGGGGCGGCCTCGTCCGTGCCCAGGAGCTCCCCATCGGCGTAGAAGTCCACCGACGTCACGGCGGGGCTGACCCGGGGCAGGATGGCCACGGTGCCCCACAGGGCGGCGCCCTCCTCAGGGGCCACGATCTCGACGTGGGGCGGGAGCTCCCCCATCCGTGCCAGAACCTGGTTGCGGATCTGGGGCAGCAGCAGGTAGGCCCGGTCGCCGGGGCAGGTGGTGGGCAGCACGTCGCGATGGCCCATGATGGTGGGGAAGACGTCGTCTATGAAGAAGACCTCCTCCAAGGGGTGGATGAAGTACTGGTTGCCCTGCCAGGCCAGGAGCTCCGCCAGGCCGTCCTGGGCCCCTTCGGGCACGTCCACCTCCTGGTAGGTGCCCAGCAGGGCCACGCCGATGCTCCCGTAGTTGTAGTGCAGGGCGTGGCCGCCAACCACGATTTGACCCTCTGGAGGATCGCCCGGATAGCGCCCCTGGTAGATGTTCCCCCACTGGTCCACTAGGAAGTTGTAGCCGATGTCCCCCCAGCCACGGGTCACGGCATGGTAGTAATAGATGGCCCGCACCATGGCCGCCGGGTCCACGGGGTCGTTGGGGGTGACGGTGTGGTGGACGATGAAGACGCGGGGCTCCCGATACTCCGGCGGCCAGTCCACGGAGGAATCGGGCTCAGGGCAGCCCCACTCGGCGCGGGAGATGATGACCGGCTCCTGCGTGGCCCTCAGCGAGGCCCGATCCAGGGCCTGGGCGGCGGTGGGGCCGGGCCGGGCGTCAATAGTGATCAGGGTCAGCCCGTCCAGGCTGGGCGCAGCGCCGGGGGTCTCAGCGGAGAGCGTGATGCGATACTGCAGGTACTGCCCCACAAGGAAGACCAGATCACCCCAGTCATCCTCCCGTCGCCACCGTTGGGCGTCGGCCGGGGGCACCGTTACCCACTGGGACCAGGCCGAGCCGTCCTCTGACAAGCGGTCACGCAGGTCTGGGGAAAAGGCTGGCAACGAGACAAACGAGCGTGACCGCTTGTCATCGCTGGCCCGCAGTTCCAGGTGCAGCCGGGTCCCGGGCGGAAGGTCGGCCTGCCAGCGGGAACCGACAGCCATGAAGGGGAGGTCAGCCTGAAGGACCGCCGAGGTGTAGACGCCCGTGGCCCGCCCCTCTGCCAGTAGAAGTTGGGCGTCCTCGTCGCCGACCAGGTCGAGCCCATCGAAGCGGCCGTCGGCGAAGTCCAGACGCGTCGTCTGGCGCAGGGTCCCCGCCACGGTGCCCGGCGGGACGGAGGTGGGGGTGGGGGCAGGGCCAGCCATCACTGTGGGGCCATCCAGGGTGGGCGTGCTGACGACGGGGTTGTACCCATCGTCGAAGTGGAAGCTGTAGGTGTGCTCCTCCGCCGAGAGGGTGGTCGTGTAGACGTAACGAGCTCCTGTGCGATAATCGCCCTCGACATGACGCATCGCATAGGCCCGCCCGTCCAGGTAGAGGTCGGCCACGGTCGGCGGATCGCCGTCGGGGTCGCGATAGGTCACCTGGAAGGTGAAGGGAGTGGCTGTGTGGCCCTCCGTCGGGGTGACGCCCTCATCGGAGAGGGTGGGGGTTCCAGGCAGGGGGACCTCCACGCCCGTGTAGTAGTGGGTCAGGATCTCTTGATACGATGCACCCCACTCGGCGAAGGTCTGGGCGCCCCGCTGGCAGAGGCCCACCCCGTGGCCGTAGAGGTCAGTGTAGGGGTCGGGGCAGTCCACGCTCAGGAGATAGGGCACGTAGGTGCCCCAGACCTCATGGCTGCTGCGGGTGCGCCCGTCGCAGTGGGCGAAGAAGAAGGCCCGGATGAGGTTGCCATCATAGAGAGGAGCCAGGCCGTGGGTCTCCTCCACAGCTTGATCCGTGGTGTCGTAGTGGGTGGGCCGCCAGACCTGGGTACGGGTGGTGGTGTCCACGTCGGCCCCCAGGTGGCGGAGCTTGGTCTCGGTGGCGGCGTAGCTGCGAGCAGCCATGGCCTGGGCCTTGAGGGCCTCAGGGGGCCAGTGGGGGGCCATCTCGTGGGGCACGACGCCCTTGAGGTACTCGTCCATGTCCAGGCGGGCCACCGTGCCGTCGGGCATGAGCACCCGCACCGTGGCCGGCACCCGGGTCACCCCCGAGGGGGCGAACCCCCGTTCCCGGGCCAGCCGCAGGGCCTTCGGATCCGGGAGGGCCTGGCCGGGCACCACCAGCCTGGCCTCGATGATGGCCGCTTGGGCCGGGGTGGGGTGTCGGGGCACCATCTCGAAGTCCAGGGGGGTGACGGTGCCCGGTCGGATGCGCCGCCAGACATGGGTCATGCCGATGTAGCCCTGGGCGCTGGCGTGGACGTCGTAGGTGCCTGGCGGAAGGGGCAGGTGGTAGCGCCCCTGGGCGTCGCTGAGGGCGCGGGCCTCCCCCGCGACGACGAGAGCCCCGGCGATGGGCTGGCCTGTGGCCAAATCCGTCACCTGGCCCACGAAGCCGGCTTTGGCACGTATCGGGGAGTTGGAGGCCCGAAATTGTTCAGGTGGTCCCAGCTCCATCATGCTGGGGCGTCCAGCATCAATGGCAGCTAAAAGCAAGAGGCTTGTGACCAGGACAAGCAAGGTCACAAGCCTCGGGGGATCGGCCGATCTGATCACGTGTTCTCATCCTCGGTCGCTGGCCTGCCCCGGAAGAGCCTGATGAAATCGCCGTCGAAATCCTGCAGGAATTCGTGGACGTCGAGGACGTCGTCGGCCTCCAGGGGAGGCATGTCCCGGAACTTGGCCCACTCTCTGGGGGTCAGGTCGGTCACGACCTGCGGCCCCTGCTCTTCCTGGACGACGGCGAAGACGAGTCCCTGGGTGTGGCAGTGCTCGCAATCCACGGCCATGACCCAGTAGTCGCCCTGATGGGCCAGGATGTGGATGTCCTCCAGCCTGTAGCGGGCCTCGCACACGGCGCAACCGCTCTTGGCTACCAAGTGTTTGACGAACAGACCGTTAACTGCCCTTTCCATGTTTGCCTCCCTTCCCGGTGCTTACTCCTCCTCCACGAGGACGACGACCTCGGTCGTGAGATCGGGCAGGAGCTTGATGGGCACGTGGTGGTAGCCCAACTGGCGGATGGGCTCCTCCAGCCCTATCTTACGCTTATCAACGGCCTGGCCCGTCTCCCGCTCGATGGCCCTGGCGATGTCGCCGCTGGTGATGGAGCCATAGAGCCGCTCCTTCTCGCCCACCTTGGCCTTGAAGTTGAGGGTCAGCAGCGAGAGGCGTTGGGCCAGGTCTGTCATCTCGGCCCGCAGCCGCTCTGCCCGCCTGGCTTCCGCCTGGCGCTTGAGCTCCAGTTGCTTCAGGGTGCCTTCTGTGGCCAGCACAGCCAGGCCCTTGGGGATCAAATAATTGCGGCCATAGCCATCAGCCACTTCTTTGACTTCTCCAGCCTGGCCCAGGTTAGGCACGTCCTGGATCAGCACGATCTTCATGGCTCCTCGACCTCCCGGTTGATGGCGCCCATATTCTAAGTAAGTCGCCAGAAGTTCTTTGCACTTTTGCTCTCGGCTGCACTGGCCTGAAGAGCCAGTGCTGGGGCGCGTTTTTGGCGGTTTCATGGCTCCCAGCGCCGTCTGTTCACAGGGCGCGGTTGGGCAAAAGTGAAAGGAATTTATGATTACCTACTTAGCACAACTCGCTGAAAAATGAAATCCCTTTCAAATCACCTTTAACTGGCGTAGCACCTCCAAAACTTCCGGGAAGGCTTTCTCAGGCCAAAGCCACTCCTTCTTCAGCCAAAAGCCGGGCAGCACCGCTGAGTGGTAGATCCCTTCCACCGGCTCCACCTCACGTAGACCTTCCTCCACCCGCTGGAAGAATTGGCTTCCAGCCGGGCCATAGGGGTCTATCAGCCAAAGTTCCTTCACCCCACTTCTCTCATAGACCTCCCGCTTCCTCCCTCGGTCATAGATGACACTACCGGCAGAAAGGATCTCCACCACCAGGTCGGGTGCCCCTTGGACATACTGCTCTCCGATGATGCCGACCCGCTCCCTGGCAATGAACAGGATATCCGGCTCATAGACCTGCCCCTCTTCCAGCCAGACGGGGGTGCGGGAGCCCAGCACCTCACCCAGGTTAAAATGCTGGGTGTAGATGCCTAACAAGGGGTACAGAAAGCCGAAAAGTCTCTCATGGGCGTATGAAGCGGGCGTGGCGATGACCATCACCCCGTCAATGAGCTCGGCCTTGTCATCCTCCCCGCAGAGGCGGAAGAAGTCCTCTTCCCTCATCCTTTCGGCGACCTCAACCCTTGGCAACGCCTTTGTATTTTCAGAACCCATGAAGGCCACCCCTTCCGTAACGCTCTTCTTGATAGATTATACTCCTCTTTGCCCCTTTGTCAATCCTCCCTGTTTCAACGAAGCCCTGGCAGGCTTGCGCCCTTCGGGCTGAGCGCTTCGGCTGACGCTCAGCGGAAGCCCTCAGGACGAAGCCTGCACTCCATATCCTTAACGTGTTACGCTCCCCGTCCCCCGGTTAGGGGCGCTCCGAGGCCGCAGGCGCACCTCGTACTGGGGGTAGGGCATCTCGATGCCCTCCTGCTCGAAGGTCTCCTTGATCCGCTTGCGCAGCGCCCGCGCCACATCCCCCTGTTTGCCCGGCTGGGTCCTGGCCAGGATGCGCACCACCACGCTGGAGTCGCCCAACTCCTCCACGCCTGTGACCGTCGGCTCCTCCAGCAGGAGCGGGCGGTAGCGCTCGTCCCCCCACAGCTCCCGCCCGATCCGCTCCAGGACAGCCAGGGCGCGATCTATCTCCTCCTCGTAGGCCAGGCCCACATTGATCACCGCCCGTGCCCAGCCCCGGGTGCGGTTGGAGAGGATGCGGATCTCACCGTTGGGGATGATATGAAGAGTCCCCTCCAGGTCGCGCAGGAAGGTGGCTCGCAGGGTCATCTTCTCCACGCTCCCGGCCAGGTTCCCCACCTTGATGGAATCGCCCACGTTGAACTGGTTCTCCAGCAGGATGAAGAAGCCCGAGATGACGTCCCGCACCAGGGTCTGGGCCCCGAAGCCGACGGCCAGGCCGACGATGCCTGCGCCAGCGAGGATGGGCCCGATGTCCATCCCCAGCTCTCGGAGGATCATGGTGCCGGCGATGAGGGCGATGAGGACCAGCCCTGCGCCCTTGAGGATGTTGGTGAGGGTCCTGGCCCGCCGTTCCCGCTCGCTGACGGTGGCGTAGTCCTCGTCCTCGACCAGCCTCTCGATGCGCCGGGCGACGACCCCCAGCAGGCGGTAGCTCAGCCAGGCGGCCAGGAGGATGATCAGGATGCGGCCGCCTCTGGCCAGGACCCCGCTGGTGAGGAGCCAGTCTCGAAGGGTTTTCAGGTCCATGGAGGTTATCCTCCTACACTATAGCGCTGATCCCCGTGGCGTGGCGCCCGATAATCAACTTCTGGATCTGGGAGGTGCCCTCGTAGAGGGTGGCCACCTTGGCGTCCCTGAGATACCGCTCCACGGGGTATTCGTCGGAGTAGCCGTAGCCACCGTGGATCTGGATGGCGTTCAGCGCCGCCCGCACCGCCGCCTCGGAGGCGTAGAGCTTGGCGATGGAGGTCTCCAGCGTGTTGGGCAACCCCTTGGTCTTCAGGTGCCCGGCCCGATAGACCAACAGTCGCGCCGCCTCGCAATCCACCACCATGTCACTGATCATCTCCTGCACCAACTGGAAGGCGGCGATGGGCTTGCCGAAGGCATAGCGCTCCTGAGCATACTTGACGCAGGCGTCAATGCAGGCCTGGATGATGCCCACGCAGCCGGCGGCCACGCCGTAGCGTCCATCATCCAGGGCTGACATGGCCACCTTGAACCCCTGGCCCACCTCCCCCAGCAGGTTCTCCTCCGGCACGCGGACATCCTCCAGGATCAGCTCGGCGGTGTTGGAGGAGCGCAGACCCAGCTTGTGGTGGATGTCCTGTGTCGAGAAGCCGGGGGTGTCGGTCTCCACAATGAAAGCGGCGATGCCCCGATGCTTCTTGGCCGGGTCCGTCTGGGCGAAGACAATGGCCACGTCGGCCACACCGCCGTTGGAGATCCACATCTTGGTGCCGTTGAGGATCCAGTGGTCGCCATCCTTGACGGCCCGAGTCTGCTGGTTGGCGGCGTCGGAGCCGGCGCCCGGCTCCGTCAGGCCAAAGCAACCGATCCACTCCCCACTGGCCAGTTTAGGCAGGTATTTCCGCTTCTGCTCCTCGGTGCCCCAGTGCAGGATGGGCAGCTCTGTCAGGGAGATCTGCACCGAGAGGGTGGTGCGCACCGAGGAGCAGGCCCGCCCGATCTCCTCGAAGATGATGGCCTCGCTAATGAAGTCCAGCCCCATGCCGCCGTACTCCTCGGGCAGGGTAGGGGCCAGGAAGCCCAGGGGGGCCATCTTCCTGAGGATGTCCCAGGGGAACCGCTCCTCCCGGTCATTGTCCCGCGCCACAGGCATGATCTCCTTCTCAGCGAACTCCCGCACTGTCTGGCGGATCATCTTCTGTTCTTCGGTCAGATCGAAGTCCATAGGTTCCTCCTTCGGTTAAAGATGCTTGACCCTACACCACGCCCTGAGCCCGCAGTTCCTCTACCTCTTCGTGACTATACGCCAGGAGGTCGGTCAGAATCTCCTCTGTGTGCTCGCCCAGGAGTGGGGGATGGTGGCGGACCCGGGGTGGTGTGCGGGAGAGGTTCATGGGCGATCGCACCAGCTTGACCGTCCCCGCCGTGGGGTGGGGCACCTCCACCACGATCCCCCGCGCCCGCAGTTGGGGATGCTCGAAGACCTGGTCAATGGCGTTGATGGGCCCGCCGGGGATGTCAATTTCGAAGAAGAGATTGATCCATTCCTGAGTAGTCCTCTCCCGGAAGACCTCCTGCAGCAGGGGGATCAAGACCTCCCGGTTGCGTACCCGATCCGGGTTGGTGGCGAAGCGGGGGTCTTCGGCCAGGTGCTGGCAGCCGGCCGCCCGGCAGAAGGCGCGGAACTGGCGGTCGTTGCCCACCCCCAGGGCGACGTAGCCGTCGGCCGTCTCGAAGACCTCGTAGGGGACGATGTTGGGGTGGGCGTTGCCGTAGCGCCTGGGCCTCTCCCCCGAGACCAGGTAGTTGCTGGCCACGTTGGCCAGCCAGGCCACCTGGCACTCCAGCAGGGAAATGTCGAGGCGCTGCCCCTGGCCGGAGCGCTCCCGCTCCCGCAAGGCGGCCAGGATGGCCGTGGCGGCGAACAAGGCGGCAGTGATGTCCACGATGGCCACCCCTACCTTGTAGGGCGGGCCCTCCACCGGCCCGGTGATGCTCATGATCCCCCCTTCGGCCTGGATGACGAAGTCGTAGCCGGGGCGGTCCCGGTAGGGGCCATCGGGGCCGTAGCCGGAGAAGGCGCAGTAGATCAGGCCGGGGTTGGTCTCCCGCAGGTCCTCATAGCCCAACCCCCAGCGTTCCATGGTGCCCACGCGGAAGTTCTCCACCAGCACGTCACTCCGTCGGATCAGCTCCCGCAGGATCTCTTTACCCCGCTCGCTTTTGAGGTTGAGGGTCATGCCCCTTTTATTGCGGTTGACGCACAGGTAGTAGGCGCTCTCCCCGTCGGCGTAAGGGGGACCCCATTGACGGGTCTCGTCGCCCACGCCCGGCCGCTCGATCTTGATCACCTCAGCGCCCAGGTCACCCAGCATCATGGTGCAGTAGGGTCCAGCCAGGACCCGGGAGAGGTCAATGACCCGTACATCCTCTAAAGGCTGCTTCATCTCTTCCCCTCCTATTCATCCAGCCGCACCATCAGCAGTGGCACCAACATCTCCTCCGGCGTCAGGCCACCGTGGCGGCCACGCAGCTTCGGCTCCTTGTACCCCCAATGGAGGCTGGCCTCCCCCCGGGCCAGAGCGATGAGGTCGCCGATGCGCGAGGGCGTCTCCGGGGCCATCTCCCCTTTGCCCAGCAAGCCAGCCTCCAGCGCCTCTTTTGAATCCAGCACCACGAAGTGTCCGGCCAATTGCTCCTCCAGGTAAGCCCGCACCACCTCGGCCTGACCATGTCTGGCGTGGAGATAAGTGGCCCGAGAATCGCCTGAGGGGGGCAGGGCCAGAGCACGCCACAGGGAGGGGTGCTTCGTCAGGAGCACGGCCTTCTCCGGTGGAGCGAGAACCTGGCCGTGGTCGGCGGTGATGAGGAGAAGGGTTCCCTCCCTGTCGGCCGGAGGAAGGGGCCGCAGGAACTCCCGCTCCAGGGAGAAGGCCACGTTGCGGATCTCAGCCGGCCAGGTCTCGGCTGTAGGGCCATACATATGGGCGACGCCATCCACCCCACCCCAGTAAGCGGTGAGCAACAGGCGCTCATCGCGATGCTGAGCCAGCAGGTGACGAATGGAGACCCACATGTCCGAGGAGGAGACGAAACCGCGCTTCTCTGTCACACCCCGGTGGAACATCTGCGATAGAGGGCTATCCGCGTACTGCTGATGAATGAGCAGACGGCAGGTGATCCCATGTGGGGCGAGAAGCTCCGCCAGGCCGGGCACTGGCAGGAACTTCTCCGGCTCCAGACCCCAATCCACCAGCGTCTCCCGCCCCTGGCCGCGCATCGGCTTGAGGGAGAGCATATCGGCCACGACGCCGTACTCCTGCAGGTGGAGCGCATACCCCAACAGGCCGTGCTCGGCCGGGGTGCGCCCGGTCCATAGGGTGGCCAGGGCAGTCGTTGTCGTGGAAGGGAAGACGGAGGTGAGGGGGATGAGGCGTCCCCGCCTGACCAGATGGGCGAAGCTCAGGCTCTCATCGGCTTCCAACAGGCGGCGGAAGCGGAGATAGCCTATGGCATCCAGGAGAACCAGCACCACCCGGCGTACCCCGGGGGCCATGTCGGCCCACAGGTCGGCGGGGAGAGGCGGGGATGCGTTGAGGAGATTGGCACCCAGGAGGGCGGCGATGGTCGCCGGGAGGTTGGCGATGGACAACCCCTCGTAGTGGGGCATCACGAACTCGTCGGAAGGGAGCTGTTCTTTGAGGACGGGAAAGCGATGGTGACGAAGGGTGTCTTCGATCTCATTTGCAGAACGCATGGTCCTCTGCCTTTGTATGCTGAGCCCGCGCCTGTCCTGAGCGAAGCTTGCCCTGAGCGAAGTCGAAGGGTCGAAGGATCAGCCCCGGGCGGGTGGCTTTCTCGTGTAATCGGGCAGCAGCAGGGGCGAGCGGATCTCCTGGGGCAGCCCTGCCTCCCGACAGGCCTGGTTGAAGCGGGCGACGTGCTCCACGGACAGCGCCCTAACCTGGATGCCTCTGGCTCGCAGGGCTGCCTCCCGCCCGGCGCGGCGCCCGAAGACCAGGATCTCCAGGAGGGAGTTGCCCCTCAGGCGGTTGCGCCCGTGCACCCCACCTGACACCTCCCCCGCGGAGAAGAGGTTGGGCACCTGGGTCTCCCCGTTTGGATTGATGAGGAAGCCCCCGCCGCCCATGACGTCCAGGTAGTGAATGGCCGGCGAGTCGTTGGGCTTGTCGGCGGCCTGGATGCCGCCCTGGGCCATCATGATGTTAGCGTCGCCGAAGCGCAGCTTGGTGGCCAGCAGGACGCGGGCTCCGTGCTCCTGGGCAGTCAGCGCCGCCGCTGCGCCCCCACCCCCGCCGCCGATCACCACCACATCCACATCGTAATCCGGCGTGGAGAGGTCGAAGGCCTCCGGATCGAGGTGAGGTCGCCCCTCCAAGAGGCCGGCCAGCTCGTTGGGCATGCGGTCGCCCTTGTTGGGCCCCACCTGCAGGGGGCGCATGCCACCCTCCACGTGGTCGGGGCGGAAGCTGGCGATCAGCCCCTTCTTCTCGGCCGGGGTGAGGCGTGGATAGTCCTCGCTCAGGCGCCTGCTCCGGCTGGCTTCGACCCTCTTCAGCGATTCCTGCATCTCAGGTTGCACCGTTCAGCCCACGCTGCGGCGTTTAGGCCGCAGTTCTAGCCTTGCCTTCGATGATCTCCCAAAATGCGTCCATGCCCGGGACCTGGTCCAACCCGTGCACAGCGGTGATGATCGCCTCGCTGGCCGCTGCATAGGCCGTGCCCGACGCCAGGTCACGGAACTTAGCTTCCAGCTCGGCCCAGGTCAGGGGGTTCTCCGGATCGCCCTTGGGCGTGCGCACCAGAGCTTCGAGGGTCTCCCCATCGCCGGTGATCACCCTCACCCGCGCTGGCCACTCTTGAGGATAGCATATATCAAGCCCTTTGTCCAGCCCCACGCGGACCCTGGGGAGCAACCGACCGATGGCCTCGTCTTCCAGGGCAGCGGGCTCGAAATCGGCCAGGCCGGCCCGTCCCCGGGCCAGAGCACAGACCACGCAGTACTGCAGGCTGAACTTGGCGGCGTAGGGTGTCCCGGGTGCCGGGTTGTCGCACAGGGCCAGCGCTGCCCCGTAGGTCTCGACCTCCACCTGCTCGATCCGCTCCGGCGCCAGGTCGTGCTCCTGGCGCAGGGCCAGGGCGGCGTCTATGGCCGGGTGGGTGTGGCGGCAGGAGGCGTGGGGCTTAATCGAGACGCCGGTGATCTTGTAGTCCTGCATGCCCGAGGTCAGGCCCTGTGGAATAAACCCTCTACGGTGGTCTTGAAAAGAATGACTATTTTCTATTCCACAGGGCAGGCCCTGGATCACCCGCTCCGGCCGGGCGTCCGAGGAGGTGGCGGCGAAGAAGCCTCGTTCCCCCTCTAGGATGCGTCGTGCTCCGGTGAAGCCCCGCCGAGCCAGGTCGGCGGCGAGCACGCCGCCGGAGGCAGCCCGCCCGGCGTGGA
>JBHIEC010000053.1:0-11993 GCA_046760425.1 Anaerolineae bacterium
GCCCAGATGTAGTCCAGAATCCGCGTGCGAAAGGCAAACTCCGCCTCCACACCCCGAAAGTGAAGCGAAACGCCGACATCCGCCTCCAGCAGGTAGTTGGGCCAATCGGCGTAAGGGGCCCAATCGCCGAAAAAGACCCAACGATCCAGCAGGCCCAGGGTCCCAGCCAGCTCGACGGCCCGATGGCGCATGGGCATGTCAAGCACGCGCTCATGGAAGGGATGCCGCGTGCCAGGAAAGACCAGTTTGACCTCCGGTCGCTCCCGGATGATCTGGCCCACGGCGCGGATGAGGGTCAGCGGGTCCAGCCACTGCCAGATGCCCCCGCCCCATAGGATAATCCGGTCGTCAGGGCCAATCCCCTCCACCACGCCGCGCAGGACGGCCTTCGTGTGCCGTGGGGGGGCGGCTGGCAGGCCGAAGGGCACCACATCAATGAGCCGACGCAGCGTCGGATCGTCGGCATAGGTGTGAGGGTTGACCCGACCCAAGGCCAGCAGCAACCCCAGCCACAGGTCACGCTGCCTCTCGCTGGCACAGAGGAAGAAATCGCCGGCCTGGAACTGGATGAGTACATCTTCCAGCGCCGCATTAACGGCGGCCGCCTGGTCAGGCAGAGGATGGCTGGCGTTCTGAGCCAACGCCTCGAAGGGGTACGGGATGTAGGCGTCAACCACCAGCGGCACCTCGATCTCCCCCAACTCCGGATGGTCATGCAGCAGGTACCCAAAGGCCACCACCACATCGGCTGCAGCGACCAGGGGCGCCAGGTTGTCGGCCTGGCCCAGGGTGAAGGGCTGGACGACGAAACCCTCACTGGCCAGCGCCGTCTGCCCCGGCACAGCCAGTGTCACATCGAACTCACGGCTCAGCACTCCGGCCAGCTCCCAGTAGCGGATGCCCGGCCCGGCCATCTTGATATCCACAAGGTCGTGGCTGATGATGAGAACCCGTGTGGCCACAGCTCACCCCTTCCTCGCCATGACGTAGGCCTCGAAGGGCCGATCCACCTGCGCCATCGCCTCCACGATCTGGCTCAACCCCGCGTTGACCTGGGGCACAAGTTGGTCGAGATACGGCCACACGATGAGCTCAGCCAGGAAGCCCTTGACCCGACCCACCAGAGCACCCCACAGGCCGCCGTAGCGGGTGGGCAGGCGACGCTGATAGCTGATGGCCGGCGGCCGGAGATCCTTCCAGCAAAGGGAGGGGGATTGGGGGTTCTCACCCATCTCCGGCGCCCGGAAGCCCGTATACTCCAGAAAGAAGCACAACAGCCGAGGATGATAGAAGCTGACATGGCCGAAGTGGAGGTAGAACATCTCCAGATGGGCGAAGAGGCCACACACGTTGGGCGTCGTTAACACGATGCAACCACCGGGCTTCAGAGCGCGATGGGCCAGGCGCAGGAGGCGCAGGACCTCCTCGTAGTGGAGGTGCTCCACCAGGTGGGCCGAGAAGATCCCGTCAATGCTCTCTTGGGGCAGCCCCTCCAGGTACGTGAAGACATCCTGACAGATGACATCCAGACCCCGGGACCGGGCACCCGCACAGCTCTCCGGATCGCGATCCACCCCTATGGCTGCGATGCCCTGCTCAACCAGCATCGCCACGAAGTCGCCCTCACCACACCCCAGATCCACCACCCTCCGGCACCTCTGGAAGAAGGGCAGGTAGAACCGTTGGATCTGACGCTGGCCCTCGGGCGTCACCCCAATGTACTGCAGGAAGGCGTGATCAAGGCCCACTTCGTCGCCCATGCGGTCGATGCTCCCATCGGGAGGGCAGGTAGACCATCCCGTAGCGCTCGCTGACCACCCCCCGCCGCACGACGAAGGTGTAGCGGCGGTGCTGGTGATCATAAGGGTGGACACATTCGTAGTCATAGATGGCCGCGGAGAGCTCGTAAGTGCCCTCCAAGAGGTTCAAGGCGTGGATGGTGTAGTCGATCTCCCCCTCGCCATCCAGGTGGTCGATCTCGTAGCCAGCCAGCCGGGTGTTAGGCCCGTTGATGTGCATCCCATCGTTGCGGTAGATCGCCACGCCGAAGACAGGACGCTGGATACGATCTCGGGCGCGATAGCGGATGCGCACCGTCATAGGCTCGCCGGTGGCGAAGACCCGCCGCTCAAGGCCATACTGGTCCAGGAAACGCACCTCAACGATTTCCACCTCCCTGGAGCCCCACCGATCCCCTTCACTGGAGACGAGGCTCTCCACCTCCAGCCGCTCCTCCTCGGCGCGCAGGACGCTGGCCATGTAGCGATCGATGACCATGCCCGTGGCCCCCTGGGCTCGAATCACCCCGTTATCCAGCCAGAGGGCCTTATCACACAGGTTCCGCACCGCCTCCAGGTTGTGGGACACGAAGAGGATGGTCACGCCCCTCCCCCTCATCTCGTTGATCCGCTCCAGGCATTTCTGCTGAAAGGACTGATCGCCCACGGCCAGGACCTCGTCAATGAGCAGGACATCCGGGTCAACGTGGATGGCGATGGCAAAGCCCAGACGCATGTACATGCCCGAGGAGTAGTGCTTGACGGGCATGTCAATGAACCGCTCTAGCTCCGCGAAGCGGACGATGCTGTCGAACTTCTCCCTCATCTCCCGCCGGCTCAGGCCCAGGATAGAGCCGTTGAGGTACACGTTCTCCCGTCCCGTGAGGTCCGGATGGAAACCTGCCCCCAGCTCCAGGAGAGCTGAGACGCGGCCATTGACGGTGATCCGCCCATCCGTGGGCTCCAGGATGCGGCTGACGAGCTTCAGGACCGTGCTCTTGCCCGCGCCGTTGGGGCCAATGAGACCCAGGGTCTCCCCTTGCCTAACGGTGAAGCTGACATCCCTGAGGGCCCATAACTCCTCCCGGGAACCGTTGTTACGGAAGAGGCCTACAGCCAATTCCTGGAAGGAGCGGGGGCGCTCGTGGCGGACGATGAAGCGTTTGGAGACCTTGTCGAACCGGACGGCCGGCGGCGCCTGAGCCGCTGCCCTGGCCTGGGACGGGATGGCTACCCCCTCCACCACGGCGGGCTCTGCCATTCTCTCCCTGAGAAGCAAAGCCAGAAACAGCCCAAAGGATGTCAGGTAAAGGATGGCCAATCCCAGGTAGAAAGGCTCGCTGCCCCAGGGCGAAGGCTTCCCCGCCGTCAGGCGATCCAGAAGGGGCGGCGGAGCTACCTGGTACACGAAAGCTCCGCCGATGAGGAGTAAACCAACGACGGGCACGGCCAGCAGCAGGATGCTTCTCTTCCCCATCCGCCTAGACCTCCTCGCCGAAAACGCGGCTGTAGCGGACGAAGAAGAGGTAGCCCACCACCAGGAAGCCCAGGGCGGTGAAGAAAGTGCGGAACAAGAAATCGAAAGCCGGAGGCGCTCCGTGGTAGAGGATGACCCGATAGGTGGCGATGAGGGAGGCCATGGGGTTCAGCCACCACACCAGGCGGTGGAGGTCCAGGCTCAACCCCCACACCACGCGATAGTCGGGGATGATATCTATGGGGTAAAAGATGGGCGTCAGGAAGAACCAGGCCAACAGCACCACCTCCATGATCACCCCCGTATCTCGATAGAAGACGTTCAGCGTGGAGAGGATCAAGGCCAGCCCCGTGGTGAAGATCAACTGGATAAAGATGACCACGGGCAGGAGCAGGGCCCAGGGGCTGAGCCGCACTTTGAAGAGAAAGAGCATGGCGAAGAGGACGGTCAGGGCCAGCAGGAAGTTGATCAGGTCGGAGAGGACGACGGACAGGGGCAATACCTCCCGGGGGAAGTAGACCTTCTTGACCAGGCTGGCGTTGCCCACGATGCTGTTGATGGCGCCCATGACCGAGGTGGAGAACCAGTTCCAGGGCAGGAGGGCACATAGAATAAAGACGGGGAACTTATCAATGGTGTTGTTAGGCATCAGCACCGTGAAGACGATGGTGAAGACGACCATCATCAGCAGGGGGTTAACGAGGCACCAGATAAAGCCCAGGATGGAGTTCTTGTAGCGGGCCTTCAGGTCCCGCACCACCAGGTTCCGCACCAGCTCCCGGTATCGGATCAGATCGGCCAGTCTGTCCAAGAGCCTCATCTTCCTCCGCGCCCACAGGCCAGATCGTAGACCTCCAGGATCCGCTCTCCGGCCCGCTCCCAGGAGTACTTCTGCACCGCCCGCTCCCGCAGCCGCTGGCCCAGCTCCGTCGCCATGGCCTCATCGGCCAGGAGAGAGCCCATGGCCTCCGCCAGGGCCACGGGATTCCCCACCTCAGCGTAGACCCCGTAGTCCCCCAGGTACTCGCGGCTGACGTTGGTGGCGAAGGCCGCCGTGGGCAGGGCCATGGCCATGTAGTTCAGGAGCTTACCGCTGCCCTCGGTGGCCGATATCTTGGGGGCCACGGCGATGTCTCCCAGGGCCAGGTAGCGGGGCGCCTCCTCGTAGGGGATCTTGCCGGTGAAGGTGGTGTGCTCGGCCACCCCCAACTGTCGGGCCATAAGCCGATAGCAGTCCTCACTGGGCCAGCCCATGATCAGGAAGTGAACGTCCGGACGGGAGGTGACCAGATGAGCCGCAGCCTGCAGGAGCAGGCCCGTCCCCTGATACTCGGCCAGGAGGCCCAGGTAGACGACCACCTTGCACTCGGTGGGGATGCCCAGCCGGGCCTTCAGCGCGGCCCTCTCCTCCTCCCCCAGAAGGCCCGGCCTGAAGACCTCAGCGTTGACGCAGTCGGGCACGGTGTAGACCCGCTGGGGGTGGCAGCCGAACTCGCGCAGGCAGAGGTCGGCGGCGTGATAGGAACTGGTGATGATGGCCCGGGGCAGGCGGTTGATGATCTCCTCCAGGCGCCGCAAGGGGGAGTAGAAGAAGCCGTCGGGACGCAGGAAGCGGTGATCAACCATCTCGCTGGTCAGGCTGCCCTGGAAGTCGAAGACGAGGGGCACCCGCCACAGGAGGCTGAGGGGATAGCCGATGAAGGCCCCCTCGTGCAGGTGCCCGTGGATGACGTCGGGCTTCTCCCGCCAGGCGACGGCCAGGGATTTGAGGGACAACAAAGCGTCGAGGGCGATTTTACGCAGCGAGGAGCCGCCCTCGTAGCCTCGCCACCAGGGGATCGGCACCGTGCGCTCGATGGTCAGGCCGCCGAGGTCACGTCCGTGATGATACGTGCAGATGGTGACCGCGTGGCCCATCTTCTGGAGGATGAGGGCCTCCTCCAGGATGCGGACATGGCAGCCGTAGTCCAAAAAGAAGGAAGTAGGGGCGATCATCAGGACCTTGTATCGCCGGTCGGGGGACGCCCCGCCTCCCCCGACCGAGGGGTCGGGCTCAGTGACTCTGGTTGGCGTTGGTTGAGCGATGCTCAATGGTGGTCACACCCCCTCTTCGCTGAGGTTGGAAGCGATCAGCGCCAGCTTCTCCGCACGGCGCAGACGGCGCAGGGCGGCCTCCCGTTTTCTGGCCCGACGGGGTTCGGGATGCTCTTCCCAATAGGCCAGGCGTACCGGCCTCCGACCACGGGTATACCTGCCCCCGCGCCCAGCGTTATGGGCCGCCAACCGCCGCGCCAGGTCGGTCGTCCAGCCGGTGTACAGGGTGCCATCCGCGCACTCTAGGATATAGACGAACGCCATCATCCGCCCACTCCTCGCGGGCACTTCCCAATACCTCGATGCGTTCAGCGCACGTTAGACCACGTCCCACGCTTCAGCCGGATACCAGCGCATCAAATCTCTGCTTGCATGCACGATCGCAGCGATGGCGACCCTCTCCGGTTCCACTTTGTAGACGATCCGATAGTTCTGGAAAATAAGTTCGCGGATATCTTCCCTGTTGTACTCAGGGACTACCCGGCCCATTCTTGGAAAAGTGCCAAGCTTCTCCACGGCCCCAAGGATCCTCTCGGCAAAGGCAGCAGCGTAGTGCTCCGAATCTTGCGCGATGTACTCCACAATGGATTCCAGGTCAGCAACAGCGCTGTCAGACCAGATTACCTTGACCACCGAGACATCCTCTGCTTGACTTCCTCGTGCTTCACGACCCGTCCTTCTTCGATATCCTGAAGGCCCTTGTCAACCTTTTGTTTGAGATAGAGTTCATAGAGGATGTCCTCTACTGTGCAGTCGTCTGGCATCCTTTCGATCAACTGGATCACTTCCTCTTTCACAATGGTCATTCTCTCACCTCCTACTTCTTGCGGGCGCTCACAATGCCTCGACTCAGTTCATGGGGTGCCAAATCGGCCTGAGCCATCTTTGCCTGCAGCACCTCTGCCCCGATCGGTGCCCCTTGAATGGACAACTCCAATGGTTATTTTTCTCACCTCCAGATCTTCCGTGGAATGTCAGTTAATGGGGCCGCCGGCTAGGCATCTTCTCTTACCGCTTAGACGCCGTTGCCAGGTTATGCTCGTTCGTAGGCTTCCAAGAAGTCTCGGCGGGAAATCCCCGCTTGGGTACAGATAGTCCGCAGGGTAGAGGCTTTGATGCGACGATGATTGGGCATTGTCAGAGGCGTTCGTGTTCCATCAGGGTTTTCCCGCACCATAGCGATGTGCGTGCCCCTACGGACCATCCGAAAGCCCAGGAGTTCAAAGGCCTTGATGACTTTGGCTCGGGGAGCATCTACGGGGAATTTGGGCATCAGACAGATACTCCCGCTTCCGCTACGAATGCCTCAAGCACAGGCGCTTCGACATCGAGCACAGCATCGAGGCCAAATGTCTCAATGTGGAACTGAATTGCTGACTTGACATCAGCAAGCGCCTCTTCGTAAGTATCGCCTTCTCCGACTACAACCCCCCGTAGACCAAGTGGATATGCAACGTACCCATCAGGGTGTTTTTCGACGATGATTTTGAATTGTCGCATCCTTCTTCCTCCTTGAACTCCCTGGCAATGGCATCTAAAAGATATGGGCGAAAGCTATGGTCGCTCAGAAGCGGGAGCCGAAGAGCAGCCCCCTCAGCCCTCTCCGCCCCGCCTCCTCCAGGGCCCGCCGGGCCTCGCTCGGCTCCTCCTCGACCCCCCGCAGCCATTTGCCTCGCGCCGTGAGCATCTCCGTGAAGAGGCTCTCCAGACCCTCCCTGTCCTCAGCGGCCACCAACTCCCGCACCTCCTTCAGGCTCTCCAGGCAGGCATCAATCCAGCGCACGATACCCTGTCGGTTGGCGAGGCAGATGTCACGGTAGGTGAGGGGATCGTCGGAGGCCAGGTGGGTCGCCTCGCGGAAGGGATAGCCAGCTATGCGCCGCATCTCCCGCCAGGCAGTGCTGCGGCTGGTGGCGCTCAGCAGGGCCGTGGAAAGGATGAAAGGCAGATGGCCGACCCCGGCCATCAGGCCATCGTGCTCGGCGGCGTCAACGAAGTAGGGCCTGGCGCCGATGAGGGATACCAGGTTGGACAACAGCCCCACCGCCTCGGGTTCGGCGCCGGACAGGGGGACGAGACAGTAGAGGGCACCTGCGAACAGATCGGCCGCCGCAGCGTCCAGACCCGTCCCCTCCTTGCCCACCACGGGATCTCCCCCTATGAAGCTCACCGTATGGGGCAGGATCTCCTCGGCCCATTGCAACACCTGCCCCTTGATGGTGGCAGTGTCGGTGACAATGCAGCCTGGCTTGAGGTAGGGGGCGATGGCAGTCAGGGTATCCTTGATGGCCATCAGCGGCGTGGCGATGAAAATCAGGTCCGCCCCCTCGCAGGCAGAGATGAGATTCCAGTCTGCCCGATCTATGGCGCCCAACTTCTGTGCCCGCCCGGCGATGGTATAATCAATATCGTGCCCCACGATCTCGAAGTCGGTCTTCACCTTCTGCAGGGCCAATCCCAGGGACCCGCCGATGAGCCCCAACCCGACGATGGTGATGCGCGGCTTTGCCATATCAAACCCTTATCTCTGACTCTCAATTATCCCCATCCGCCGCCTGCAGGGCCGCCAGCAATCGCGCCTCCCGCCAGGCCGCCGGCAGTGGGTCCTGGTGACGGCGGATCAACTCCACGGCCAGGGGCAGGCAGCCTGCCCTCTGGGCCAGCTCCGCCCCCCACGCCGCGTGGTGGAGGTGAATATAGAAAGGATAGCGCCAATTCCCCGGCTCATCCCGGGCCATCCTGAGCACCAATTCCGGTCTGACGGCCCGGATCAAAACGATGGCCACCCGATGCCAGAGGCGCAGCCCTCGACCCGCCTTGCCCACGTCGTGGAGGAGGGCCGCCTGGAGCAGCGCCCGATCGGTATAGCCCTCCTGCAGCAAAGTCCCAAAGACGTCCAGGCCGTGGCGCTGATCGTTCCGGGGCATGCTGCGGAACAGTTCCAACTGGACTGGCGTCAGGTATCCCTTGACCAAATGCAGTTCTTCGGGCTGAACCCTGGCCCCCAGCGCCCGGGCGAACTGCCTCACCCGATAGATGACCGACGAAGGAATGCTCACCACCTTCAGGTGCCGATCAGCAGCCTCAATACCAAATTCACGAAGGGATGCATCACCCCACCCAGGATATCGAATCGGGTGAAGCTCCCGGCGAGGACAAGGAAGATTAACAGCGCCGGCCCATAGGCCTCGTACTGGGCGAAGGTATAGGCCCAGCGATAGGGCAGCAGGCCCACTGCCACCTTGAAGCCATCCAGAGGGGCGATGGGGATCAGGTTAAAGATGGCCAGGACGACGTTCAACCAGATGATGGTAGCGACGAGCTGGTCGAGGGTAGGCAATACCCCCCTGGCGAAGGGTACGGTGGGGGATACGACCCCCAGGCGCACAGGGATAGCAAAGAGGGCCGCTGTGGATAGATTGGCCAGCGGACCAGCGAAGGAGACGAGGGCCATACCGGCTTTGGTCCCGTTGCGCAGGTTGTAGGGGTTAACGGGCACGGGCTTGCCCCAGCCGAAGCCGGCGAAGATAATCATCAGCGTCCCGAGAGGGTCGAGGTGGGCCAGGGGATTCAGCGTCAGGCGGCCCTGATACCTGGCCGTGGGATCGCCCAACGCATTGGCCATCCAGGCATGAAAGAACTCATGGACATCCAAAGCGATGAGCAGAGCGATCCCCAGGGCTATAAGTTGGGCCAAACTTGCCGAGCCAAAAAACAGCATCTCTCTCCCTTAACTGACGTTGAAGCGGTTGATATTATAGCACAAATCGGGGAGAAGGGGAAGTCCGAGAACTCATCGGCTCCACCACGATTTCGGTGGGCAGGAGCAGGCGATCCTCGCCCTGCGGCGTGGCGACCCGCTGGCCCGTGGCGGCGTCGTAGAAGCCGATCTCCACGGTCACCGGCCCGACGTAGCCGGCCTCTTTGAACCGCATTCGGTGCACGTCCACGATGATCTCCCCCCTCACCCAGCTCGTGGTAGGTCGGCTTCCCCGAGCGGGGAGCCCATCGTGCTGTCCCACCAGCTTCCCCTCAGCGCTCAGCAGGTGGGTGAAGACGGTGTAGCTGGTCCCTATGGGGCCCTCGTTCCTGGCCCGCCAGTAGAGGGTGAGCACCACCTCGTCCGCCGTCGTCACCTCCGTGGGCGCCACGTCGTAGCCGAGAAGCTCGGCGAAGGCCCCAAACTCCTGGCGCAGGGGGTGCTCCATGGGCGGGACGGTGAAGAGGCGCTCCGCCGCCTCGACCCTCAACTCGGCCAGGGCCAAGGGGGAGCTTGCCCCCACGGCGATCTCCAGGCTGGCCGACCCTTCTGTCGCCTGGAGCGAGAGGACCAGTTGGCGCCGCTCGACCACCACCTCGCCCCGGGACCAGCGGCTGGTGGGGTAGAGCCCGTCGGCGAGGGCGCCAGCAGCCTCCGCGATCACCGCCCCACCCTGCACCAGGCGCAGCTGGGGTGCGTAATCGGGAAGGCCGTCCTTCAGAGCACGCCACTGCAGGATCACGTTCACCGCCTCACCCGGCCCCGCCTCCCCCCTGTCCAGAGCGAAGCCTTCCAGGGCCAGCGCTCCATCAAAAACGCCCTTTTCCACAGGGGTGAGGGAGAGCGCCCGTCGGGTGTGGTAGGGATCCTCGTCGAAGCGATGACCCCTGGTCAACTGGATGGTCCCCAGGGCGAAGCGCTTACCGGCCGGCGCGCCAGCTTGGTCGAGCAGGTCCAGGCCCTCCAGATCCCCCTCCTCGTAGACGCCGACGGCCAGGGCGTAGGTCAGGGGTGGCGTGCCGATGGGGATGGGCAGGACGTGGGTGTTCACCGCCTCCTGGCCCGCCTGCCACCCCTCGGTGGAGCGCCCGCTCCCGTCCAGCAGGAAGGCGTCGCGGCTGGCCAGCTTTCGGCCCCGCCCGTCCCACAGGGACACCGTGGCCTTGTACCGCTTCCCCGTTTCCCGGGTTAGCCGCCAGCGCAGGGCGAGGCACACCGCGTTGTCGGCGGGGGCCGTGGCCTGGTGATAGGCGCCCGTCAGTTGCACGGGGCCGAAGTCGGCGAAGAGGGGCTTCAAAGGGGGGAGGAAGACGGGGCTTTCCATCTGGTAGGTCTTCACGTTGAGCCCCGGGAAGTCCCGATCCTCCACCAGCCGGCCGCTCAGCTCCAGGAGGAAGGGGAGGAAGCGGCCTCGATCGGCCAGGCTCTGGTGCCAGGTCACCAGGGCGACCCGCCCCCCGTCCAGGTCCTGGAGCTGGGAGACCAGCTCAGCTTCGCCGGCTTTCATGTCGAGATAGCGGGCCGGCGCCGGGCCATGGTAGTAGTAGCGGAAGGCGTAGTCCTCGTAGGGGAAGAGGATGGCGTCCCCTTCGTCCAGGGCCCCCTCCAGGTAGCGGGCCACGGCCCGCACGTCGTCCTTGTGGTAGCGGGTGTCGAAGTAAAGAATCCACAGCCCCGTGACGGTGGTCAGGGCCAGTGCCAGGCCCAGCCCGACGCCGATCAGCCGTCTCCAACCCGGAGCCGCGCTCAGGAACCCGATTGCCCGGCCCATGAGGATGAACAGGGGCGTGGAGAGCATCATCACGTAGCGGGGGTGGACCCCGGGCCGCAGGCGTGCCAGAACGAAGACGAAGCCCAGGGGCACCAGGGTGTGGGACAGGAACAACATATTCTGACGCCGTTTGGGATCGAGGCGCAGGGTTATCGGCAGGGCCACGACCAGGGCCAGGGCCGTCAGCCAGGAGAAGGCCATGAACGTGGTGTGCGTGCCGACCACCCCCAGGGCACCGGCGAGGTAGAAGTGCCAGGTCTGGCTGGCGAAAGTGGCCAGGCCGGGGGGCTGGGCGCCCAGGGGGACGTGAGCGGCCGTCTGTCGCAGGGCGACCCAGATCCAGGGCAGGTACGCCAGGGCTGCGAGGATCTGGGCCCCCATCCAACGGCGCAGGTCCCCCCTCTGTCGCCTAATAAAAAGGACCACGGCCAGGAGGTTCAGGTAGGCCAGGATGAGCACGGAGAGGTAGTGGGTGTAGAGGGCCAGAGTAGTAGCAAGTAGACAAGGAAATAAGGAAATGAGGAACCAGGGAGTAGCGGCCTTGCTCACTTGTCTACTTGTCTCTTTGTCTACCATCCCATGGAGCAGGTAGAGGAGCAGAGGGTACAGGAGGGCGAAGAGGCTGTACATGCGCGCTTCCTGGGCGTAAGTGACGTGCAGAGGGGCGAGGGCGATGATGGCCATGGCCACCAGGGCCGTCCGCCGGTCGTAGGCCTCTCGCGCCAGGGCGTAGGTCAGGGCCACCAGCGCCAAGCTGAAGGCGGCCGAGAGGAAGCGTGCGCTGAACTCGCTGAAGCCGGCCAGGAGCCCCCACGCGTGCAGGGCCAGGTAGTAGAGGGGAGGGTGGGTGTGGCCCGGGCCGGCGATGAGGAGGAGGGCCTCTGCTGCGTTGTGCAGGGCCACGTAGACGCTCCATCCCTCGTCGTACCAGAGGCTCTGGCCGGCCAGACGGTAGACCCGCAGGGCGAAGGCGGTGAGCACCAGCAGGTAGGGCAATGCTTTCCAATCTCGAGATTTCCAGTTTTGAGCACTTCGACTGGGCTCAGTACAAGCTTTGAGTTTTGAGCTTTGGATTTTGATCATTCCTCACTCATCCAGCACTTCCCTCACCGC
>JBHIEC010000054.1:0-11980 GCA_046760425.1 Anaerolineae bacterium
TGCGGAACAAAGGGGCACTCTTCGGGCGGACGCGGTTACGCCTGGCCCTTCTCCGCTTCTTCGCCCGACTCACCGCTCCTCTGATCCCTCGTTCCTCGTTCCTTGTTTCTGATCCCTCGTCCCTCTTGCTTATCCGCCCCGACCACATGGGCGACCTCCTCTTCACCACGCCTGCCCTGCGGGCCCTGCGCGCTGCCCTGCCCCAGGCCCGTATCACCGCCCTGGTCGGGCCCTGGGGCCGAGACGTGGTGGAACGCAACCCCCACCTGGATGAGGTGCTCACCTGCCCCTTCCCCTGGTTCTCCCGCCAGCCCAGGACCTCTATCTTGGAGCCCTACCGACTCCTTTGGGCCGAGGCGCGAAAGCTGCGGGCTCAGGAATTCGACGCCGCCGTGATCCTGCGCTTCGATCACTGGTGGGGAGCCCTGCTGGCCTACCTGGCCCGCATCCCTGTACGGGTGGGCTACGACGTGGCCGAGTGTCGCCCCTTCCTGACCCAGGCCGTGCCCTACACGCCGGGCCGCCACGAGGTGGAGCAGAACCTGGCCCTGATCGAGGCTGTGACAGGCCAGCAGCCAGAAGCTAGCAGCCAGCGGCCAGGGCTGGAGTTCGAGCCCACGGCTGAGGAGCGGGCTTTCGCCGTCCATTTCCTGGCCCAACACGGCGTGGTCGCAAGCGCTCACCTACGAACTCAGCAAAGGCCAGCTCTGAGCACAGGCCCGGTGAGCGGTTGCGAGGTCGCAAGCGCTCACCCACGAACTCGGCAAAGGCCAGCTCTGAGCACAGGCCCGGTGAGCGCTTGCGAGGGGGAGAGCGAGTTGCTGGTGGGCCTGCACCCGGGAGCGGGGGCGCCGGTGAAACTGTGGCGGCCGGAGGCCTTCGCCCAGGTGGCCGACGCCCTGGCCCGCGAGCATGGGGCCCGCATCCTGATCACCGGCTCGGCGGCGGAGGTGCCTCTGGCCCGGGCCATCGCCCAGCGCATGACTGCGAGCCCCATCATTGCTGCCGGCCAGACGAGCCTGGGACAACTGGCAGCCCTCCTGGCCCGCTGCCGCCTGGTTATCGGCGTGGACAGCGGCCCCATGCACCTGGCCGTGGCCCAGGACGTGCCCACGGTGCATCTCTATGGCCCTGTGGATCACCGCACCTTCGGCCCCTGGGGCGACCCTGCCCGCCATCGGGTCGTCCTCTCAGACCTGTCCTGCATCCCCTGCAACCGCCTGGACTACGCCCCCCACGAGCTGGCCGATCACCCCTGCGTGCGGAGCATCACCGTGCCCCAGGTGCTGGAGGCAGCAAACGCCCTTCTCAAAAATCGCCCCCCTGTGGTATAATAGAAGCGGCGGTTGAAAGCGCTCACCCGTCTGTCGGACCTCTTGGACCAGAGGAAGCGCTTTCGACGGGTGAGCGCTTTCAAGGAGGTGCCGGAGATGGAGAACGACTCGGAGCTCATTCAGACGCTCATCGAGCGGTTTGTTCAAAGAACGAAGGAGGCATTTGGAGACAACCTGGTCTCCATTGTCCTCTACGGTTCGGTGGCCCGCGACGATTATCGGCCGGACTCGGACATTGACCTTTTGCTGGTCTTCGAGGAGCTCCCACGTGGGGCCTTCGCCCGGCGGAACCTGATCTCGCCCCTGGAGCAAGAGATAGAGAGAGAAGTGCCTCAACGCTGGGAAGAGGGTCAACATCACGGTTTCACCACTATCCTCAAGACAAGAGAGGAAGCTAAATATACAGTTCCCTATTATCTGGATATGACCACCGATGCTATCCTGCTGTATGATAAGGGGGACTTCTTCAAAGGTGTCCTGGACCGCCTACGGGCCCGAATGGAGGAACTGGGCTCGAAGAAGGTTTACATCGGCGACAAGTGGTACTGGGACCTTAAGCCCGATTCGAAGTTTGGCGAGGTGATTGAGCTATGAACATGCAACGCCTGGCTCAGTCCAATCTGGCCGATGCTAGGCGAAGGTTACAGGTCGCCCGAGACGTTTTTCAGGAGGAGGCATATCATTTCAGTGTGCGGCTATGCCAGGAGGCCGTGGAGCTTGCCTTGAAGGCTGCTCTGAGATACGTTAATGTGGATCCTCCCAAATGGCACGACGTTGGTGAAATCCTTCTCCAGAACGCCCATAAGTTCCCTGATTGGTTTCGCCGTGACCTCAAGCGATTGGCCGCCGTCTCTAAAGAATTGAGAGGTGAAAGAGAGTTGAGCATGTATGGTGATGAAGAGCGGGGGATGCCGGCAGAGGAGCTCTACGGCGAAAAGGAGGCAATAGAAGCTGTACAGGGTGCGGAGCAAGTGCTGGCAGCTTGTGAGAAGTTGATTATGGAAGAGGAGATAGAGGCCGCGCCAGAGGGGGAAATCACCCCTGAAGAGGGCGCTGACGCGGCATAAGGATGAGGCTCCATGCCCCTGGACAAGATCAATGTGCTCCAAGAGGCCACCAAGCTGACCCAACCTCTGGCCGTGGCCACGCTGGCGCGCGTGGACGACTTCGTGACCATGGTTTACATCTGCCAGGGTGCCGTGGCCTGGCACAAGCACGAGGATCAGGACGAGCTCTTCTTCGTGCAGGATGGGGAGATCACTCTGGAGACCGAATTGGGCCGCCAGGTCCTGCGAGAGGGGGAGATGGCCGTTGTGCCCCGTCAAACGGCCCACAGCTCTCGCTCCAGCCTGTGGTCCGTAGTGCTGCTCTTCACACGGACGACCCCGACCATCAGCCGCAACGGCCACCGCAAGATGTACCTGACGGACGATGAGGCCCCTCTGACGAAGGTGAACGTTATCGAAGAAGCGAGCCGGCTTGTCCAACCCTTCACGCCCCTGGACCTGGTCCTGGTCAACGATTTCCTCGTGCGGCTGGCCATGGCCCAGGGCCGGGGGCCCTGGCACCGGCATGAAGAGCACGACGAGCTTCTCTTCGCCCTGGGGGGCGGGCTCACCCTGCAGAGCGAGGTGGGGGATACCATCCTGGGTGCGGGGGAGATGGCCGTCGTGCCCCGGCGAGCCGAGCACCGCCTTAGCTCCAGGAGGCGCCTGGCCTTCCTGATCTTTGCCAGCCAAGCACTGGACTTCGAGAGTGGGCCACGATGAACTGGCGCAAGCTCTCTCTCTTCCTGCTCCTCCTGGCCCTCCTCTGCCTGCCCTCCTCCCCGGCCTCCTCTCAACAAGGGATGGAGGTGGCCCATCCCCTCCTGCCGCCCCCCGGCAAGGTCGAGCCGACCCTCCTTAAGGAGGTGCTTCAGGCCAAGGATGGCCAGTTCACCTTCCTGGTCTATCTGCGCGAGGAACCTGTCCTGCCTCCCCCCTCCCCGGAGGTCAGCAAGCTGGAGCGCCGCCGGAGCGTGGTCGCGGCCCTGCAGGAGACGGCCGAGAGGACCCAAGAGGGGATCCGACGTTACCTGGAGGAGCAGAAGGCCCGGGGCCGGGTCCAGTCCTACACCTCTTTCTGGGTCTTCAACGGCCTGGCCGTCACCGGCGACCGGGAGACCCTGCTGGACCTGGCGGCCCGGCCCGAGGTGAAGATCATCCGCGCCGACCACAAGCGGTGGCTGGAAGAGAAGGGCTTGAAGAGGACCTCCTTGGGCGCCTCAGCCCCTTCCGCTGCTGTAGAGTGGAACATCGCCCGCGTGCGGGCCGATCTGGTGTGGAAGGCCCTGGGGATCAATGGCACGGGCGTAGTAATCGCCAGCATGGACACGGGAGTTGACTGGCAGCACCCGGCTCTGGCAGCCCGCTACCGGGGTTACAACGCCAAGGGGCTCCCCGTCCACACCGGCAACTGGTACAGTGCCACCGATGAGGGGTATCTGTACCCCGGCGACGGCCACGGCCATGGCACCCACGTCCTGGGCATCGCCCTGGGCGAAGGCGGCATCGGCGTGGCCCCCGGTGCCCGCTGGATCGCCGTCAAAGTCTTCCACAATCAGGGCCACACCTATGATAGCTGGCTCCACGCTGGCTTCCAGTGGCTCCTGGCTCCCGCCGGCGACCCCGCTCTGGCCCCGGATATCATCAACGCCTCCTGGGGGAACGATATCAGCGGGGATGAGACCTTCCGCCCTGACGTCCAGGCCCTGCGGGCGGCGGGCATCCTGCCCGTCTTTGCCGCCGGCAACTACGGCCCCCAGCGGGGAACCATCGGCTCGCCGGCCAGCTTCCCCGAGGCCTTCGCCGTGGGGGCCACGGACTCCGACGATGAGGTGGCTTCCCTCAGCGGCCGGGGCCCCTCGCCCTGGGGCGAGATCAAGCCTGAGGTCTCCGCCCCCGGCATGGGGATCCGCTCCAGCCTGCCCGGGGGCAGCTACGGCACCTGGAATGGGACCTCCATGGCTGCGCCCCATGTCTCGGGCCTGGCCGCCCTGCTGCTCCAGGCCCAGCCATCCCTGACCATCCCCCAGATCGAAGAGGTCATCACCAGCACCGCCGTGCCTCTGGGGGATCCGGTTCCCAACAACGATTACGGCTGGGGGCGGATTGACGCCTACGCTGCCGTGGCCTCAGTGGCCAACGCCGGCTACCTGGAGGGGCAGGTGACCAAGGCCGTGGATGGCACCCCCCTGCCCGGGGCCACGATCAGGATCGCGGAGCGCGATGGCAGCCCCTTCCTCCAGGTGACGGCCGATGCCCAGGGTTACTACGCCATCGCCCTGCCGCCGGGCACCTACGACGTCACGGCCGGGGCCTTCGCCTACCGCGCCACGACCGTTCGCAACCTGACCATCGCCGTGGGCATAACCCGCAGGCAGGACTTCGTTCTAGAGCTTCTGCCGGCCGGCATCCTCTATGGCCAGGTGACGGATGAGGACACCGGCGGGCCCCTGGCGGCCACGGTGGCCGTCCTCGATACCCCCGTCGTCGTGGAGACGGACCCGCTGACGGGTCGCTACACCATCCCCCTGCCCCCCGGCAGCTACGCGGTGAAAGTCTCCAGTCCGGGCTACCGGATCCGCCGCTTCCTGGAGGTGACCATTGTCGTGGACCAGGTGACGCGCCTGGACTTCGCCCTGCCCCCAGCGCCCACCATCCTGCTGGTGGACAGCGGGGCCTGGTACTACGGCAGCCAGATCCGCTACTTCCAGGAGGCTCTGGACGATCAGGACTACCTGTACGACACCTGGACGATCAAGGACCTGCCCCAGGATGTGCCCCAGGCCGAGGATCTGGCCCCCTACGACATCACCGTCTGGTCCTCCCCCTTCGATGCACCGGGCTTCATCGGTGCCTCGGACACCATCACCCTCTACCTGGAGGCCGGTGGGCGCCTCTTCCTCACGGGCCAGGACATCGGCTACTGGGACGGGGGAGGCAGCCTGCTCTTCTTCTTCCCCTACTATCGCGACTACCTGCAGGCGGTCTTCCTCGAGGATGAGTCCGGAACCCGCAACCTGAGCGGGCGCGACATCCTCGATGGCCTGGAACTGATCCTCAACGGCGGCGACGGCGCCAACAACCAGCACTACCCGGACGTGATCGCTCCTCTGAGCGGCCAGCACACCTCCTCGGTCATTGACTACTGGGGCGGCAAGAGCGCGGGCCTCAGGGTGGGGCTGTGCCTCCCCTACCGCGTCGTGTACTTCGCCTTCGGCTTCGAAGGCCTGAACTCGCGGACGGCCCGCGCCGAAGTGATGGGCCGCATCATCGAAGGGCTCATGGCCCCGCTGCCAGCGGCGGGCCTGACCCTCACCCCCGAGGAGCAGACCCAGGTGGCCCTGCCCGGGAGCGTCGTCACCTACACCCTGAGCCTGCGGAACACGGGCCGGGACGAGGACACCTACCACCTGTCCCTGGGCTGGGGCTGGCCAGCCAGTCTGTGGGACAAGACCTTCACCACGCCCTTGAGTGAGACGGTGACCATGTCCTCTTGTACCTCCCTGCCCCTGGGCGTGCGGGTGGAGGTCCCGCCAGAGACGGGCTGGAATCGCTCGCGGATAAACAGGCTGAGGGCCGAATCCAGCCATCTCGACGATTTTGGGCGACCCCTGATGGCCGTGGCCCGTCTCACGACCAAGACGCCGGCCTCCATCCTCCTGGTGGACGACGACCGCTGGTACAACGTGGAGGGAGCCTACCAGACGGCCCTGGAGGCCAACGACTACCCCTACGACCGCTGGGAGGTGGGCTGGAACGTGGGCCAGGCAGCCGGCCGCCCGGACCTGGCCCGCCTGCAGATGTACCCCCTTGTCCTGTGGTTCACTGGCTACGACTGGCACAACACCCTCACCCCGGCTGAGGAGGAGGAACTGGCGGCCTATCTGGATGGTGGGGGGCGGCTCTTCTTCTCCGCGCAGGACTACCTCTACACCAATGGCCTGACCCCCTTCGGCCTCGACTACCTGGGGGTGCTGACCTACACCGAGGATCTGACCAGCACTGTGGTGGCTGGCCTCCCGGGTGATCCCGTAGGCCAGGGGCTGGGCCCCTATGAGCTGGACTATCCCTATGGCAACCACAGCGATGGCCTGGTCCCCACCGCCTCAGCCTCCCCGGCCTTTCGGGGCGAGGATGGGCAGGTGGCCGCTCTGACGCATCCGGACTTGGTCAGGGGCTTCAAGACAGTTTTCTTCGCTTTCCCCTTCGAGGCTCTGCCGCCGGAAGGGGCCCAGACAGTGATGGGCCGCATCATCGAATGGCTCAACCCCATGACCTCCTCGACCATGGCGGTGGATAAGCCCGTCGCCGCCGGGGGGGATCGCCTGACCTACACCGTTGTCCTGCGTAACGACGGGGTCCGGGAGGCCCGGGAGGCGCGGCTCTTCAACCGCTTGCCTGGCGAGGTCAGCTACGTGGGGGGCAGCCTGAAGGGGGGAGCTACCTACAATTCAGCAACCCATACCGTCATCTGGAAGGGGGATATCGCCCCCGGTGGCAGCCATGCCGTTACCTATCAGGTGGCTCTCCCCGCCCATGTGGATGAGGGGACGGTGATCACCAACGTGGTGGAGATCAACGATGGCGCCGGCATCAAATTCCAACGGGCGGCCATCACGCGGGTGAATGTGCCCGATCTCTCCCCGTCCACCAAATGGGTGGAGCCGGGCGTGGTCCAGCCGGGCGACGTAGTAACCTATAACCTTGCTCTGCGCAACAGGGGCACCCTGGATGCGGCAGCCGTGACCGTCACCGACCAACTGCCCGCCACCGTGGCCTTTGTGCCGGGCTCCCTGTGGTTCTCGGCTGGCCAGGCGGAGGAGGCTGAGGGGGTCATCCGCTGGACGGGGCCGGTGGCGCGGCAGCCGGTCCAGGTGCTCATCACCTACCAGGCGCGGGTACTGAGCACCTCCGGTGGCACCATCGCCAATGTAGCCCGCATCGAGGACGGGTTCGGCCAGGTCATTGATCGCCAGGCTACCATTGTCGTCCCCATCAAGCTCTATTTCCCCTTTGTCTGCAAGGGTAAGTGGTAGATTGACCCCATCATGATGCAGAAGGAGCCGCCGTGTCGGCTCGGTTTGACAGGCGAAGTGAACTGTGGTATACTAAGATTGAGTGAACGCTCATTCAATATCAAACGATCAAAGGAGCAGGGGCGGCGTGGGAGCCGCCCCTGCTGGACTCACTCTGATGAGGGGGGAGAACGATGGCTGACAAGAGAGCAGCGCGCAAGGAGCGGTTGATCAAGGAGCGAAGGGCTCAGATTCTGGAGGCAGCGACCAGGGTCTTCGCTCGGAAGGGCTATCGTGGGGCGACCATTCGGGAGATTGCCGCAGAAGCCGGCGTGGCGGAGGGCACCATCTACAACTACTTCAAGAACAAGGACGACATCCTCATCAGCCTTCCCCGCCAGCTCGGCGAGCCGATCCTACTCGCTTTCTCGCCCCAGACCCTCCAGGTACGGAAGGTGCAGGATGACGAGGAATTCCTGGTTCAACTCTTTAACCAAGGGATCGAAGGGGCTTTGCAAAGCATAGACGTTCTGAAGGTCCTTTTCTCCACTGTGCCGACCATGGATGAGGAGGCGAAAGAAGAATTCCTGCAGCGGACGCCCTTGTACGCTGCAGGCAAGATCCAACAGTACCTCCAACTTCGGATCAACCAGGGCGTCTTCCGGGAGATGAACACGGCCATCGTAGCGCGGGCGCTTCTGGGCATGCTCCTCATTTTCCTCCTCAGCCAAGAGATCCTGCCCGGCAGGCGGGTCACTCCCTTTGAGTACGACGAGGTCGCGCGCGAAGTGGTGCGCCTGTTCCTCTACGGCGTTGTGGCTCACTGATCTGGAGGAGGACAAAGGAGCATAGCTATGGGCCGTCTGCTGACCATCATCCGCAAGGAGTTCATCCACATCCGACGGGACCCTCGCACCCTGGGGATCATGTTCCTCATGCCCGTGGTGCAGATGATCCTCCTGGGCTACGTGGCCACGACCACGGTGGAACATCTGCCCACCGCCGTGCTGGACGGGGATCAAACCCAGCAGAGTCGAGAGCTGATTAACACCTATCAGGCTTCCAATTATTTCGATATCGCCTATTACGTGAGGAGCGAGGAAGCCTTGATCGGCCTGCTGGACAGCGGGCAGGCCCGGGCAGGGATGATCATCCCCGCTGACTACGGAGCTCACCTGACCAGGGGCGAGCGGGCTCAGATCGGTTTTCTCATTGACGGCTCGGACCCTAGCGTCTCCACCACCGCCTTCGCCGCTGCCCAGCAGGTAGGCCAAGCCAAGTCGGTGGAGGTGGTGCAAAGGACGCTGGGCCTGGATGCAGGTAGGCTGCCAGGCATTGAGGTGCGCCCTCGGGTGCTGTACAACCCGGAGATGAAGAGTTCGGCCTACATGATCCCGGCCCTCATCGGCATCATCCTGCAATTCCTGACCACCATGTTCACCTCCCTGGCCATCGTGCGCGAGCGAGAGCAGGGCACTATCGAGCAGATCATGGTCACCCCCATCAAGCCCTTTGAGCTGGTCCTGGGCAAGGTAGTGCCTTATGTGACCATCGCCTACTGGGATCTGGCCGAGGTGCTTATCGTGGGGGTCATCTGGTTTGGGGTATCTATCCGTGGCAGCCTCCTCCTGCTGCTGGTCCTCTCCTTTCTCTTCCTGTTCACCTCTTTGGGCATCGGCCTCCTCATCTCCACCACGGCCCACACGCAGCAGGAGGCGATGTTCCTGACCATGTTCACTCTGCTACCCAGTATCTTTCTCTCGGGTTTCTTCTTCCCCCTGGAGGCGATGCCGGCCGCGTTGCGCGCCCTGAGCTACCTGATCCCCCTGCGTTACTTCCTGATCATCGTGCGTAGCATCGTCCTCAAGGGGGTGGGGCTGGCGACGCTGACCGACGAGGTGATCGCCCTGGCCATCTTCGGCTCCGTGATCATGCTGGCTGCCACGCGACGCTTCCGCAAGCGGCTGGGGTGAGAGATTGCTGCGCCCCTAAAGACCTCCTTCGCTGAACCCGTATTGGCGTTACGGAACTTGACAAGACCATCCGTCGGTATTATAATCTAAACTGACCGGTCAGTCTACGCCGACTGGTCGGTCTAAGCAGGTTAGCAAAGGTTCTTTTGACTTTTTCCCCTTGGTAGCGGTTTTAGCGCGTGAAGAAAGCACAAAGAACTTTTGTGCAGTTACTTGGCGCTGCTCCCCCAGAAGGAGGACTCTCATGGCAGCTTTGATCGTTTTGCTCATCATCTGGATCCTTTTCGGGGCCCTGATCGGGTGGGGGGTCCCCAAGCTTTTCAGGAGCGAGCCACCCTACGGGCTGTGGGGGGACATCCTGGCCTGCGTGCTCTCGGCGGTGGTTTTGGGCCTCTTGGAGTGGATCTGGATCCTCCCGGCGTTTGGGTTCACGGGCTGGCTCAAGCTGGCGGCCGCCCTCGGCGACCCGCTGGGTTTGGCGCTGATCATGCTCTGGATCCTGCGCCGGGTCAAGGGGTAGGGGGACCCCAAGCCGTCTAACCGAGCCTGACAAGCGCTCACCGGTCTCATCCTGACTGCTGACTCTTAGCTGAAGCGCAGGTGAGCGCTTGTCACCCCTGCGAGGGTCGCAAGGAGGGGTACGGTGCCCAAGGTGGATGTGGCCGACGAACGGCGAGCCCAGATCATAGAGGCGGCCCTGGCCTGCTTCGCCCGCAAGGGGTACCACCTCACCACCATGGATGACATCGTAGCCGAGAGCGGGCTGAGCAAAGGCAGCCTCTACTGGTACTTCAAAAGCAAGAAGGAGATCTTCCTGGCCACTGCTGTGAGTTTCTTCCAGCAGATGGAAGCCTCTATACAGGAAGTCCTGGGGATGCCCCTGTCCCCCGGCGAGAAGCTGAGGGGCATTGCCCGGACGTTTCTAGTTGGCATGGAGGAAGCGAAGCCCTTCATCGGCGTGATGGTTGATTTCTGGTCTCAGACCCGCCAGGAAGAGGACGTTAACCAACTTTTGAAGAGCATCTATGAGCCCTATGCGGTGGCCCTGAGCGGGGTCATCGAGGAGGGAATCCGACAGGGGGAGTTCCGGCCCGTGAACGCTGGGCACATGGCCTCGCTGCTCATAGCCGTCTATGATGGCCTGGCGATGCAATTGCTGGCCTTCCCGGAGCGGGTGGGCCTGGAGGGGCTGACGGAGACGCTGCTGGATGTCCTCCTGGAAGGGCTCAAGCCCAGGCAAGCGATGGGGCAGAGGCGATGAACTGGAGAAGAACCCTCTCTGTGATGCGCAAAGAGGCCTGGCATATCCTGCGCGACCGCGCTGCCTTCTTCTTAACGATCTTCTCCCCGGTGTTTTTGCTCTTCACCATGGGCTACGCCTTCTCCGTGGACATCAAGGATGTGGCCGTGGCGGTGATGGATGGGGATCAGACGCCCCTGTCCCGCCAGTACATCCGGGGGTTAGGGGCCACAGGCGACGTGCTGGTGCGCTACGTGGCGGCGGACTACGCCGACGTCGAGGGGTGGTTGATGACCAGCGAAGCCAAAGCTGCGATCATCATCCCACCCGGCTTTGGGGCTGACCTGCGGGCTGGAAGGGAGGCGTCAGTGCAGGTTCTGGTGGACGGGACTGATCCCAACACAGCCAACGTGGCCCTCGCCCACATCGGCGGCTACACCCAACAGTTTGCCATGGAGGTGGTGATGGAGGCTATGAACCGGGCCGGCTTCCCCATGGGGGAGGCGGTTCTGAGACCCATAGATCTACGCATCCGCACCTGGTACAACCCCACCCTGAAGATGGTCATCGGCTTCATCCCAGCCCTCATCGCTATGGTGATGGGCATGCCGGCTGTGGCCGCAACCTCGGCCCTGGTGCGGGAGAAGGAGCGCGGCACCTTTGAGCAGTTGATCGTCACCCCCATCCGTCGCGCCGAGTTGCTGGTGGGCAAGCTGGTGCCTTACATGATCAGCGGGCTCATCAGCGTTGTCCTGTGCGCTGTTCTGGCCGTCTACTGGTTCGGCGCGCCCTTCCGGGGGAACTTCCCCCTCTACCTGGTGTTCTCGGCCGACTTCTTCCTGGCAACCATGAGCATCGCTCTGATCCTCTCCACCTTCGTCAAGAGCCAGCAGGCAGCCCAGATCGGCGCCGTCCTGATCTTCTTTTTCCCGGGTTTCTTCCTGTCCGGCATCTTCTACCCCCTGTTCAGCATGGCCCCTATCATGAAGATGGAGGCCTTCGCCATGCCCACCACCCACTACGTCTTCATCAACCGGGGCATGTTCCTGAAAGGGCAGGGCCTGGCCGCCCTGTGGCCCTACGCCGCAGCGCTGTTGGTTATGGGGGTGCTCTTCCTGAGCCTGGCGGTGTTGCTGTTCAAGAAGAAACTCACCTGATAGGAGTTAGCAGTTCGCCGGTCGAGTAGGCCCGCAGGGCCATATCGAGACCAAGAACTGCATCAGCGCGCTGTCAAACCTGGTTTCGATACGGCCTAGCGTGATTCCAGGTGGAGGAACCCTTGCGAAGGTTTCGAAGGAGTTTGCAAGATGTAAACACCTTCGTTCGTCAGGAATTGCGCTGTGCCAAGGCCACCCAGAACCTTCGCAAGGGT
>JBHIEC010000055.1:0-11964 GCA_046760425.1 Anaerolineae bacterium
TCCCCATCCACCCGATGCACGCCCACTACCTCCCGATCCCCTGCCAGCCGCTCCATCTCCCGCCGGTACTGGCCCAGGTTGAGCTCGGCCACGACCACCCGCTCGATGCCTGCCAGGGCCCGGGCGATGGCCCGCTCCGGCACAGGCCACAGGGAGTAGACAGTCAGCGCCGATACTCTTCTCCCCTCGGCCCGGGCCTGCTCCACGGCCTCCACCATGGAGCGGGCGGTGATGCCGTAGCTGACGATCAGCGTTCTGGCCCCCTCCTGCAGGTCGGCCTTGACCAGCTCCAGCTCGCGCCGGTGGGCCTCGATCTTGGCCGCCAGGTGCTCGTTGAGGCGCTCCACCTTGGCCGGATCCCTGGTCAGATAGCCGCGCTGGTCGTGGGTGGAGGAGGTGAAGCGCACGATGTGGGGCCCGCCGAAGGGCGACATGGGTGGGACGTGGGAGGGCTGGTCAAAGGCGTAGGGGATGAACTCCGCATCTCCAGGCGGGGTGAGCCGCTGGACCACGGGCAGGTCTTCGTAGTCGGTGACGTCCACCGTCTGCATGGTCAGCACCGTCTCCTTGTCGGTGACCAGGAAGACGGGGCAGCGGAAGCGCTCGGCCAGGTTGAAGGCGCGGATGGTGAGGCTGTAGCATTGGGGCACGTTGGTGGGGCACAGGGCGATGATGGGGTAGCCGCCCGAGGTCCCCCAGCGCACGAACTGCACGTCGCCCTGGGCGCCGGTGGTGGCGCCGCCCGTGGCCGGCCCCAGGCGCATGGCATCCACGATGACCATGGGCACCTCGCCCATGATGGCCAGGCCGATGTTCTCGCTGTAGAGGCTGAGGCCAGGGCCGCTGGTGGCGGTCATGACCCTGGCTCCGGCCATGGCCGCGCCGATGCAGAGGCCCATGGAGGCGATCTCGTCCTCGGCCTGGATGGCCACCCCGCCGACCTTGGGGAGTTCGCGGGTCATGTGGAGCAGGATGGGCGTGGCGGGCGTGATGGGATAGCCGGCGAAGAAGGTGCAGCCCGCGGCGATGGCGCCCCGGGCGATGGCCGTCGCACCGTCAATGTATTCTCGTTCCATCATCTCTCCTTCGAGAAGTACTGGTAACCCCATTATACCCGCCAATGGGCAGGGCGTCAAGGATTTGTGTTTCGAAACGCCAAAGGGGCGACCACTCTTGGGCGCCCCTTTTCATACGGCGTGCTCATGTCGTTCCCCAGGGGGATGGGCATGGCGGTGCTTCAACTCGCCATGGGCGTGGCAGTGGACGTGGCGATGAACGTGGATCAGGTTGCATTCCAGGAGCAGATCCTGATCGGCCAGGATCTCCGTCGGCGGGCCCTGGCCCAGGATGCGATGATGCTCGCAGAAGACGTAGGCCCGATCGGCGATGTCGCTCACGATGGTCAGGTCATGGGTGGTGGTGACGATGGTCTTGCCCTGCTCCCCTAACTCGATGATGAAGTCAATCAGATGGCTCTGGCTGCGGGGATCCAGGCTGGCCGTGGGCTCGTCCATGAGCCACACATCCGGCTGCAGGGAGAGGACCGAGGCCAGAGCCACCTTCTTCTTCTCGCCCTCGCTCAGGCGATGGGGGGAGCGCTCCCGCAGCTTCCCGATGCCCAGGAAATCCAGCGCCCACTCCGCCCTCTCCACCACCTCGTCCTGGGGCAGGCCCAACTGCAAGGGGGCGAAGGTCACCTCCTCCCAGACGGTGGGCAGGAAGAGCTGCACGTCAGGATCCTGGAAGACCAACCCCACTCGCCGACGGAAGGTGGAGGCGTATTCTTCGTCCTGGAATAACTCCTCGCTCAGCGGCTGCCCGAAAGCCTTGACCCGCCCCGCCGTGGGGAAGTAGAGGCCGTCGAGGATCTTGAGGAGGGTGCTCTTCCCCGAGCCGTTGGCGCCCAGGATGGCCACCCTCTCCCCGGGCCGGATCACGACGTCTACCTCGGCCAAAGCGACGACGCTGTCGCCGTAGGAATACGTCACCTTCTCCAGTTCAAAGATGGGTGTTGTCAGGCTCATTTTCCCTTCAAATCCGCAACTAGCCACCCAGGTAGATGGCCAGGGCGGCAACGGCAAGCAGGCCCAGGCCCCACATCCAGTCCACGGGCCGCATTCGGAAAGCCCCCATGACCTGGGGTTGACCCCGGAAACCCCGGGATAGCATGGCCAGGTAAACCTCGTTGCTGAGGTGATACGATTTGCTCAGCAGGACCCCCGTGCTGGCCGCCAGCCAGCGGCGATGCTCGGCCGGGCTCACTTGCCCCACCACCCGACTCCGGCGGGCCAGGAACATGTCGTTGGCCGTGTGCAGCAGCAGATAAATGTAGCGATGAGTCATGCCCAGGATGAGGATGAAGACCTGGGGCACCCTGAGGACGCCCAGGGCCCTCAGGAGCGTGTTCCACAGAGTGGTCAGAATCAGGAGGACGCCGAAGGAGACGGAGGTCCCCACCCGCAGAATGAGGAAGGCGGCGGTCCGCACGCCGGGCCAGGTAATGGCCACCAGCGGCCAGGACCACAGGGTGACCAGGGGCTCCCCCGGGGTCACGAAGCTGAAGATGGCGGGCAGGGCGATGAGGCCGGTGAAGAAGGGCATGAAGAGCCACACCCGCTTAACGAAGAAGTTCAGAGGTATCCGCGAGGCCCAGGCCAGGGCCAGGGCGAAGAAATAGAGGGCCAGGATGACCAGCAGGCTCTTGGACAGGCTGACGGCTACCAGCAGGGCCAGGAAGGTGATCAGCTTGACCCGGGGGTCGAGGCCCTGCAGCAACCCCGGCTGGCGGGCCAGCTCCTCGGCGAAGACGGTGTCCTCCAGGGAGTGGGTGATGTCGGCCATGGTCTTTTCCAGGAAACCACGCCGAGATGCCTTTTTCTTCCCCGTCATCACGAACTTCCCATGTTAGCCCTCTGCCTGGGGCTGTCGGCGCGCCAGGGCCCGACTGATCAGCCACACCGCCACGGCGATCAGGGCGATGCCGGCCACAGCCGACAGGACGTAGCCGGGCACCTGGCCCAGGCCAGGCACGGCGTAGTCGGGGAGGGGAGCTGACCAACGCTCTCCCCACCGGGCCAGGCCCTGAGGGATAAAGCCCAGCCCCTGCTCGTCGCGCAACTCCGTCAACCCCCACTCGCCCCAGGCGGTGCCGCTGGCCAGCAGCCCTAGAGGGGTCAGCACAACCAGGGTGGCCAGGCCGATCCACAAGGCTCTCACGCCCCTCCACCCTGGCGCTGCCCTGGCCACCACCTCAGGGCGACTCAACTGCAGGAGCGGCAGGTTGGCCCGTTGTAGATAGGCCACCACCAGCCCGGTGATCAGAGCCTCAGCCAGGCCGGCGATCAGCAGATGTCCGCTCATCATGGCCGGGATGGCCACATTCAGGCCATAGGGGTTGTAGAGGGGGGTGCCGTCAGCCGCTTTGAAGAAGTAGGGCTGGACGCCGAACTCCACAGCGGTGAGGACGGCAGCGACGTTGAGGGCCACGTAGCCGGCCATGGCCGCAGCCACCACCCGGCGGCTGGAAGTGGGGGCACTGGCGCCACTGATAAGGCGGTAGATGTAGTAGCCGACGAAGGGCAGGACGATGGCCATATTGAAGGCGTTGGCCCCAAAGGCCAGGATGCCGCCGTCCCCGAAGAAGAGGGCCTGGATAGCCAGGGCGATGGAGATGGCGATGACCGAGGCCCAGGGGCCCAGGATAATGGCTGCCAGAGTGCCCCCTACGGCGTGGCCGGTGGTGCCGCCCGGCAGCGGGATGTTGAACATCATGATCACGAAGGAGAAGGCGGCGAAGAGGGCGATGACGGGCACCATCCGGGTGGTCAGGGCCCGTCTCACCTTCTGACTGGCCAGGTACCAGAAGGGGAGCGCCAGGGCATACATCACCGCCGCACTGAGGGGGCTCAGATAACCATCAGGGATGTGCATGGCGGGCCCCACAATGGATTGCACCAGGCTCAGGGGATTAACCGCGTAGAGCATGATCTCCCTCCGTCTGAGAAGTCTGTTTGCGACATTGGGCACACAGGCCGAAGATGGCCAGGTGCTCCATGTGGGCAGCGAAACCGTACTCTTGTAGCAGAGTGGCCTGCAAGGGCTCCAGAAAGCGGGGATCGAGGACATAGGTCTGGCCGCACTGGCGACATACCAGGTGGTGGTGGGGTTCCCTGCTCATCTCATACAGGGCACAGCCGCTGCCCAGATCCGTCCGGGTGACCAGGTCGAGCTCTTTGAGCAGATCCAGGGTGCGGTAGACGGTGGAGATATCCAGGTAGGGATACTCCTGGCGCACCTTCTTGTAGATCTCCTCGGCGCTGATGTGACCCTGGCTCTCGTGGATGGCGGACAGGATCATCAGGCGCTGGGGGGTCAGGCGATACCCCACCTTCTTCAGGGACTGGATAGTCTTGGTGTGTCCGCTCATTTTCGGCTCCTTGTTGCGGCTGTTTGCAGATGCAATTATATTACAATTTCATCTGGATGTCAAATGCCAAATACTCTTCAAGCCCAGGGGCAGGTATAGTTTTTGCTCTTCTGTGGGCGTGGATGTCGGCGCAGGGGTGGGGGTCAGTTCCAGGAACATGGCCGAGGGGGGACCCCAATAGCCGGCGCTATCCTGTCCCATGACGTAGACCCGGTGCCGCCCGGGCTTGAGCCCCGCCAGGTCGAGGGTCGCCCGCACCCGCTCCATAGGCCCGTCGAAAGTGCCGTCCACGGCATCCATGACTTGCCCCGTGCCCTCAGGCCCCAGGGCGTCAATGAGGTACTGAGCCGCAGCGATGGTCTGGCCCCCGGTGTAAGCATCGGAGATGATCGCCTCCAGGGTGATGACTGAGCCCTGGGAGAGGGCCAGGTCCAGGGCGTCGGGGCCGTGCACCTGGCGGTACGGAGCCTCGGCGATCTTGGCCGCGTAGAGCAGAGGGCCCAGGTTCTCCAGCCACAGCTCTTCCACCTTGTGGCAGGGGGGCCAGAAGTAGCCATCGGCTGAGGAGCCGATCTCGAAGGTGAAGGCGGGGATGCCCTGCTCGCCGTAGGCCCAGTCGGTGGTGTCCCCGCTGGTGATGTACATCCTGGCGCTTTGGATGGGAGCATAGCCGTTGTAGCTGGCGAACTTGGCGGCCATGGCGTGCAGGTCGGCCTCATGGGGGGCGGGGCTCTCGGTGTAGCCCCAGGGGTAAAGGATCATGTCGGCGTAGCTGTGCAGGCTGATCAGGAGGTCGAAGCCCTGGGCCGTCACCAGATCGCGGATGGCCTGCGTCTCCGGCTCGGAGAAGGGGGCCGGGCCCTGATACATGGGGTGGCAGGGGTTGGGACTGGCACCCTCCCCGCCCCACTGGTAGCCGTAGTTGCGGTTGAGGTCCACGCCGTAGAAATAAGGCGCATCGCCCATGGGGCAGCCATTGACATAATCGGTATTCTTGCGCCAGTTCTGATAGTTCTCAGCCTGGGCGTGGCCGTCGGGGTTGGCCATGGGCAGGACCCAGATCTCGCGGTAATCCACCAGCCAGGTCACCTCTGGATCCGCGCCGTAGTTGCGGGTCAGGTACGCGATGAACTTCATGGCGATCTCGGGGGTGACGAGCTCCCGGGCGTGATGCTCGGCCACCACGAAGAGTTTGGGCTTGGGGCCAGGCGTCATATGGCTGGTGATCCTCATGGCCCACAGGTCTCGCTGGACCAGGCCCTGGGCCTTCTCCCAGCTATCGCCCGCGTCCATGAGGGTCGTGATGGACGGGTGGTTGGCGGCTGTGGCCTGCAGGAAGTCCGCCATCTCCTCGTAGGTGCGGTAGCAGGAGGGGTAGGGGGCGTAGCCCTGGGGCCCTATCTGATCCTGGGGCACCGCCTCCAGGGCAAGGCCCTGCGTCCGCAGTTGATCGGCCTGGGCCCTGGTGACCCAGGCCACCACGTGATCCGGATGCACCTCCCAGACGTCCAGGCCCTGGCCGACCCAGGCGCTGACCTGCTCCCGGCTCTGGTAGGCGATTTTGACCAGCCCGCCGGCGGTGGGCGTGGGGGTGAGATAGGCTAAGGGGGGTGCGCCGTGGGTAGGCCAGGGGCCGAGCATCGAAGCAGCCAGCAAGAGGAGCCCCAGCATCCCCATGCCGAGCAGACCGGGTATTCGCCTATCCCTCACACTACCCCCTTTGCGAACATGTTGGTCTCCTGTCCCAGCGCCCCCATTGTAGAGTACCTCGGCCCGGTTGTCAAACGGCGGGTTTGTGGTATAATCAAGAATAGAGAGGAATCAAGATGGACGTAATCCTCACCCACGAGAACACGGATTTCGACGCCATAGCGGCTATGCTGGGGGCAGCGAAGCTGTACCCTAAAGCCTACCCTGTGGTGCCGCGCCAGCCTAACCGCAACGTGCGCGATTTCCTCACCCTCTACTGGGACGAGCTGCCCTTCATCCGCCTGGAGGACCTGCCCCGGCGCCGCATCCAGCGGGCCATCCTGGTGGACACCCAGAGGGTGGCTCAGATCCGAGGCCTGCGCGAGGAGACGGAGATCCAGATCATTGATCACCACCTCCTGGACAGGGAGCTGACCGACAGGATGACCTACCGGGGCGGCGACACGGGGGCCACGACGACCATCCTGGTGGAGGAGATCTGCGAGGCGGGCATCCCCGTCTCCCCCATCGAGGCCACGCTGCTGCTCCTGGGCATCTACGAGGACACGGGCTCCCTGTCTTATACCGGCACCACGCCCCGGGACGTGCGCTGCGCGGCCTGGCTGCTGGAGCAGGGGGCCAACCTGGACGTGGTCAACGATTTCCTCCACCACCCCCTCACCGACCAGCAGCGCCAACTGTACGAGCAGCTCATCGAGAACGCCCAGGTGGAGCGCTTCGCTGGCCAGTCGGTGGTCATCGCCCAGGCCACGGTGCGGGGCTACGTGGAGGAGATCTCCACCCTGGCCCACAAGGTGCGCGACCTCTTCGAGCCCGACGCTGCTTTCCTGCTGGTTAAACTGGAGGACCGCCTCCAGCTCGTGGCCCGCAGCACCAGCGATGCCATTGACGTGGCCGAGATCGCCCGCCACTTCGGCGGCGGAGGCCACAGCCGGGCCGCAGCGGCCCTGATCCGCGACGGCGATCTGGCCGAGGTGCACAAGAAGCTCCTGTCCCTGCTGGAGGAGCACGTCAAGCCCCTGGTCACCGTGGGCGAGATCATGTCCCACGGCGCCGTGCGCACCCTCAGCCCTGAGACCACTCTGGCTCAGGCGGCCCAGGAGGCCCAGCGCTACGGCCACGAAGGGTTCCCCGTGGTCAAGAATGGCCAACTGGTGGGCATCCTCACCCGTGGCGAGATTGATAAGGCCATGCAGCACAAGCTGGGGGGTGCGGCCATCGAGACCTACATGCGCAAGGGGGCCATCTCTGTCTCCCCCGACGACTCCATCGAGCACCTGCAGCAGGTGATGATGGAGCACAGCCTGGGGCAGGTGCCCGTGGTGAAGGGGGGCGAGATCATCGGCATCGTCACCCGCACCGACCTCATCAAGCTGTGGAGCGCGCCGCCGCGCCCGGCCCGGGCGGCCCAGATCGCTCAGCGCCTGGAGCGCGCCCTGCCCGCCCCCCTGCTGACGCTCCTGCATAAAGCCAGCCAGACGGCGGGGGAGATGGGCTACTCCCTGTACATCGTGGGTGGCTTCGTGCGCGACCTCCTGCTGGGCGTGACCGATTCGGTGGACCTGGATCTGGTGGTGGAGGGGGATGCCATCGCCCTGGCCCGTCGCCTGGCCAGGAAGGAGGGCGGGCGGGTACACGGCCACTCCCGCTTCGGCACAGCCAAGTGGATCCTGAGCCGCGATCTGGCCCTGGACTTCGTCACCGCCCGCACCGAGTTCTACGAGCACCCCACGGCCCTGCCCAGCGTGGAGCGGGGGTCCATCAAGTCGGACCTCCACCGCCGCGATTTCACCATCAACACCATGGCCATCTGCCTGGACGAGGACCGCTACGGCCAGCTCCTGGACTTCTACGGCGGGGAGCAGGACCTGGAGCGGGGCCTGATCCGCGTCCTGCACAGCCTGAGCTTCGTCGAGGACCCCACCCGTATCCTGCGGGCCGTGCGGTTGGAGCAGCGGCTGGGCTTCAAGATCGAGGAGCGCACCGAGGAGCTCATTGACGATGCCCTGGCCCTGCTGGATCGGGTCAGCGGCGACCGCATCCGCCACGAACTCTACCTCATCTTCCAGGAGGCGGAGCCGGAGCGGTGCCTGGCCCGTCTGGAGGAGCTGGGCGTGCTGGCCCAGATACACCCTGCGCTGCGGTACGACCGCTGGGTAGAGGAGAAGTTCAAGCGCCTGCGCCGGGATTTGGCGGAGTGGGGGAAGCTCAGCTCTCAGATTCAGGATGCACGATCCACGATGCAGGTTGCAAACGTGGGTGCATCGTGCATCATGTATCTGGCGCTTCTGGCCTTCCCCCTGACCCCTCAGGAGACGGAGGCCCTCAGCGCTCGGCTGAAGCTGCCCAGCCACGAGGCCGAGGTCCTGCGCCAGGTGGCCAGCCTGCGCCAGGTGGCCCCGCAACTGGCGGAGCCGGGGCTGTCGCGCAGCGCCATCTATCACCTGCTGGAGCCCTATTCCAGTCGCGCCTTGCTCCTGCTATGGGTCGCCACCGACGAGGAGGTGATCCGTCAGCGTCTGGAGCTGTATCAGAGGGAGCTGCGCCTGGTTGAGCCGGAGCTGGATGGCACCTACCTGCGGGGATTGGGCGTGCCCCCCGGCCCCATCTACCGCCGCATCCTGGGGGCCCTGCGCGACGCCCGATTGGACGGCCAGGTCGCCACCCGTGCCCAGGAGGAGGCTCTGGTGCGAGACATCCTGGCCGCCGAGGGGGTGGCCTTGTGACTCCATGGAACCAGAGAAACCGGGTTTTTGCCTGGGGAAAGTACCTTCCGCTTTCAGGCTGGGGGCATTGGCCACGCAGTGCTCTCTGCCGGAGAAAAAAACCCGGTTTCTGGCCTCAGGAGCGGAAGCTACTTCGTGGGTCTCAGTTCTGGATTCATGGACTCGGAAACCAGTTGGCCTTGAGACTCGTATAAATAGAGGAGGTCAGAAGATGAACTCGAAATCCAACAGAACCAGGAAGTACCTGCCCCTGGCTGTCGGAGCTCTGAGTGGGGCGCTGCTCTTCCTCACGCCCAGGCTGATGAGCAGGATGATGTCCCGTATGATGCAGGGCATGATGGGCCAGGGCCGCAGCCCCATGGACATGTGACGGCAGATGGTGGAGGGCTTCGGTGAAGCCTCTAAGCTGGCGGCCTACGCCACGCCCGAGGTGCGTGATCTCTTCCAGGAGTGGGCTGGCGGGATTGAGGAGCAGGTGCTGGACTTCGTTCGGGGCAGGGGCGCCGTCGCGCCCGAGGAGATTGCCGCCCACCTGAATATCTCCACGGACAGCGCCGTCTTCTTCGTCGCCAGATTGGCTCATGATGGCCGGCTGAGGATCGGGGCGGTGGAAACGGCTCCCGGCGCGTGATCAAGGAGGATATGTTTGTCCTGGCGAAGCTGACGGGAACACACCCAAGCGGTTGTTGACAAATACCTGCAATCCTGGTATGATACCCGACAGCGGACAGGGAGGTGATGTATCGGGCTTATATACCCCCAGCAGGGTCCATCATGATTCAAAGGAGGAACGAGATGCAAACGATAGCCAGCTTTTTCCGGCCCCTCATCGGGGCGCTCCTGCTCAGGGACGAAGCCTACGCTGACATGCGCGACGACCCCAGCCCCTTCATCAAGGGCCTGGGCCTGATCGTGGTGGTGGCCGTTCTGTTCTCCCTGGTGGGCATCGTGGGCGATACTCTGGAATGGGCCACCACACCCAACATGGACCGGCTCAAGGAGGCCGTGTGGGAGGGGATGCAAGATGGCCCCTGGTTCCAGGGGATCCCTCCCGACCAGCGGGCAGAGGTGCTGGGGATAGTGCGACAGCAGTACAACCTCGGCTGGCAGATCGCCAAGGGGTTTGCTCCTAGCCCCCTCAACGCGGCCGTTGGTGTCATCACTAACCCTTTTTCCCTGGTCGTCGTGTGGCTGGTCTATGGTTTCCTGGCCCATATCTTTGCCAAGCTGTTGGGGGGGACGGGCAATCTCACCCAGACCTACGGCACCACCGCCCTGGCCGTTTCCCCGCAGCTCCTCAACCTGGTCACCATCCTGCCCTACGCTGAAGTGGGCGGCGTGACCGGCGTGTGGTCTCTGGCGTGCAACTATCTGGCCCTCAAGAACGCCCACCGGCTGACCCCGGCCCGGGCCTTCTGGGCCACGATCCTGCCCTTCGTCACCCTGCTGGTGGTGGCCATCCTGCTCGGCATCCTGGGCGTGGCCGTTATCAGCGCCTTGATACAAGGAGGTCGGTAATCATGAGGGACATTATCGAAATCTGTCGAGGGGGCTTGCTCCTGGAGGACCAGGCTTTCTTCAAGCTCAAGGCTTCGACCGACGTCTTCACCAGAGGGCTTCTGATCATCGCCGCTGTCGGCCTCATCGTGGGGCTCGTCACCTCGGCCATCAGCTTCGTCCAGGAAGTGACCGGCCCGCCACCGGAGGTGGCCATGCAGGAGGCGAGGAGGGGTATCGAGCAGGGCATCCGCATGGCTGAGAGCTTCGGCGCGCCTATTGATCCGGAGATCCGGGAGCTCATCAAGACCTACATGGATGCGGGATTCAAGATTGCCGCCCGGGTGGTCAGGGTCGCAGAAGCCACTACCCCTCTGCCGGGCCCCATCGGTGACCTCTTCGAGGCCGTGGGGCGGTTTGTCTCCTATCCCTTCGGCTGGATCTCCACCTGGATGTTCTATGGTCTCCTGGTGCTGCTCTTCGCCAAACTCATGGGCGGCCGGGCCACCATCCAGCAGATGTTGGGCACCACTTCACTGGTGGCTGTGCCTCACCTCCTTGATCTTTTCGGCTTTATCCCCTGCCTGGGGTTTCTGTTAGGGGTGGTGGCCTTCTTCTGGGGCCTGGCCATCTACGTCAAAGGCACGGCTGTGGCCAACGATTTCGGCCTGGGCAAGGCCACTCTGGCCGTTCTGCTGCCCGTCATCATCGTCTTCCTCCTGACTGTGGCCCTGATTGTGGCGATCATCGTGATGGTCGCCGCGGGGGCTCAGCCGCTGCCCAGTGGCTGAGTTCGTCGTAATACCTGGTGAAATAGATCATATGAGAGGAGGTTGAAGGGTATGGGCAAAGGATTTGTGGCCGGGGCCATCGTGGGTGGCCTGATCGGTGTAGGGGCGGCTATCCTCTACGCGCCCCGATCGGGGAAGGACACCCAGGCTCTGCTCAAGGATAGGGCGGAGGCGATCAAGGCCAGGGTCGAGGCTTTCGACGTCGAGGAGGCGAAGGCCAGAGCCCAGGAGCAGGCCCTCGAGCTTATGGAGAAGGGCAGGGCCCTGGCCGAGGAGAAGCGCCCCCAGTTGGAGAGGGCCGTGGCGGAGGCTGTGTCCGCCATGGAGAGCCTGCAGGCAGGCCAAGGCCTGGAGGGTCTCAGGAGGAGGAGCGCGGAGCAGAGAGCCAGGGCCCAGCAGAGGGCCGCCGAACTGGTGGACAAGGGCCTGGCCTTCCTGGAGGCGAAAACAGCCCAGCTCAAGGAGGCCTGGCAGAGCTAGAGGATTGTTAGCGTGCATAACCGATAGGTTAAGTTGTACGGAGTGCAGCCGCAAGGCTGCCTGTGAGTGGGCAGTAGTTGACCCAGTACTTATGCACGCTAATAAATTGTCTTCGGGAGAAGGGAGCGATGAGGAAGATCACCTTCATGGCCGGGCTGGCCTTCGGTTGCGCTGTGGGCCTGTTGCTGGGCCTGCTCTGGGCCCCTCAATCGGGTGAGGAGACCAAACGCCTGATCAGGACCCGCGTCGAGGAAGCCATCGCTGAAGGCAAGCAGGCCACGGCGGCCAAGCGGGAGGAGCTCCTGGCGCGGCTGGAGGAGGCCAAGCTGCCGAA
>JBHIEC010000056.1:0-11896 GCA_046760425.1 Anaerolineae bacterium
CGGTGGCACGGATCAAGCGCAACCTGGACAACCTGCCCACCATCTGTAACCGGCTGCCCTGTCTGCGGGACCTGCCGCCCATCGCGGCCGCCCGCGCGGCCAAGCAACTGCGGCCCATCGGCCAACTGGCCTTCCAGTGGCGGTTCCCTCGCATCCACGCCCTGGTGCGGGATGTCCTGTGGACGCTGGCTGGCCGGGATCACCGGGGCGACGAGGATATGGCCGTGGACCCCAGCCGTGGGCTCAAGATCATCCAGGTGGGCTCCGTCTGCGGTGGCACCAACGCCGGCATGTTGATTGATCAGGGATACCTGGTGCGGAGCGAGCTGGAGGCTCTGGGCACCCTGGGCGACGCCTGCACCGTCATCGGCATGGGCATGCTGCCCGGCGCCTTCCGAGGTGTAGACGGCCCCAACCTGGTGCCCAACACCGTCGCCTCGCTGATGGAGCTGGAATCGGTCACCATGGACGGCAACCTCCCCCTGACCTACCGCGATGGCACGGTGGTGGAGCCGGCCCGCCCGCCCTTCGACATGTACCTGCTGGTGGACGCCGTGGACGAGGGCGGCCGGGTGTGGGTCAGCCGCGATGACCTGTGCCGCATGGTAGCCCGGGCCATCCTGGTCCTGGCCGCCACCCGCCTGGGCGAGCAGAGTGAGGGGGAACTGGACAACCTGGACGAGGTGCTGAGCCAGCGCACCCCCGACGGCCATGGCACCTTCTTCGGCAGCCTGGGCCTGGCCGCCCGGGAGGGCCTGGTTCGCGAGGTGATGGATCGCGTCGAGGCCCACATCGAGCACATCGGCATCGGCCGGGCCCTGGAGGAGCTGACCACCTACTGCACGCCGACCTCCGGAGACGACGACCTGACTCGGGAGCTGAAGCGGCTGGTGCGGGACTACGCCGAGATGCTGCGGGCCAACGCCCGCGTTGCCGGCGGACGGGCGTAGGAGCCCTCACCCCACTCCCCCAACCTCCTTTCCCCTCTCCCAAAAATTGGGAGAGGGGAAAGGGCCAAAATCAAATGGATGTATTCAAATTCAATTGTAGGGGCGATCCCTTGCGGTCGCCCTGGGCGGGTGCAAGACCCGCCCCTACCAACCCATTTTGAACGCACCCAAATAGGGAGGTTGACCATGGCGCAGAGCAAAGTTCATCGGGTGCAGCGTACGGTGATCATCGGCGCCGGGGCCATGGGGCTGGCTGTGATTCAGGCCTTCCGCCGACGTCTGGTCGAGCGTTGGGGTGAGCTGCCTACCGTGGCCTGCCTAGCAGTCGTCGGGAAAGCAGGGGGAGCCCCCGACAATAGTTTGCCAACGGTATCTCTGCCCGTCAGAGCTGAATCGGCGACACGGCCTGAAGCCCAAGAAGCGCTGAGAGCGGCCGGCCCTGCCGTCATCACCCCTCTGGTGGAGGCGTTGACCCGGGTATCCCGAATCAGCCAACGAGAGCCCTTTCAACTGCGGGGGTGGTCCGCCAAATGGTCCGGCGAGGTGGCCTTCTACGTGGTCGCAGCACTGGATGACCCCCTGGGCGGCGGGGTCTTCCTCGATCTGGCCTACCTGGCGCGACACCTGGCCAGCCAGCGGCTCAATGCCCCCGCCGGGTTGACGGGGCTGCTCCTCCTGCCCGACGCACTGAACCCGGATGACCCACGGCCAGCCCTGGCCCGGGCCTACGCTGCGCTACGGGAGTTGGATGCCTGGATGGGTCTCCACAACGGCTACACAGCCCAATGGGGCGATGGGCTGCGGGTCCAGGGCTGGGGGCCGGCTTTCGACCGGGGATGCTATCTGCTGGAGGCGTTGAACGCCGAGGGGCTGGGCCTGGAGGAACCCGGGGAGCGGGTCGAGTTCGCTGCCGAAGCGCTGCTCCAATTGGCCGTCACCCCTCTGGGAGCGGGGTGCGAATCCCCATTGACGCCCCTGTGGAGCATGGGGGAACGGCCTCACGACTACGGGGCCTTGGGGCTGGCCGCCTGGGTCTACCCCGGCCGGGCTCTGGCCGAGAGGCTGGCCCGCCGATTGGCAGGGGAGATCCTCTCCGCTTGGCTGGACGGGACAGAAGGGAGAGGGGAGAGGGGAGAGGAGAGACTGACCTTCTCCAACTCCAATTTCCATCTAGACGCGGCTGAGGCGCTCCTGCCGGCGGAGCTTCTGAGGGAGGCAGGGCTATGGCGCCCGTTGAGGTCCCGGCTATCTCTGATGCGAGCCAAACGCTTTCGGCAAGACCTGGAAGATGAGGCGGCGGAGCGGTTGGAATGCCTGGCGGCCCGGCGGCCGGACCTGGACCGTCGCGCTGAAGCCCTGGCTGGGGAACTGTCGGAGAGGCTGGCCCGGGCTGTGGCTCAGCGTCTGGACCTGGCGGCACCGGGTCGGCTGGCCGAGGTCGAGGCTTTCCTGACCGAGGTCGAGCAGCACCTGGCCCGGCTGCGGGCGCAGACGGAGCAGGCGGCCGACGCCCACTGGAAAGACCTGGAGGCGCTGGATGTCCAACTGGAGCGCGTGGGAGGGGAGATGGATGCCCTGGCAGCCCGCTTCCCGGAGCCCAATTGGCGGGCGGCCCTGGCGATCCTGCGCAGCCCCCGGCGGCTCCTGGGCCTGATCCTGGCATACCGCGACCTGGCCCGGGCCGGAGCGGCCTATGGAGCCCTGCTGGCCCGGCAGATGGCCGTGGCGACGGAGGTGCTCCGCCGTGACCTGGTCGTCGAGGCGTACGAGGGGGCGTTGAAGGGCGTGCAGGATCAGCGAACGCAGGTGGCCTCCCTGGCCGAGGCGATACGCGCTGCCCAAGAGTCCCTGGCCCCGGGTTCTGAGACAAGGAGACAAGGGGGCATGCCGAAGTCCCCCCTTGCTCCCTTGTCAGTCTATGGCTCCCTGGGCTTTGGGCTGGAGCGGTCCATCCTGACCCCGGAGTCCGTGGAAGCCCTGTACGCCTCCGTCTGCGGCGACCATTCGACGGGCTCCCCTCGACGGAGTTTATCCCGAGCGGTGACTACTCAGGCTGTCATTGCGAGCAAAGCGAAGCAATCCCCAAGCCGCAAGGAGGAGATTGCTTCGTCGCCAAAAACGCTCCTCGCAATGACACGGGCTGAGCAGCTACCCCGAGCGAAGCCGAGGGGCTCGGGGCAGGCTCTGGCTGATCCTTCGGCTTCCCCTTCGACTTCGCTCAGGGCAGGGCTCAGGACAAGCCTGCTGGCGGACATAGCCCGGGCCCAGGGGCCTCTCTCAGCCTGGTTGGAAATGGAGCCGGATGGCCAGGCCATCGCCACCGCCTGCCTGGACTACACCCGTCGCCGATGTCAGGTGCTGGATCAGATCACGGTGGACGAATTGCTTATCAAGTCCCTGGGGGATGCCCGGGGGAGAACCGAAGCGCTGCGAGGCCTGGTCGAGCTGGCCAGCCCATTCCTGGGCTGGGATGAGACCCGCCTGCGGGGTGCCGAGCACCAGGTTCTGCGCACGTGCACGACCCTGGGTCTGGGCGACGGCGTTGCCTCGCCCCTCTTGGAGGGGCTGGGTGACCTCACCTGGGCTCAGGTGGTTGCCACGGGCGAGGGCCAGCGGGTTACCGCCCTGACGGTGGTGCGGGGGCTGCCCCTGGCGGCCCTGGCCGGGCTGGAGGAATATGCTGCAGCGTACCGTGCTGCCGATCCGGCCAGCCTGCACGTTGATTCGGACTGGGCGGATCTGCCAGACCCGGCTACGTAAAACGTATTGCGTGTTCCGCTTTATCCACACGACACGCAATACGCAACACGTTTCACGTCTTACGCTTCAGGAGGTACATCATGCGCGAAGAGCACGAATGGGAGCCCACCCCTGAGCCAGCCTGGGGCGTGGGGTCCATCCTGGACGCCTTTGATTGGGACCACGTGCGGGCTGAGGTGGAGCAGGAGAGTCAGGCCCGGATCGCCATCGTAGGCCTGAGGGCCGTGGGGAAATCTTCCCTGCTCAACCGCCTGCGGGGTTGGGAGGTCTCACCGGCAGAGGATGGGGGAGATGGGAGCACCCTGGCACAAGAGGATCTGGGTCTCTTCGTCCTGGTAGACCTGCCCGACCACGGCCCGCGCGTAGCCGCCTGGCCGACGGCGCACAACTCGCTCTCGGGGAGCGTCCTCGATGGCTACGGCGAGGACGCCTGGACAACCCTGGCCGAGGCCGACCTGATCGTCTTCGTGCTGGACGGCGAGGCGTTTGCCCACACCCCTCGAGGTGAAGAGCAGCCCTCGTCGGTGGGAGGGTCATGGGCAGACGCGCTCGGCCTGCGAACTGCAGAGTACCAATGGTTCTGCCGGATCCGCTCCCTGGGGCGGCCGCTGATCGTGGCCCTGAACAAGGTTGACCTGCTGGTCGGGCAACTGGGGGAGGTTCAGGCTGAGCTGGAGCGTCGGCTGGCAGCCTCTGTGATCCCCGTCTCGGCCCAGGAGGGGACGGGGATAGAGGCCCGCTTGCTGCCACGGATGCTGGATGCCTGCCCGGTCCTGGCGGTGCCCCTGGGCCGGGAGATGCCGGCGGTGCGTCGTCGGGCAGCCATTCGCCTCATCCGCCAGGCAGCGCTGCTATCGGCCCTGACGGGGCTGGAGCCTGTGCCTCTCCTGGACATCCCCATCCAGTTGGCGGCCCAGATGCGGCTGCTCCTCCGGCTGGCGGCTCTCCACGGCCGGTTGGGGTCCGGCGACGGCAGCCGGGAGCTGTTGGCCACCGTGGCCGGGGGGTTAGGGCTGCGTCTGGCGGCTCAGCAGGTGGCCAAGCTGGTGCCCGTGTTGGGCTGGGCCGTCAGCGGGCTCCTCAGCGGCCTCAGCACCTGGTTCCTGGGCCGGGCGGCGGTGGCTTACTTCGATGGGAGCTGGAGCAGCCGGGTGCCGGCCCTGCGGCGCCTGCCCCACCCTGGCCGGATGCGGGAGACCATGGGGCATCTGGGGGCCCGGGTTTGGGCTGCCAGAGCGAGGGGGTGGAAGCTCCCTATGGGGATACCCTGGAGGCCCCCTGATACCCGCCGGGTAGGTGAGACCATGGGACGCCTCAAGGCTCGCGCATCAGATCTTGGCCCGAAGTGGATAACTGGTCTCACGGGGTGGACGGGCGGCCTGGCGTTCAGGCACCGGTCAGGGAACCCGCTCGCAGATAGCGAGCCCGAGGTCTCGTCCTTGGGGGAGGGGGCCTGATGTTCCTCCCACGCTGGTTAGGACGCTTCCGACCGAGGAGGCTGAAGCCATCGGCCAAGCCGATCTCACCCCTGGGGCTCCGCTGGCTGCGGCGCACATCCCAACCAGGGCACCCAGCCTTCACCCAGGAGGCGCTGCGACGGGCCTGGCGGCAGGTGCGGGCTAATGGCGGTGGGCCCGGAGTGGATGGGGTGGACATCGCCGCCTTTGAAGCTGATCTGGAAGCCCAGCTCGCGAGCCTGCGCCAGGAGCTGACGCAGGGGACCTATCGGCCACGGGCGGTGCGGCGGGTGCTGGTGCCTAAGCCCCGGGAGGGGTTGCGGCCCCTGGCCATCTGGGCCCTGCGGGATCGGGTGGCCCAGCGGGCGGTCTACGACTACCTGGAGCCCTTCTTCGAGGCGGGGTTCCTGGATTGCAGCCACGGTTTCCGGCCCGGGCGGTCGGTGGAGACAGCGGTGGCCGCCGTGCTGGTGGCCCGGGACGCGGGGCTGCGCTGGGTGCTGGACGCCGACATCAAGGACTGCTTCGACAGCATTGACCCCAGGCTGCTCATGGGGATGGTCCGGCGGCGGGTGAAGGACAAGGTCATCCTGCGGCTGCTGGAGGCCTGGCTGCAGGCCAGGATCCTGACGGCCGATGGGCATGCCCGGGCTGCGGGCACCACTCAGGGCGGGGTTCTCTCGCCCCTGCTCTGCAACGTCTACTTGCACCCCTTCGATGTAGCCCTGACTCGTCAGGGGCTCCGCCTGGTGCGCTACGCCGACGACTTGGTGGTGCTCTGCCGGCGTCGCCAGGAGGCCCTGGCCGCAGGCCAGGCTGCTCAGCACGCTCTGGCCCCGCTGCGCCTGGAACTCAACCCGTACAAGACGCGGGTGGTGCACTTTGACCAGGGGTTTAAGTTCCTGGGGGTCTTCTTCCTGAGGAACGAGCACTTTTGGCTATGATAAGTAGGTAATCATAAATTCCTTTCACTTTTGCCCAACCGCGCCCTGTGAACAGACGGCGCTGGGAGCCATGAAACCGCCAAAAACGCGCCCCAGCACTGGCTCTTCAGGCCAGTGCAGCCGAGAGCAAAAGTGCAAAGAACTTCTGGCGACTTACACAATACGCAGTACGCAATACGTGGCTATGTGCGTATTGCGTAGTGCGTAAGTGGAGGTGATCAATGACAACGACAACGGTTTATGTGCGCGAGCAGGGCGCGGTGGTGCGGAAGCGGGGACAGCGGCTGGTGGTGACCAAGGATCATCAGGAGCTGATGGACCTGCCGTTGATGCACATCCGGCAACTGGCGGTGGTGGGCAACGTCCAGCTCACCACGCCGGCCGTCGCTGCCCTGCTCCAGAATGAGGTGGACGTGGTCTTCTTCTCCCAGCGCTTCAAGTTCCGAGGCCGGCTGATGGCCACCGGGTCCAAGTTCGCCCAACTGCGCCACGCCCAACTCCAGGCCATGAGTGACGAGGCCAGGGCCCTGGAGATCGCCCGGCAGGTGGTGGTGGGCAAGCTGACCAACCAGCGGGTGATCCTGCAACGTCAGTTGGCCGGCCGTATGCGAGGAGCGGCCCGCGGCGCTCTGGTGCAGGGGGTGACGGGCATCGCCGCCATGCGGGAGAGGGCGGCTCGGGCCGATTCCCTGGACAGCCTGCGAGGCTATGAGGGCAAGGCCGGTGCCTACTACTTCGCCGCCTTCAAGGCGCTGCTGGACCCCGGCTGGGGCTTCCAGGGACGGGCCTATTATCCGCCGCCGGACCCCGTCAACGCCGCCCTGAGCCTGGGCTACTCCCTGCTGCTGAAGGACGCCATTGCCGCCGTACAATTGGTGGGATTGGACCCGTACCTGGGCTTCTTCCACGCCATCGAGTACGCCCGGCCCTCCCTGGCCCTGGACGTGATGGAGGAGTTCCGGCCTATTCTGGTGGACACCCTGGTACTGGATCTGGTCAACCGGCGAAGGCTCACTCCGGCCGACTTCGTCCGCACCGGCAGGAAGGAGCGTCCCATCGAGCTGTCAGAGGGCGGCGTGCAGTTGCTCCTCCAGACGTACGAGGAGCGGCTGGAGACGCGGGTAAGCCATCCCGTCTCGGGGGATCGCACGACGTACCGCCGTTGCCTGGAGCTTCAGGTGCGCCAGATGGCCGGCATGGTCCTGGGCAAAGCCACGAGGTACGTGCCGGTGACGATTAAGTAGTCCGAAGTCCGAGATCCTAAGTCCCAAGCCAAGGCGTTATCCTTACGCTATCAAGGGGCGTCCCGCCCCGACTTTCGCAGGGTTCGCTGCATAGGGATGGAAGGCGAGACGCCCCTCTGTAGCAAACAAGGTGAGCAATTATCTGAGGGGTATGCAGAATTCCTAATCACTCCTTTGAGGCAGGAGTGCGGACGCAAGTCCGCTCCATAAGCAGGCTCGCGCCTGCACTCCCCTTATGCCTCAGGGCAGTTTGGGATTCTCTCAATACCTGCGAAGGAGGCAAAGATGCAGCAACGAGGATGGCCCGCCGGCCAGCCGGTATCCGTGGGCTTCGGCGGGGCGGTGGCTGGGGATCGGATCGTGGCCCTGGCCAACCCGAAGTCGGCGCCCATCCAGCGGGCGGTGCGCCGGGCGAAGGAGGAGGGTCGGCTCATTGACCTGACCTTCGGGCGGCGGATCCGGGCGGTGGTGTTCATGGACAGCGGGCACGTGATCCGCGTGGCGGTCAGTCCGGAGACGTTGTTAGTCCGGTGGTCCGAAGTCCGGAGTCCCAAGTCATGAGCAGGACTTTGGCAAATCTGGCTACGGTGGAGCAAAGGCCCAAGAAACCGGGTTTTTTTCCGCTTCCAGTGGGGCACTTGTGGTGTAGAGGCGGCGCGGATCCCGTCATTCTTTCTCCATCGGGGAAGAAAAACCCGGTTTCTACCCGTTTTGCCAAACTCCAGTCATGAGCAAGGAGAGGGGCAAATGCTGTGGAAAAGGAGACGGGGCAGGGTGATCGTCCAGTTTGACGGTGCCATCGGCGCTACAAACCGGGCGTCGGGCCTGGGGGTGGTGGTGCGCGACGAGGCCGGTCGCATCCTGGAGGTGCGGAGCAAACGGGCCAGGCCACAGACGTGCAATGAGGCGGAGTACGAGGCCCTGATCTGGGCTCTGGAACTCCTGGGACGGAACCCGCCAGCCGAGGTCCACTTCCTTTCGGACAGCGAGATCGTGGTGAAACAGATGCGGGGCCTCTTCTCCGTGCGCAGCCCCGCCCTGAAGCGGCTGCACCGGCGGGCGTGTGCCCTGACCCGGGCCATCCCGAGGGTCACCTTCACCCACATCTCGCGGGAACAGAACCGCCTGGCGGATGCTCTGGCGGCGGAAGCGTTGTGGTCCGATAGTCCTTGGCCGCCGACGAACAACGGTTGACTTCGTCGCTCCGCAGCGCCGTGTTTTCATGCCAGGACGAACTCTATGAGGTCCCCCGCCTGGGTGTTGTTGAACCGTTGCCGGGTAGCCTGGGGCTGAACCCCCAGGCTGAGAGGGCGAAGGGCGCTAAAAGCGCCCTCAAGTTGAGCGCCCTTCAGGGTGCTTTGCTCTTTCTGACAAGCGGTCACGCTCGCCCTGACCCATCTCTGCTCTTAGCTGTAAGCCGCGTGACCGCTTGTCATCAGCCCGACGGCTTTAGCCTCGGGCCACCATCTGCGTCCCGCTTTGGGCGGCCCGGAGCAGCCAAGACGGGGCGCGGACGCCCCTCTGTGGCAGGCGGGGAGGGAAGTCACGTTGCAGGACTGATGAGCAAACGGACTGAGGACAATCCCATGTTCGTGGTGGTGAGCTATGACATCGTGGACGATCGGCGGCGAACCAGGGTGTGCAAGACGCTGAAGGATTTCGGGACGTGGGTCCAGTACAGCGTCTTCGAGTGTGAGCTGGACGCTGCGGCCTTGAAGCGTCTGGGCGACCGACTGGAGCGGCTGATCGAGAAGAAGGAGGACAGCGTCCGCTTCTACTTCCTGTGCCGGACGTGCCGATCCAGGATCAGGGTCCTGGGCCTGGGGCAGGTGACACGCCTGGATCCCTTTCGCATCGTGTGACGTCCAGGATGCGGTCCAGGCGGAAGGTGCGCTCGGCGCCCCGCAGGTGACAGTGGGCGATCAGGTAAAGTCTGTCGCCCCGCCACTCGATGCGCTGGGGCTGTACCCGGCGCTCGGTGACCTCTCCCCGCCACGCTGACCAGTAGCGGATGTGAAGGGGTTCGTCGGCCTGGATGGCTGCTTCCAGAAGGTCGAGGAGCGCATCCTGCGGCATGGCCGGGGCCAGGGGCGCGGGCCCATCCAGGGCCTCATCCAGGCGAGCGATGGCCTCGGCTGCGGCGGCCTCGGCGGCAGCCAGCCCTGCAGGGCCCAGGCACGGGGTCAGGCGATCCAACACGGCGGCTGGTGGGACCGGGGTCAGGCCTAGCCGCCGGGCCAGATGGGCGTGGACCAGGAAGGCGACCGCCAGCCAGAAGGCGTCGCCGGGGGCCAGAGGGTCCATGGCTCGCCCATGGTTGGGGAGAAGGGATCGGACGGGGAGGCCGCGACAACGCAGGGCCTGGATGAAACCCTCTGGGTCAGGGGTCTGCACCGTGGCCAGCTTCGCCGTGAGTCGGCGGCCCAGGTGGGGGCGGATGCTTCGCTCGCCCCACAGCTCGACCATCTGGTCGGGGTCGGCCGCTTCCAGGAGGATGCAGGGGCGGAGGGTCACGAGGGCTGCCCCCTGGCCCCAGGCCTGGAGGGTGGTGCGCTGCGCTGGCGTGAGGGGTGGGGTGGCGTAGCGGGCCAGGGCGGCGAAGAGGTCCTGGAGGGCCCCGCCGCGTTCCAGGGCGCGGGCCACGGAGGCGGGGGTGAGGCGAAGGTGCGGGCCCGGGCCCATCTCGGTCCACTCCGCCAGGGCCAGGAGGCCGGCCAACTGCGGTCGAGAGGGCAGGCTGAGGACGAGGTCCTCAGCCAGGGTCAGGGGTTGGGCGTCATCCTGCGGAGGTGAAGCCTCAGGCTGGCCCAGGAGCCAGGCGCCCAGGGGGGTGAGGCGCCATCGGGCCTGGGAAGGATCGCCGGGCTGGTACTTCTGACGCAGCTTCACGCGCCTTTGAGAGTCTTCCGTCTCCGAACTTGACGGCAGCGCGTGAAGCTGCGTCACCACGCCCAGCCAGCTCAACGGGCCCTCCAGGGTCTCCTGGAGCAGGCCCTGGGCCGGGTCGCCCTGGTCCCGCTCCCACCAGGGGATGAGCTCACCCAGGGCCAGATGAGGGCTCTGGACGAGCTCGGCCAGGGGCAGCCAGGCACCGGCGGGGAAGGCGGCCAGGAGGCGGGCCAGCCGCTGGGCGAAGCCCACGGGGTCGCGCAGGGCGTGGCCGGGCAGGCGGTAGCGGGTCCACCGCTCACGGTTCTCGTCCGTGGGCGAAAGCCACGTTTCCCAGAGGGCCTGGAGTTGGGCCGAGCGGGGTTGGCTCAGCCAGGCCAGGGCGGCCGGGCTGGGTTTGAGGCCGTCGCTGACGGGGATGACGAGGCCCAGGGATTCGGCCAGGTAGTGGATGAAGGGGATGCGGCCCGCCTGCAACTCGCTGCGGACGCCCTGGCAGGGCTGGTGACGCGCCTGCTCGCGGCTCTCTGTCAGAGAGTGCTCAGATGAAGAGCGAGCGAGCAGGCGCGTCAGGGGTGGGGAGAGGCAGCGGCCCAGGGCCTGGAGGTGTCGTGGGCTGAGCCATCGGCTGTGGAGGGGGCGGACATGGGCTTGTTGGAGGTAGGCCAGGAAGAGGGCCAGGTCGAGGAGGGGATCGAAAGGGGCAGGGGAGCAAGGGAGCAGGGGAGCGGGGGAGCGTTGCTCGTCGTGAGGAGCAGGCTCAGCCTCGGTAGGTGGGTCGTCGTGGGTGATGCGTTCGAGGAACTCGGCGGGCAGGATGACGTGTCGTGGTTGGCGGCGTTGGGGATCTGAGGGGGTGAGGTAGATCAGGCCCTTGTAGAGGAGCCTTTCGGTGGTGGAGATGGGGTGTCGCCAGGGGTGGATGGGCCCGTCGCGGCGCCAGGGGCGGTAGGGGCGAATGGGGCCGAAGGCGCGGGTGAAGTCGTGGAGGGGCATGCGACTGTTGTGGGCAGCCAGGCGGTGAAGGGCATCCTGTTCTTCGAGCGAGAGGACATCGAAGATGCGCTGGAGCGCGGTTGGATCGGCCAGATGGGCTGCTAGTTGGTGAACAAGATCAGCTTTAGGCGTGTGGCGAGCGCCGGGCAAGTGATGGGTATTTGCGATGCCCATTAGGTATCGATGTGGGGTCATGGCCAAGCAGTTAGCGAGATTCATCGCTGCAAACCTTTCGTGCGGTGTTGACAAACAAGCGAAAATGCGGTATACTAAAATAAGTATAGGCGAGAATGTACTGGGAATCAACTAGGGGCGCTAGGGTCCATCCGTGCCCCGCAGACCGAGCATGGGCGAGCTAGGGCGAGGAGATCGGCTCTCATCGGTAAGGGAAAAAGAGAGCCACTTGGTCATAATATGGACAAAATGCACGATTTTGGCGACCATGGACGAGTGCCCCGCAAGCCGTTTGTAGGGCAGAGGATAGCCGAGCATAGGCGAGCATGGGGGCGATTGGAGGGGGTGAAACAAACTGCCGTCCGGAAGCCACTAATCCCTGAAGAGGGATTGAAACTCCATACCGCTCATCGAGCCGGTGCAGATGCAATAAGTCCGGAAGCCACTAATCCCTGAAGAGGGATTGAAACGAACTCCGCCTT
>JBHIEC010000057.1:0-11876 GCA_046760425.1 Anaerolineae bacterium
GCCAGCGGGCGTGTTGCAGGCTGAGCGGAAGGATGGTATAATACACGCAAGAGAAGCCCTGTTCGCGAAGGGGGATGAGATGTCCACATCAATCACGGCGGTGTCTCGCTGATGGAGTGTCTGGTGCCAGTGATGAGAATCAGGAGGGAGAAGCGATGACTGCTGCGGACGGCCTCTCTCCATTGCTCAAGGCATTCACCGAAGAACTTCGGCACGAGTTGGGACCGAACCTATTGCTTTTGACCCTGTACGGATCTCATGCCCGAGGCGAGGCAGAGCCGGATTCGGATGTGGACATCTTTGTCGTTCTGCGACGGTCGTCGGAGGCGTTGTACGAAAAGGTGCGCGAGGTGGCGTACAAGGTGATGTGGGAGGCCGATTTTGCCTACGTGTTCTCCTTGTACCTGACGGATATACATCACTACCAGGTCCTGGAGCGGCACGGCTCCTCATTCCTAAGAAACATCCAAAGGGAAGGGAAGGTGCTATGGAAAGCCGCCTAGAGGAGAGCCAGCGATGGATGGCCAAAGCCCGTTCCAGCCTCGCCGCAGCGAGGAAACTGCTGGAGGAGTTGCTCTTCGCCGAGTCCATCTCGCGCTCCTACTATGCCATGTTCTATGCGGCCAAGGCCCTGTTGCTCCTGGATAGCATTGATGTGAGCAAGCATTCGGCGGTCATAGCGGCTTTTGGAAGGGAGTATGCCAAGACGGGCAAGATAGATCCCCGGTATCATCGAATGCTCCTTGACGGCTTCGAGTGGCGGCAGAAGTCCGATTACGATGTCTATTGGCTGGCCACCAGAAAAGAGGCGGAGAAGTGCCTACAGGACGCGGAGGCGTTCGTAGCTCAAGCTGAGAAATCGCTGCAAACGACGCATAACCGGAAGTTATACCCACGAGGTAGAGTTGATCACTGAAAGCAACAGCCGCATCAGACAATCGCTTATCGAGAGCTTCAAGGCGCTGGGCGCTGCCATCAAAGCCGCGTATGTATTGGCACCTGGCACCCTTGGCTGTCATCGTGGGTGCTTTGTTGGCCGCCGCCGTCATCTGGATAACTCTGCTATCCACCACGCTTATGATGGGCACGGCAGTTCTTCTCGTGCTGGTCATCTCGCTCGGTATTTTCGCTGCCAGAGGCAACTTTGGCGAGGCAATGTTATCAACGGCTCAAGGCGACCGGCCTGCGCAAGCGCCTCATCGGGATTAGGTTGTTTGCAGCAGGGCTTATCTTGCTACTGAGACCCTACGTGGCTACTCTGGAGTTGATCACCATTGACCAAGAGTACGAAGGATGGGAGCCCACCGTCAAGGAGCACCTGTTACGGCATCTACGGGCAGAGCGCCCCGATCTGACCAACCGGCAGGTTGGTTTCCAGCGTATTGGAAAAGGTTCACGAGCACACGGTGTGGCATTGGCAACCTACAGGGGAGACCGGGAGCCAAACCGACGAATTGGCGTGGGGGAACTTCTGGCAGTGTGCTAAAAAACAAAGCCGGGGCAGGCCTGTCATGTGGCCCTCGCAGCCAGGTCCTGCCCCCGGGTGGATACGGGGGATCGCCTGGCCACCCAGCTTTGTCCAATCAAATTATACCAGATTTTGTGAAAACTGGCAAGCCGCATTTATGCAGGAGTGCGGACGCAAGTCCGCTTGGGCGAAGCAGGCTTGCGCCTGCACTCCACATCCCCAACGTGTTACGCTCACACCAACGTGTTGAAGCCACTCTGTGGGAGGACGAGGGGCATGGACAAGAAACGCCTGCGTTCGGGATACAACTTTGTGGAGCGTAGCCTGCTGGGCAGAAAGATCGAAGACGTCGAGGAGACCCTGAGCATCGTCGAGTTTCTCCGCCGCTTGCGTCGTGGGGAAGGGCTGCCCCAGCGGGTCAAAGTCGCTGGCCTGGATCACCTGCTCCTCCGCTGGCAGGACCGTGACTCCGCTCGATTCCTCCGTCGTCTCCTCTCGGACGCCAGCGACCGGCTGATGCAGCAGAACCCCATTGTCGTGTTCGTCGTGGATCGCATCACCCTCAACCGCGAGCCCAAGCTGGTCCTTGGCGGAGAGCCTGTGCGCTTCTACCACATCTTCAGCAAGGGGTTAGTGCAGCAGGATGTAGGATACTTTCACTCCCCCTTTAGCCTCTCGTGACAACTCATCAGGAGAAACAGCCATGAGCCAGATAAGCCCCGTCGAATACCACCCCATGATCAAGGACCTGCCCGTGGGAGAGCGGCCCCGGGAACGGCTGGAACACTACGGCGCGGGCGCGCTCTCCACGGCGGAGTTGATCGCCATCCTCCTGCGCAGCGGCGTGGCCGGGGAGAGCGTCCTCCGCCTGGCGGAGCGGCTACTGGTCCGCTACGGCGGGCTCACCGGCCTGGCCCAGGCCAGCTTCGCCGAGCTTTGCCAGGAGAAAGGGATCGGCCCGGCCAAGGTGACGCAGATCAAGGCCGCGCTGGAGCTGGGCCGGCGGCTGTTGGTCGCTTCCCCCCAAGAGCGGCCACAGGTCAGGTCCCCCGCCGACGCGGCCAACCTCCTGATGCTGGAGATGAGCATCCTGGCGCAGGAGCAGATGCGGGTCATCCTGCTGGACAGCAAAAACCGCGTCCTGGCCACACCGACCATCTACCAGGGCTCCCTCAACACCAGCCTCATCCGCGTGGCCGAGCTCTTCCGCGAGGCGGTGAAGCAGAACTGCGCCGCCATCATCGTCGTGCACAACCACCCCAGCGGCGACCCCACCCCCTCGCCCGAGGACGTCGGGGTCACAGAGCAGATCACGGCGGCGGGCAAGCTCCTGGACATCGAGGTGCTGGACCACCTGATCATCGGCCAGCAGCGGTACGTGAGCCTGAAGGAGAGGGGGCTGGGATTCGGGTAAGAGACAGTACGAGAGGAGGCCGGCCATGACCAAAAGGATGTTCATAGGGGTTTGCAGCCTGATAGCTGCAACGTTGCTCCTGTCTGGATGCCAGAAGGGCACGCCGGAGGCCGTGGAGAAAGGAGAGAAACCCATGAGGCTTGAGCTCAGGAGCACGGCGTTCGAACCAGGGGGAGAGATCCCCAGGAAGTACACCTGCGATGGGCTAGACGTCTCACCGCCCTTAAGCTGGGCGGATCCCCCAGCGGGGACCAAGAGCCTGGCGCTCATCTGTGACGACCCCGACGCCCCAGGGAGAACCTGGGTCCACTGGGTGCTCTTCGGCCTGCCGTCGGAGGCCCGGGAGCTGCCCGAGGGGGTTCCGGCCCAGGAGGTCCTCCCTGAAGGGGGCAAGCAGGGCAAGAACGATTTCGGCAGGATCGGCTATGGGGGGCCCTGTCCACCCAGGGGGCCAGCCCACCGGTATTTCTTCAAGCTCTACGCCCTCGACATCGTGCCCGACCTCAAGCCAGGGGCCACGAAGCAGGAACTCCTGCGAGCCATGGAGGGGCACGTCCTCGCCGAGGGCGAACTCATGGGCCGCTACGCCCGTTAAGGCTGGAAAAGATAGATGGGGGCCATCAAGGAACCAAAGCCGGTCAAGCTCATCGCGAGCATGTTCACCCGGGAGCTCCGGCTGTTCGATGTGGCCCAGGAGAGGCTGAGCGAGCGCTTTGGGCCTGTGGACTACGAGAGCCAGATACTCCCCTTTGACCACACTACGTACTACGCCGCCGAGTTCGGGGAGAACCTCCAGCGCAAGTTCGTCAGCTTCGCCCAACTGATTGATCCTGGGGAACTGGCCGCCATCAAGCGGTGGACCAATGAGCTGGAGATGGAGCTGGCCCTGTGGAATACGTCATATTCGAACTCTGACGCTGTTGAGAAGGCCTATTCCACAGGGCTGACCGTGGAGGGCAAGCGCCGCATCAACCTCGACCCCGGCTACCTCAGCCTGAGCAAGTTGGTCCTGGCCACCACCAAGGACTGGCAGCACCGCCTCTACCTGGGCCAGGGCATCTACGCCGAGGTGACCCTCCGCTATCGCAAGGGCAGCTTCCAGCCCTGGGAGTGGACCTACCCCGACTACCGCAGCCCGGAGTACATCGCCATCTTCAACCACATCCGCCAGCTCTACACCCGGCAACTGCGCGAAGGTTAAGCCCAAGGGACGTCCCCCCTGAGCGCCGCCAGCTCTCTCCCCTCTATTCCCCTGTCTTTCTAGTACTCCACCACACCGATTTTGATGACCTGTCATTCTGAGGAGCGAAGCGACGAAGAATCTCGTTTTTGGTAAACAAGCGTTCTTCCATGCAAAGAACGAGATTCTTCGCCTCCGCTACCTTGACATTGTTAGATTTGAGATATGTTCCGCAAAGAAACCAGGTTTTTCTCTGAATTAGGTAGAGTTCGAGCCAGTGAACGCGACTGGAACAGCCATATCTCCTGATTTTGGACGCAAAAAACCTGGTTTCTGACGGGATTTAACAATGTCGAGCTACGCTCCGGCTCAGAATGACAACCCCTCATTTTCACTGTGGTGAGGTACTAGTCCCTTCTTCCCCTTTCCCCTCCCTCCTCTCCCTGTCCCCCTGTTCCCTTTTTTTCCCTTTTCCATTCTCCACCCGTATCTTCTACCCCTTCTTTTGCGTCTTCTTGGGTGAGGCGGACGAATGTCCCGCCCATGGGTCATCCCCCACAGTGGAAGGCAACCCTGAGCCCGGGAGGCGCATTCATCCGCCGGCACCGGAGGCGACGAGGGTCAGGGTGCTGGCTCATCGGCGCCCCTGGGGAGAAGGCGACGGCGACCAGCAACCCGCCTCGTCCTCTCCGAACCACATCCCTGGCTGGCTCGGTGGGCCCAGCGCCCCTTGACGGGCCATGATACCCAAAGGGCGATCCAAGCCGAACTCCTCGCGAACGTTTGCAGGAGGCTCTGGACATCCTGTAACTCGCGGGGTTGTCCCGCAATCGTTCGCGACCTCGCCCTACCAGGTGTGATGGCTCGTCATCGGCGTGGCTCTGGCGGCCGAAGGCCCCGCCGAGGCGTCGGGCCCCGGCCAGCCCAAATGGAAGGCAGATACCAAGCTGCCCCTCCTTTCTCCCCATTTCTCCCCACACCCTCAGGCCTGGAATGGGCCTGGTGGATACCATCACCACAGCCCAAGGAAAGGAGCGTGCCAAGATGAAAGCCAGAACCGTTATCCTGATCACCCTTGTGCTGCTGTTCGCCGCTCTGCTGGGCGGGGCAGCCGTCGTCTGGGCCCAGGAGCCCGGCGAACCTCTGCGGCCGGTCCATCCTACGCTGACCGTGGCCCACCCCCGGGCGGGCATCGCCACCACCACCCAGGCCGGCGTGGAGAACTTCATGATCGGAGAGGGGACCTCCGAGGAGAATCCGCTGGTCACCCTGCCCGCGCGACGCAGGTTCCGCCTGCGGGCCGCCTACGAGGCCGTGTTCTTCCCTCTCACTGCCGGCTGGGCCAAGTTCGAGATGGAGGTCTACCGCATCCGCGCGGACGGCACCTGGGAGTTGCTGGGTGCGGACCAGAAGCTGATTGTGGGCTTCGGGCCTCGTCTCAAGTCGGGTGGGCTCCATGTTGATGTGGGGCTCAACGAACCCGGCGTCTACTACCTGGCCATCGTCTCCAGGACCAGCGCCCGGGCCATCGCCGCCCCGGAGGAGGTGGTGGACGAGGACCAGGTGATCGTCGTGGTCATCATCACCGGCGAGGAGGCGCAAGAGGACCTCATACCCGTGGGGCGGAAGCTCCCCGGCCCTCTACCCCTTATGCTGACCCCCACCCCTGTCCCCATACCGGCCATTCGCCTCTTCCAAGTGGCCACCCCCCGCGCCCACATTCTCAGCCCCGCCCTGGGGGCGGTGGAGAACTTCGACCAGGGCCACGGCCAGACCGTCGTGCTGCGGGTGGGGGACAGCATCCGCTTCCAATCCAGCTACGAGATGGTCTGGTTCGAGGGGGCCACCGGCACCGCCACCACCTCCCTGACCATCCTGAGGGGCGATAACGCCACGGATAGGGCCCCCATCGGCGAGGACCGCCAGGAGTTCAGAGACCTGAGCGGCCCCTATCGGGAGCGGGGCAACCTCCACGTGGACGTGCCCTTCAACGACCCGGGGATCTTCACCATCGTGGCCCGCATCCGCACCGAGGTTGAGACGCCCGCTGCCACCGACGCCAGGGGGACCGTGGATGAGGACGAGGTGGTGGTGCGGGTCATCGTCCTCGGTACGCCCCAGGGCGCCATCGCCGGCACCGTCACCGCTGAGGACACGGGCCTGCCCCTGGTCGGGGTGCCCATCTATGTGGCCGACTTCGACACGGGCCGGCCTTGGGCCAAGACCCGCACCCAGGAGGACGGGAGCTACATCGTGGACGGCCTGAGGACCGGGGATTACATGGTGTGGGCCGCGCCCGAGGAGCAGAACTATCTGCCCGAGTATTACGACGATGCCCCCACCAAGGAGGAGGCCGATCCGGTCCATGTGGAGGAAGGCCAGACGACCCCGGACATTGATTTCGCCCTGACGCCAGGTGGCATCATCTCCGGGCGGGTCATCGAGGACACGGGGGCCCTGACGCTCTACGTGCCCCTGGGCGGGGTGCACATCAAGGTGGGCGACTACGAGACCAACCGCGTGGTGGCCACTACCCGCACCCTGGACGATGGCACCTACGCCGTGGATCAGTTGCCGGCCGGCACCTACTGGGTCTACGCCGGCAACCCCGACATGAACCTCATCGGCGAGTACTACGACGACAAGCTCACCCTGGACGAGGCTGACCCTGTCGAGGTGGAGGAAGGTCAGGAGACGCCAAACATCAACTTCGCCCTGGCCTACGGCGGCTCCATCTCCGGGCGCGTCCTCCCCGAGGAGGGGCCCATCAGCGTCACGCCCTTCTTCGCCTTCAAGGTGGAGGCCCAGGACTTCGAGAGCGGGGAGGTGGTGGGCAAGGCGGAGACGGATCGTATGGGCTACTACAAGATCCCTAGCCTGCCCGAGGGCACATACCGGGTCTACGCCTACGATGACAGGGGGCTGTACATCCCCGAGTACTACGACGACGTGACCGACCCTGAGGATGCCACGCCGGTGTCCGTGGAGCCGGGGGAGAACACACCGGACATCAACTTCCGGCTGGCCCGGGCGGGGCACCCCCTGGTGCACATCGAACCCGCCGTCTCCTCCCCCCTGCCGGGCGACACCTTCACCGTCACCATCGCCATTGACAACGTGCAGGACTTGGGTAACTTCGAGCTGGAGATGACCTACTACACCAGCGTCGTCCACGTGGAGGATGTGGCCCTGGGCGACTTCCTGGGCAGCACCGGCCGCCAGGTCACGCCTCTGGGCCCGGAGATTGACAACGAGACGGGCCTGATGCGCTTCGGGGCCTTCAGCGTCGGCGAGGAGCCCGGGCCAACCGGGTCGGGTGCTCTGGCCATCGTCACCCTCTCGGCTCAGGCCAACGGCGAGAGCCCCCTGCACCTGCAGAACGTGCAACTGACCAACACCGAGGCCAAGATCATCCCGGCCAGGCTGCGGGACGGCCGCGTGTCAGTGGGCGACTGCATCTTCGGCGACTTCGACTGCGACTGCGATGTGGACATCGTGGACGTGATGCAGGTGGCCAGTCGCTGGGGCTCTGAGGAAGGCGACCCCGACTACGACCCCACCTACGACCTAGATCACGACGGGGATATTGACATCGTGGACGTGGCCCTGGTGGCCGCCGCCTGGGGGGACACCTGTGATGAGGTGGGCGCCGCTCAGGCCAGCGAGCTCAAGGGGAAGGTGCTGACCGCCGAGGTCAAGGGGTCAGCAGCCGCCCTGACCACGGGCCTGCGGATCGAGCCTCCATCCACTCAGGCCGTGGTGGGACAGAGTCTCACGCTGCAGGTCATGATTGACGAGGCCGTGGATCTGAGCGGCTTCGAGTTCCACCTGACCTACGACCCGGCCGTCCTGCGGGCCGAAGGGGCGGCCTTGGGCCCCTTCCTGGGCAGCACGGGGCGAAGCACCTCTCCTCTGGGCCCCCAGATTGACAACGTGGCTGGCACCCTTTACTTCGGTGGCTTCAGCTTCGGTCACCAGCCAGGCCCTGATGGCTCGGGCCTCCTGGCCGAGATCACCTTCAACGTCGTGGGAAGCGGCCAAAGCGCCGTCCAGTTCCAGGATGCCCAGATCACCCGCACCGACGGTGGGTCCCAGAGCGGGCTCCCCACCCAGGGCGGGTACGTGGAGGTGGGGGAGGGAGGCCCCTCGGCCTACCTGCCCCTTATCTTGAGGGAAGCTTCCTGAGTCTCTGCGCAGGCCCCTCTGTCCCCTTTGTTCAGGCGGGGCCACCCCTCAGGGGTGGCCCCGCCTTTATAACCCAACCTCTCCTAATCGCCTCTTTGAGGGGGAGTGCGGTCGCAAGCGCTCACAGCCCAATCGCCATGGCCTGTGTCAGGTTCGAGCCCGCTGTGAGCGCTTGCGAGGACGCAAGTCCGCCCTATAAGCAGGCTTGCGCCTGCACTCCCCTTATGGTCTCAGGGTAGTTTTGAATTCCGCTGAGGCTTCCCGCTCATTATGCACACCCATTAGATAACTCTGTGTCCTCAGTGCCCTCCGCGGCCTTCTTCTATCCGTTTATCCGCTAAACTATCCGCTGATCCCGTTGCTCACTCCACGATCAGTCGCACCCGGGAGACCAGGCCCTCATAGTCCCAGCCCGAGGCGTAGATCTGGAGGGAGGTGATGTAGAAGGGCCTGGGCTGGAGGGTCTCCAGCAGGTTCTCTGACCTGTAGGGCACCCAGACGTTACGGGGGATCAACTCGCCGTTCATAGTGGGGTTGTTGTCCCGGTTCTGGTAGTAGAAGCCGTGGTACCAGTGGGCCTCGCTGCCGTACTCGTCCTTGTAGTTCAGGCGCAGGATGACGGGATACTCGGAGCTCTGGTATCCGCCGCCCGACAGGCTCTGGAAGACCAGCCTCACCTCGGCGTGCAGGACCAGGGATTGAGCCAAGGGAGGCAGCTCCTTATCAATCTCCTGCACGATCCCCACCTCGGCGTTATTGCCCCCCGCTCCCGAGCGGTAGAAACGCACCGCATCTCGGTCGCCGCTGGCCATGATGGCTACCTCCCCATCAATGTCCCCGCCATCTCCGCCCTGGCTCTTGTGAATCTGCCAGTTCTTCTCCAGGGGTTGAGTGAAGTCGCCATCGGCGACCAGGTCGCGGGCGGCCGGCAGCGGCGGTGAGGGGGCCAACCCGATGGCCACCGTCGTCCGCTCCCTGGGCCCCAGGGTCACCGTCTGCCCCGCCGCCGTCACCGTGGCCTGGCTGTTATAAGTAAGGAACTGCGAGGCCTCGTTGGTCACCTCCACCTCGTAGTTCCCCTCCTCCAGCAGGGCCACCATCTGGGGGGAGCGGACCTCGAAGCGGCGACCGGGGCTTCGGCGTCCCGCAGCCCCCAGGCTGACAGTGCCGCCCTTCACGTCCAGGATCAGGAGGTTGGGCCTGGGGCTGAGGCCGAATCTGGGCTTCCGCATCTGGGTGAGCCGCACCTCCGTCTCGGTGGACAGGGAGGCGGTGCTGTTCTCGAAGAAGGTGATCAAAGCCCGGGAATTGGCGTCGGTCTTGATGTGGCTCCCCTCGGGGATGGCGACAGCCCCGTTCTCCCGCGTGTAGCCTTCGAAGGTGCCCGTGCCCTGCTTATCCACCAGGACTGTGCCGTTGATGACCTCCAGGGTGGCCTCCTGAAGGTTCGTGGCGGTGATGATATAGTGGCGGATGCCCCACGGGATGCTCACCGCCAGGAGGCAGAAGACCGCGAAGGAGAGCCACAGGATCGTCCAGGCCACCAGTTCAGGGTTGCGTCGCATGGCTAATATCTCACCTCGAAGCGGGCGAACTCGCCGCTGGGTTCGTCCCACTGGATGTCCACCCATTCCACGATAGCGGAGCGCGGGCCGACCTGGAGCCAGGCCAGCAGGCGCTCCAGGGCGTCCCGTTCCCCCTCAGCCACGACCTCCACCGTTCCGTCCCACCGGTTGCGCACGTAGCCTACCAGGCCCAACTTGCTGGCCTTCAATCGGGTGTAGTAGCGGAAGTTCACGCCCTGCACAATGCCGTGGACGATGGCGGATAAACGCGTTTGATCAGCCATAGAACCACCTCACTGCCAGAGAAGCCACACCAACCGTGACCGCCGCTCGTCGAGGCGCTGCAGGCCCGCTTTGTGGGCCAGTCGCACGGCCTCCTCGTATTCCTCGGGGGTGATGCGCCGGTTGAGGGGCGGCAGTTCGTGAGCCTTATAGCATGGTCGGTACTGATCCATGATGTTCAGGTACGTGTTCTTGGAGACCTCCTCGGCCAGGAAGCGCACGATCTCCGCCGTGCCGGCCAGCCCCTCGGGCAGGACCAGGTGGCGCACCAGGAGCCCCCGCAGGGCGATGCCCCGGTCGTCCAGGATCAGGTCCCCTACCTGGCGGTGCATCTCCTTGACCGCCGCCTGGTTCACCTGCGGGTAGTTCCGCACCTTGGAGTACTTGCGGGCCGTGGCTTCGTCGGCGTACTTCATGTCGGGCATGTAGATGTCAACGATGCCGTCCAAGAGTTGGAGCGTCCGCAGGGAATCGTAGCCGCCGGTGTTGTAGACCAGGGGCACGCGCAGGCCCGCCTGGGCGGCGATGAGGAGGCCGGCCAGGATCTGGGGCACCACGTGGGAGGGGCTGACGAGGTTGATGTTGTGGCAGCCCTGAGCCTGGAGGCGCAGCATCATGGTTGCCAGGTCTTCGGGCTCCACCTCTGTCCCCTGGCCCAGGTGGCTGATCTCGTAGTTCTGGCAGAACTGGCAGCGGAGGTTGCACCAGGAGAAGAAGATGGTGCCTGAGCCGTGGCGGCCCACCAGGGGCGATTCCTCCCCGAAGTGGGGGTGGAAGCTGCAGACCACGGCCCGCTCGCCGGTGCGGCAGACGGCTCCACGGGTGGTCTGGCGTCGGTTGACGCCGCACTCCCGGGCGCAGATATCGCAGGCCTCCAGGCGCTTATACGCCTCCTGGACCCGCTCCTTCAGCTCGCCGGAGCGGAGGAGTTTGAGATAAGCGGGTTCGAAAGGGGTCATCAAGAAATCCTCTATCCTCTTTCCTGCTCAGGCGGCGTATGGACAAACCGCCGCACACCCAGGGGCTTCTCCCCGAAGTTGATCAGCAGGCACACCCGATACCCGCCCTGATGCAGATAGAGCAAGCACTGCTCCACGTCTTCAGGGTCAATAGCGCTCTTGGCCTTGGTTTCCAGAATCAGCTCGTCTCCCCGGCTGTCCCAAATAACGAAATCCACGCGGCGCTTTGTGATCACCACGCCGTCGTAGGCGATAGGAACCTCTACTTCTCGCTGAAACTGCAAGCCACGCTTGGACAGGGCCAGTCTCAACGCGCGCTGGTAGTCCACTTCCATGCAGTGAACGCCCAACTGGCGCTGCACGTCGATACAGGCGCCTATCACCTCGTAGGAGAGCTGCTCAAAGCTGTGGCCCTGGGTAGAATGCGGCTTTGGCATGGTCAGCTCCTCGTAGTGAGAGCGTTGGGAACACAAAGACGTTTGGATCACGAAGCTCGCGAAAGGCCACGAAACCCACGAACTACTTCCGCGTTTTTCGCGTTCTTTCGTGCCTTTCGTGGTCCAAACCCCTACCCCGCAATTTCTTCCCTGTTAACCCCCGCTACGCGGCTGCTGAATACGCTCATGCTCCTACCAGCGCTTCGGCGGTGCTCAGCGGCGCCTCCGCAGGCGCTCAGCCGAGCGGTAGAGGGCATCTGGCAGCATCAGAGTGATTCGTGTTGCCATTTCGGGCTTGTCTCTTTCTTTGACATCAGGGTTGAGTCACCAATGCGGTCACTCAAACCGGTGCTTCAACATGCCCATCGGATACAGCAGAAGATACT
>JBHIEC010000058.1:0-11863 GCA_046760425.1 Anaerolineae bacterium
GTTGCTCTCATCGTCGGTGCAGGTGAGCACCTGGGGCGCAGCGTGCCTCTGCTCTTTGCCCAGGAGGGTGCCAGCGTGGTGGTGGCCGCCCGGCGAGAGCACGTTCTCGACGAAACGGTGCGGATGATCAGGCAGAAGGGCGGTCAGGCGGTGAAAGTCGTGGGCGATGCCACCAGGCCGTCGGACGTGGATCGCATGGTGGAGACCGCCGTCGAGCAGTTCGGCGGCCTGGACATCCTGTACAACAACATCGGCGGGTCGTGGGTGGAGCTGGACCGCAAGCTGCACGAGGTCTCGGATCAGGCGTTCCAGCAGATCGTCTCCGTCAACCTGACTGCCATCTACTACACCTCGCGGCGGGCCATCCCGGAGATGCTCAGGCGCGGTGGCGGGGTCATCATCAACGTGGCAGCCTCGCGCACGGTGCGCATGATGTCCAACGCCATCTACGCCGCCACCAAGGCCGGCATGATCGAGATGACCCGCAAGATGGCTCAAGACTACATTGACGATAACATCCGGGTCAATTGCCTCTGCCCGGGGCTGTTCGTCTACGAGCCGGTCACCGACCCGGTGGTCCGCCCGGTGGCGAAACCGTTGATCCGGCGCCAGCCCAAGACAGCGCGCCAGGGCGACCCGGCCGATTTGGCCTACGCCGCCCTCTACCTGGCCAGCGACGAGGCCTCGTGGGTCACGGGCCAGGCCATCGTCGTGGATGGCGGCGATGAGGTGAAGTTGACCGACATCGTTTTGGAGTGAATTCGGATTTCACGCCGCCTTCCTCAGGGGTTGTCCACCCTTGGCTCCCCTCAGCGGTTTTCGCCCCGGCCCTGCCATCAGCGTCTCTACTCCATGCACTACCTCCTCTCACTAAAATGACTTGGACAACCCTTGCGAAGGTTTTACCCTGCAAACATTCGCAAGGGGGTTGTGTGCGTATGATGCCGCTATGCCTGTCCAGCATCCCTAACCGCTGATAGTCCCCCCATGAGCATCGGTTTTAGGATTGTCGGGCTACAAAGGGGCGTCCTCTGACAAGCGGTCACGCTCACCTTGGCTCATTTCAGCTCTTAGCTGAGAGCCGCGTGACCGCTTGTCATCGCCCCGCTTTGTGCGGCCCGGACCCGCCAAGACGGGGCGCGGACGCCCCTCTGTAGCAGGTGGGAGAGGAAAGTCACGTTTAGTGCTAGACAAGCCAGTCAAAAGAGGCTATAATTGAATAGGGTCTGGCTAGACTTGGACAACTCTGCCTCCAAGTCATTTTAGCCACGCCCAACTGAACAGAGGAGCGTTCATGTTCTGTGAGAAGTGCGGGGCCAGGATTGACGAGGGGGTCCTCTACTGCCTGCAGTGTGGGTACCCTATCCACGTTCAGTCGCCCTCCACGCCTGTAACCCTGACGGAGGAGGAGCCCTTACCCGACTGGCTATGGCTGCTGGCGTCGGCCCTGTTAGGCACCTTCCTCCTCCTGGGCATCCTGGGCCTGGGGGTGGCGGGGGTCTATCAGGGCCTCCAGGAGCGAGCCCGCCTGAGCCGGGAAGCGGCAACAGTCCACTACGACCGTGGCCTGCTCTACATGGAGCAGGGGAACTACGAACTGGCCCAGGCCGAGTTCGAGGAGGCCCTGCGGCTGGCCCCGGACTACCAGGCGGCTCGGGAGCAACTGGCGGAGATGCGGGGCCTGTTTGAGGTCCTGGCCACCCCTACCTCTGAAGTGAGAAACCAGGCCGCCGAGTCCTTCCTTGAACAGGCCCGGGCCCTCTACTCCCAGGGGGAGTGGGAGAAGGCCGCCGAGAAGCTCGCCCAGTTGCGTGCTCTGGATCCCGATTTCGAGAGGGACCAGGTGGAGGAGTTGCTCTTCACCGCCCACTACAACCGTGGGTTGGAGCTGGTCGAAGCGGGGCGCCTGGAGGAAGCCATGCGGTACTTCGATAAGGCCCTGGAGGTCAGGCCCGGCGACCCCAGCGCCCTGGGGCAGAAGAAGATGGCCCGCCTCTACCTGGCCGGCCTGGCGTCCTGGGGCGACTGGCCCCAGACCATCGAGACCTTCGAGGCTCTGTACCGCCTGAAGGCCGATTACAGGGACGCTGCTTTACGACTCTGCCAGGCCTATCAGGAGTACGGTGACCTCTATGCCTCGGAGGGGGCCTGGTGTCTGGCCCAGGCTCAATACGGCCGGGCGGCGGAGATCAACCCTACGGAGGCCATCATGGCCAAGTGGCAGGAGGCGACCCGGCGCTGCGCCGAGGCAGTGGCAGCGCAGGGGGCGACACCCCAGCCCAGCCAACGGCGCTTCGTGGGCCAGTTGGCAGGCTACGTTGACATCTCCTCCAACCGCGCCCAGGTTCGGGGCCGGGTGCTGGACACCCAGGGGCAGGGGTTGCCCGGCGTGGAGGTGAGGATCTCGGCCCTGGGCTGGTGGACCACAGCCACGACAGACGGAGACGGCTACTACGCCTTCGATGGCCTGACCAGCCGCGTGCGCTATGCCCTGACCCTGACCCAGTTCCCCTCCCAGCCTGTAGAGGTCACGGCCCAACGGGGCAAGCAGGCCACGGTCAACTTCGTGGAGGTGAGGTAGAGGGTAGGGGATGATACCGCTGGACAAGCAGGAGGCGTATCGCCGACGCTACGCCGCCCTGAAGCCGGGCTATCGTTCCAGCAATCAGGTTTATGCGGCCTTGCTGACCAGCCACCTCACCCCTGACAGCCGGGCCCTGGACGCCGGCTGTGGCCGGGCTGGCGTCCTCAGACACTACACCGACCGGGTGAAGCAGGCCGTGGGCCTGGACGCCGACCTGGCTTCCCTGCGGGATAACCGGGGCCTGGAGCAGAGGGTGGTGGGCAACCTGGCCAGGATGCCCTTCGCCGATGGCGCTTTTGACCTCGTCCTGTGCACTTGGGTGGTGGAGCACCTGCGGGCGCCGGACCTGGCCTTCGCTGAGATGTCCCGCGTCCTGCGGAGGGGTGGGCACCTGCTCCTCATGACGCCCAACGCCTGGAACTACGTCACCCTGCTGGGCCGCCTGATCCCCGCCAGGCTGCAGCGATCTCTGGTGGGCAGGGTCTACGGGCGCCAGGAGACCGACACCTTCCCCCTGGCTTACAGGGCCAACACCAGGCGGCAGTTGGACAGGAAGCTAGGCCAGGTCGGGCTGCGCAACGAAGAGTTTTACCACGTCGGCGATCCCTCCTACATGGCCCTCAACGACTTGTTCTTCAGGCTGGGCGTCCTCATGGAACGGGCAACGGATTGGGGCCCTCTGCGGGCTTTGAAGGTACACCTGGTGGCCTCCTATGTGAAGGTTTGATGCCATGGAGCATAAGACTCTAGCCTGGCTCAAGGTGGCAGCTATAGCCCTTCTAATCGCTAGTATCTCTTTCGTCTCAGCCCAGGGCGAAAGCTTCGTGGACGTCGTGGTGGTCAAAGGGGTCATTGATCCGTTCACGGCCGGCTACATCAAGCGGGGGATCAGCACGGCGCGGGAGGATGGCGCTCAGTGTCTGGTCCTTCAGTTGGACACGCCCGGTGGGCTGGACAGCGCCATGCGAGCCATCGTGCAGGAGATGATGGGCTCCCCCGTGCCCATCGTGGTCTACGTCTCGCCGGCGGGCGCCCGGGCCGGCTCGGCAGGGGCCTTCGTCACCCTGGCGGCCCACATCGCGGCCATGGCCCCGGGCACGAACATCGGTGCCGCCACCCCCGTTGACCTCCTGGGGGGCGAGGTGCCCGAGGCCCTGCGCACCAAGGTCACCAACGATGCCGCCGCCTACATCAAGGCCATCGCCCAGACGCGGGGTCGAAATGCCGCCTGGGCCGAGGAGGCGGTGCGCCAGGGGAGCTCCATCACCGCCCAGGAGGCCCGGGAAGCGGGCGTCGTTGACCTCATGGCCAAGGATCTACCTGAACTGCTGGAGGCCATAGATGGGTGGGAGGTGTCCACCGCCTGGGGCGAGCGAGTGCTGCACACCAGGGGGGCCAGCCTTAACCGCATCGAGATGAGCCTGCCGGAGAGCCTGCTGCACATCATCGTTGACCCCACCATCGCCTACCTGCTTCTGACCCTCGGCATCTGGGCCCTCATCGCCGAGTTTTATCATCCGGGGGCCATCCTGCCCGGTGTGACCGGGGTGATCTGCCTCATCCTGGCCTTCGTGGCCTTCGGCAGCCTGCCCATCAACTGGGCGGGGGTGGCCCTCATCGTCCTGGCCGTGATCCTCTTCATCCTGGACATCAAGGTGGCCGGCTTCGCCCTGAGTGTGGGCGGGGCCGTGGCCTTCGTCCTGGGCTCCCTCATGCTCTTCCGCCCCTTTGTCCCCACGCCTCCGGCCATGCCTCCGCTGTCCGTCAACCCCTGGCTGATCGCCCTCATGACAGGGGTCTTCGCCGCCTTCTTCCTCTTTGTGGTCTCGGCAGGGCTGCGGGCGCAGCGGGCCAGGGTGACCAGTGGGGTACAGGCCCTGGTGGGGGCCCGGGGGCGCGCCACCTCGGACCTGGCCCCTCTGGGGACCGTGCTGGTGCGCAGCGAGGATTGGACGGCCGAGGTCGTAGGCGAACCTGTCAAGGCGGGGGAGGAGGTCGAGGTTATCGGGGTAGACGGGGTGAAGCTGCGTGTTACCAAAATCTAGGGGAAAGGAGATGTTGAAATGCAGTATGTAAATCTGGCCATCCTCGTTTTGTTCCTCATCTTCCTGGTGACCCTCCTGGCCATGGCCATCCGGATCGTGCGGGAGTACGAGCGGCTGGTGGTCTTCCGCCTGGGACGGTGCATCGGGGAGAAAGGGCCGGGCGTGGTGCTTCTGATCCCCTTCATTGATATGCCCGTCAAAGTGGACCTGCGGGAGCTCTTCCTGGAGATTCCCCGCCAGAGCTGCATCACCCAGGACAACGCTCCCATCGCCGTGGACTTCCTCATCTACTGGAAGGTGGTCAACCCCGTGGACAGCGTGATCCAGGTGGCCAACTTCGCCGGTGCCTCCCAGGGGATCGCCACCACCACTCTGCGGGCCGTCATCGGCGACATCCTGCTGGACGACGTCCTGGCCAAGCGGGAGCAGATCAACCAGGTGCTGCGCACCAAACTGGACGAGGTCACCGAGCGCTGGGGGGTGAAGGTCACCAGCGTCGAGATCCGAGAGATCCTCCCCCCTCGAGAGGTGCAGGACGCCATGAACCGTCAGTTGGCCGCTGAGCGGAACCGCCGGGCCATGGTGACTGAGGCTGACGGCAAGCGCGAGGCAGCTATCAAGGTGGCCGAGGGGGAGAAGCAGGCAGCCATCCTCAAGGCCGAGGGCGAACGACAGGCCTCCATCCTCCGCGCCGAGGGGTTCTCCCTGGCCCTGGGCAAAATCTTCGACGTGGCCAAGACCGTTGACGCCAAGACCATGAGCCTGCAGTACCTGGAGGCCCTGAAGGCGTTGGGGGCGGGGCCCGCCACCAAGTTTGTCTTCCCCATGGAGTTCACGGGTCTGCTGAAGCCCTTCACCGAGTTCGCCGGCAAGGCCCTGGGGGGAGAAACAACAGCCGAATAGGTGAGGGGTGTATGGACCTGTACGAGCGGCTGGTAGATTTCCTTTCCCTGGGCAATATCGCCCAGGGTACCAAAGAGGCATTGGCCACGTACATCCGACGGAGGGACGTGCCGCTGCCCTCCGAGGAGCAGAAACGGCTCTCCCTGACCCTGTCTCACCTGGATGAGGTGCGGGAGGGCTTCGAGATCACCCTGCGCACCTCCTCCGTGACCACCATGGAGGAGCTCCACTACCTGGTGAATCGGGTGCTGCTGGATTGGGGCTGGCTGAAGGAACAGGGGTTGGAGCTGCTGCCGGGGGAGGAGATATACCTGCCGAAGAAACAGACCCTGGCTTTCGCCCACGCCTACATCACCCTGGCCGTTCTGCCCCGCCTGCCGGCCCAGGTGGTGACCTTCCCCAACCCTCCGGCCACCTACGCCGACATCCCCGTGCCCCGCACCCCGGCCCAGGTGCTGGAGCGGGTTGATGAGCTGGAGGAGGTGATCTGGGAGGCTACAATAAAGCCCCAGCGGGAGGTGGAGCCCGAGCCCCTGCGCCGCACCTATGGCTTCTTCGAGGCCAGCGCCTGGCTGGTCTTCCAGCACCTGCGGCTCTTCCTCAAAGGCTGAACGTTTCCACCCGTGACTGAACGCCTGTGCACGTCAGCTGGCCTAGTGGGCTGTAGGGCAAAATGTTGCAAGAATTCAAGACCGCCTATGCCCTTGCCGCCAGGGGAGGCCCGAGGCTGAAGCCGTCGGGCTAAAAGGACAAAGCCCTTCGGGCTGGTCACTTCTAGCCCCGCAGAAGCTTCGCTCTCTCTGACAAGCGCACGCAGCAGGCTCGAACATAGCACAGGCTATAGCGTTTGGGCTGCGAGCGCTTGTCATCAGCGCGGGGGTTCAACCCCACGCTCCCTCAGCGTAGGTGAGTTGTGAATTTCTTGTACAACTTAAACTGCACCAGCCCGGCCAGCAACAGCAAGGCCCACCTCCTGTAGGCAGGGTTTCCAGCCCCCCTCGCCCGCATCAAAAGTAACCGAATAGCCGCCGGCCTCACCGCACCATGGTCCAGTGGGAGAGGGCGGTCACGTTGTCGGCACAGACCAGGAATGTTGACCTTTGCAGGCCCTCAGTGTATAATCCTCTCGCTGAGACAGACGAAACCCTTCTTCGGGAGATCAGCGTGTCAAAAAAGTGCGGCTGGGTCCTCGATGGACTCGTCATCTTCGGCTTCCTCACCCTGCTCCTCATCCTCTTCTGGCCCGTCGTCCTCGGCGGCAAGGTGTTGCTGCCCTTCGACAATCTCTACGCCTTCCCGCCCTGGCGTGCCTTCGCCGACCAGTTGGGCATCCGTGTACCCCACAACCCGCTCCTCAGCGACCTGATTCTGGAGAACTACGTCTGGAAGAGATTCATCGTCCAGTCCCTGCGGGCGCGGGAGATCCCCCTCTGGAACCCCTACATCTTCGCTGGCGTGCCCTTCCTGGCCGCCGGCCAACACTCGGCCCTCTACCCTCTGAGCATCCTCTTCTACGTCCTGCCCATCGCCCGGGCCTACGGCTACTTCATCGTGCTGCAGCTCTTTCTGGCCGGCTGCTTCGCTTACGCTTACACCCGCGTCATCCGGCTCGGGCGCCAGGGGGCGGCGGTCACAGGGGTTACCTACATGCTCAGCAGCCTGATGATCGCCAACGTAGTCCATCCTATGATCATGGCCGCGATGAGTTGGTTGCCCCTGTTACTGGCGATGGTGGAGCTGGTGGTGAGGGAGGAGGAGAGGGAACTAAAGGAACTGAGGGGAATTTCTTTGGTTCCTTCCGGGCGTCAACTGCTTTACCTGCTCGGGGGAAGCGTCGTCGTGGGGGTTCAGTTTCTGGCTGGCCACATCGAGATCTCGCTCTACATCCTGTTGGTCACAGCCTTCTACAGCCTCTGGCGGCTGGGGGGCCTCTGGTGGCAAGGCCGAAACCGTTCGGCTAAGCTCACGACGAGTCTCCGTCAGGTGGCGCGTCTGAGCCTCTGGCTGGGGGCCATGGTCGCCCTGGGCGGGGGGCTGGCGGGGGTGCAGTTGATCCCCCTCTACGAGCTGGTGCGACTCAGCTTCCGGCAGGGCTCGGTCAGCTACCAGCAGGTCATTGGCTGGGCCTATCCCCTGCGCCAGATCACCACCTTCCTCCTGCCCGACTTCTACGGCAACCCAGCCCATCACCGCATCTTCGACGTGCTGACTCGAGAGTGGGTCGCTGCACCCAAAGGCACCACCGAGTGGGGCATCAAGAACTACGTGGAGGGCGCGGCGTATGTGGGATTGCTGCCCTTGCTCCTGGCGGTGCTGGCCCTCTGGAGACGTCGCCATCACCACACCCTCTTCTTCGCCCTCCTGGCCCTCCTCTCCCTGGCCTTCGCCTTCGGCACGCCCCTCTACGCCCTGCTCTATTACACTCTGCCTGGCTTCAGCCAGCTCCATACCCCCTTCCGTTGGGTGTTCCCGTACACCTTCAGCGTGGCCGTGTTGGCAGGAATAGGGGCGAATTTGTTGGCAAGGGGAACTGAAAGCCTGGTGATTGATCACCAGGCTGAGAAGCCCAAGCCCGCTCAAAGCGGGCTACCCCTGACGAGCGGTCACACGGACTTGGAACATCATCGGTGGCGGGCTCAAGGAAGCGTGACCACGCGTCACCAGGGCGGTTTACCGCCCTTCGGCCTTTCAGCCCGACGATTGATCGTCGGGTTGGGCTGGAGTGCCTGCGCCCTTGGCTTGGGGGTTCTCCTCATCCTCGGACTTAGCCTCCTACAGCCTCAGCCCTTCCTCGCTCTGGCCGCGCAGGTCCTGCAGTGGCTGCCCAGGGCCCAGGAGGCCTTCGGCGATGGGCGGCTGTTCTACGCCTATCAGTTCCGCAACCTCTTCTTCTTTGGGCTGTTCCTGGCCGCCTCAGGAGCGGTCATCGGCCTGAGCCAGAGCACGAAAAGCCACAAACTTTCGCGTCTTTCGCATGTTTTCGTGCCTTTCGTGATCATCCTTGACCTCTTCGCTTTCGGCTACGGTTTCAACCCCGCCGTTGACCCCCACCTCGCCGAGTTCACCCCGCCGGCCCTGGAGTTCCTGCAGCAGGATGGGGAGCTCTATCGCCTCACCTCCTATGGCGCGGCGAAGACCCTCTGGCCCAACGCCGGCATGTGCTACGACTTGGCCGACGTGCGAGGCTACGATTCCATCATCCCCAAGCAGTACACCGATTTCGTGAGCCTCATCGAACCCCAGCAGGGCTGGCTCCTTTATAACCGCATCGGGCCCCTGTCCCGCCCCGAATCCCTGGACTCGCCCCTGCTGGACCTGCTCAATGTCAAGTACGTCCTGACCACCCAGGAGATCGAGCGCCCCGGCTACACTCTGGTCTACGATGAGGAGATCAAGATCTACCGTAACGACGACTATCTGCCCCGCGCCTTCGTCGTCCCCCGGGCCAAGGTGATCGGTGACCGTGAGCAATTCCTCGCGGAGTTGCAGCGCTTCGATCCCCGGCAGGCTGTCCTGCTGGAGGAGGAACCCGACATGGGAGCTGCGATGTGGGATGGGAGCTCAACCGACCTCACATTCTCACATCGCGCATCGGTTATCACGTATACCCCCAACGAGGTCGTGATCGAGGTAACGACGCCCCGGCCCGGCTGGCTGGTCCTGGCTGACAGCTACTTCCCTGGCTGGAGAGCCTACGTCCGCACAGGCGACGGTCAGGAGCATGAGACGAAGATCTACAAGGCCAACTACAACTTCCGTGCCGTCCCCCTGCCCGCTGGGGAGCACACCGTTCGCTTCAAGTACTCGCCCATGTCTTTCAAGGTGGGTTTGTACACCAGCTTCCTGGCCGCCGTGGTCCTCTTCCTGGGGGCGGCCTACTGGCTGTGGGGCCGCGTCTACCGCGAGGCGGAGGGGGAGACGGTGGCCCGCGTGGCGAAGAACACCCTGATCCCCATCGGGACCTCCCTCCTCAACAAGGTCATTGACTTCGCCTTCGCCATGCTGATGCTGCGCATCCTGGGGCCTGAGGGGGCCGGCAAGTACTACTTCGCCATCGTTGTGGTCGGCTTCTACGAGATCTTCACCAACTTCGGCCTGAACCTCCTGCTCACCCGCGAGGTGGCCAAGGACAAATCCCAGGCCAATCGCTACCTCAGCAACACAGCGATCCTGCGCCTGATCCTGTGGGGTGTGGCGCTCCCCAGCCTGCTGATCTATCTCTTCGCCCGGCAGGTCTTCTCCCCCTTGGACAGGGACACCATCCTGGCCGTGGCGCTGTTGACCCTGGCCCTGGTCCCGGGCAACCTCTCCGCCGCCCTCAGCTCCCTCTTCACCGCCTACGAGCGCATGGAGGTGCCGGCGGCCATCACCACCGTGACCACGCTCCTCAAGGTCAGCCTGGGGGTGCTGGCCCTGCTGTTGGGCTACGGCTTCGTGGGGCTGGCGGTCGTCTCTGTGGTGGTCAACATCGTCACCGCCGGCATCTTCCTCCGCCTGACGACGATGACCTTCTTCCGCCCCCGCCTGGAGTTCGACCCCGCCTTCAACCGCCAGATGGTGGACGTCGCCTACCCCCTGATGCTCAATCATCTGCTGCAGACGCTGTTCTTCAAGGTGGACGTCATCCTGCTGGAGAACCTGCGGGGGGCTACCGTGGTGGGCTGGTACTCCACGGCCTACAAGTGGATTGACGCCCTGCTCGTCATCCCCGCCTACTTCACCATGGCCATCTTCCCCCTCATGTCCCGCTATGCTGCTGACGCACGTTCACGCCAGGATCAAGCCATTGCGGATCCTGCGGCGGCGCGGGAAGGCGCGCCCCAGGCCCGGGAGTCCCTGCTGCGGGCCTACGTCATGGCCCTGCGGCTGCTGGTCATGGTCGCCTTGCCCATCGCCATGGCCACGGCCTTCATCGCCGAGGAGCTCATCGCCATCCTGGGCGGTGCCGAGTACCTGCCCCACGGGGCCATCGCCCTGCGGATCATGATCTGGTTCCTGCCCTTCAGCTTCGCCAACGGCGTGACCCAGTACGTCCTCATCGCCATCAACCAACAGCGCTGGATCACCGTGAGCTTCCTCATCGCGGCGGCCTTCAACGTGGGGGCCAACCTGTTGCTTATCCCACCTTTCGGCTACCCGGCTGCAGCGGCCATCACCATCGCCTCGGAGCTGGTGCTATTCGTGCCCTTTTACCGCTGCGTGCGCCAGCATCTGGGTTCCCTGCCCCTGGCCTCCCTCTTCTGGCGCCCCACCCTGGCGGCCCTGGGGATGGGCGTCGTCCTGTGGGGGTTGCGCGGGGTGAACCTGCCCCTGGCCCTGCTGGTGGCGGGGGCCGTGTACCTGGCCGGGCTTGTCCTTTTGGGTGCCTTCACCGAGGAGGACAGGGCCTTGCTCAGGCGGCTGTTACCCTCCAGGCGGAAGAAGGGCTTGACATTGCCTGTGTGAAAGAAGCCCTCGCCGGGTGGGGAAGCTCAAGGGGTGTAGGGCTTTTTCAGTTCTCTAACAAAACCCAGACTTCCGAAGTCTCCACGAGGTGATGTTGCCTTTGGATGCCCTCGAAAGAGTGAGCATTCTGCCATTCAGGGCCGCTTTCTAGACTTCGGAAGTCTCCAAGGTTAAAACACTGAAAGGCCCTATCAAGGGGTGATGCCCAATTGACCTACCTCAACGTCTGATGGTATAATTTGAAGTAGATCAATGAGGAGGTGCATGAGGAATGGCATTAGCGAGCACTATTACGTTGGAACTGCCGGATGCGTTGAGGCAGAAATTGCGGGACTACCGAGTGTCGGAGAAGCAGTTGCAGGCGGTGCTCCTGGAAGCGATAGAGGTGTGGCCAGAGTATCAGAGGCAAGTAGCAGAGCTGGCCGAGGCCTCCCCGAGGAGGCCTGCGGGGCGGTTCTCCCAGAGTGCCGTCCCCTTTGCACGGCTGCTTATTGATCGTAACCGTGCCCTCTTCGAGGAGCTGGCCCAGCGGTGACCCACCCCGTGCCCTCGGAGCCCTCCGCGCGGGCCGAGGAGTTGGAGGTGGCGGAGGAAAGCTCGTTATTCTTCCTCAACGCCATCTTGACCTTACTGGGTAACTTGACTTGTTAGATTCAAGATGTGTTCTGCAAAGAAACTGGAGGCAAAAAACCTGGTTTCTGACGGGATTTAACAATGTCGAGGTAAGCGACTTGAAGGCTTCATGGCCTGTAGCAGGAGGAAGGTGCAATGCTATGAGAAATCACTTGAAGAAAGCTATCACTATAACGCCGCAAATTAAAGAGAAGATCTGCCGCTGCCTGTTTGGATATGACCCTGACATCGTGGAGATCGTCCGGTTCGGCTC
>JBHIEC010000059.1:0-11744 GCA_046760425.1 Anaerolineae bacterium
GGGCTTCGTTAAGGCGGGCTTGCGCCCTCGCAAGCGCTCACCTGACAAGCGGTCACGCGGGGTTTGGGTAAAAGCTGGTAATAAGGTGTGAGCGTGACCGCTTGTCACCGGGTATATCTTCAGAGCGGCTCTGACCGAGTTCGTAGGTGAGCGCTTGCGACCGCACTCCATCGCGCATAATGCCCCAGAGGCCATATTTGCCTTGTCCCCAAACGGTGACGCTCGCGACAAGGGGATTTGACAGAAGGGGGATGATAGGCTATAATCAGGCCCGCTAATTCCAAGGAGGATAGATAGATTTTCATGGAAAGAAGGAATCTCTATTGGCTGGGCTTTATTATCATTCTGGCGGTGGTCGCCATCTGGATTGATCTGCCCGGCGAGCACCCGGCCTGGTTCCAACGGCTGCTTGTCTGGCGGCCACCAGAGGCCCGCGAGATCAAGATACAGCAAGGGCTGGATTTGCAGGGCGGACTGCAAGTGGTCCTTCAAGCGGCCATGCCTGAGGGCCAAACGGTTGATAGCGACTCCATGCAGGCTGCAGAGGTGATCATCCGCAACCGTGTTGATAGCTTGGGAGTGGCGGAGCCGCTGGTTCAAAGGGCCGGCGGCGACAAAATCGTAGTTGAGCTGCCGGGGATCAGCAATCCCGAGCAAGCTATCAGAACCTTTGGCCAGACAGGGTTGTTGGAATTCATTGATGCCGGCTTCACACCCCTCTTCCCGGGCCAGAAAGTCAAGACCACTTACCCTGTCCTGAAATCGGAACTGGCTCCCACGCCGGAGGCCACGGCGGCCATCACGCCCACCACCACGGTGACAGCTACGGCGGCCTTCACCCCCACCGAGACAGCGACCCTCGCCCCCTCTCCCACAGCTACTGTAGTCCCCACGGCCACGGTGACCACCACGGCCGCCATCAGCCCTACGGCCACGGCGCCCACCCCCACCGCAACCGTGACCCCCACGGAGAAGGTCTATGAAACGGTCATCACCGGCCGACACCTCAGGACCGCCGTGGTGGGCTTCGATCGGACGACCGGGAAGCCTGTGGTCAACTTCGCCCTGAAACCCGAGGGGGCCAAGCTCTTCTACGACTACACCAGCACCCATATCGGCCAGTACCTGGCTATCGCCCTGGACAAGGAGATCATCTCCTCCCCCGTGGTGCGGGACGCCATCCGGGATCAGGGCACCATCAGCGGGGACTTCACCCTTCAGGAGGCGCGGAGCCTGGTCATCCAACTCAAGTACGGTGCCCTGCCCGTGCCCTTGAAGGTGGTGGAGAACCGCACCGTGGGTCCCACCCTGGGTCAGGACTCGGTACAAAGGAGTATCACCGCCGGCATCATCGGGTTCGCAATCGTCCTCTTCGTCATGCTGAGCTACTATCGGTTGCCTGGCTTCTTGGCGGACCTGGCCCTTTGTCTTTACGTGCTGATGAACTTCGCGCTCTTCAAGCTGATCCCGGTCACTTTGACTTTGCCTGGCATTGCCGGTTTCATCTTATCCGTGGGCATGGCTGTTGACGCCAACATCCTCATCTTTGAGCGGATGAAGGAGGAGCTGCGCTGGGGCCGCAGCCTGGCCATGGCCATTGACGCTGGCTTTGACAGAGCGTGGACCTCAATCCGCGACTCCAACATCTCGACGCTCATCACCTGCGTTATCCTGTTCTTGTTCGGCTCCGGGGTCCGTGTTTTGGGGATCGAGCTCACTGGAGCTCCCATCGTCAAGGGCTTCGCCGTCACCCTCTTCATCGGCGTGGTCACCAGCATGTTCACGGCCATCACTGTTACCCGCACCTTCCTGCGCTTCGTCTTCAGCCTGGGAGGCGCCATGCTGCAGGAGAAAAGGTGGCTCCTTGGAGTTTAAGATGTTTGACATCATCAGCAAGCGATATTGGTATTTTCTGCTCTCGGGATTGGTCATCATCCCAGGGCTGATCGTCATGATCTATTCCACCATCCAGTTCGGCACCCCTGTGCATCTGGGCATTGATTTCACCGGGGGGGCGCTCTTGGAGTTGCAGTTCGAGCAGCCCGTTCAACCCGCTCAGGTGAGGCAGGTCTTCGTTGATCGCGGGTACACCGACACGGCGGTGCAGACCGCTGCAGGTGAGAGGAACGTCCTCATCCGCTCCAAGCCCCTCGATTCGGCGACCAAGGTGCAGATCGAGGCCGCTCTGGAGGAGAAATTCGGACCCCTGACCGAGCTGCGTTTCGAGTCCGTCGGCCCGACCATCGGACGGGAGGTGACACGCGCGGCCTTGATCGCCGTAGCGATGGCCTCCCTGACCATCCTGGGCTTCATCATCCTGGCCTTCCGCAAGGTGCCCAACCCGTTTCGCTATGGGGTCTGCGCCATCGCGGCCATGGTCCATGATGTTCTGGTGGTCGTGGGTCTCTTCTCCATCTTCGGCCTGGTCTTCGGGTGGGAGGTTGATGCCCTCTTCCTGACCGCACTGCTCACCGTCATCGGCTTCTCCGTGCAGGACACCATCGTCGTCTTCGACCGCATTCGGGAAAACATACCCAAGCGCCGAGGGGAACCTTTCGAGACCATCGTTAACCGTAGCCTGCTGGAGACGCTGCACCGTTCCCTGGCCACTCAGCTCAACGCTATCTTCGTGCTGATCGCTATCCTCCTTTTCGGCGGAGCGACCATCAAGCAGTTCGTCTTGGTGTTGCTCATCGGGCTCTTCAGCGGCACCTACTCCTCCATCTTCAACGCCGTCCCACTGTTGGTCGTCTGGGAGAACAGGGAGATTGGGCGGTTCCTCCAGCATTGGACCAAACTCTGACCTGCTTTTGACCAGATTTTGACCTTGGGATGGTAGAATTTGAGTGGTGGCCTGGCGGGAGGGGACACCGAAGAGGCCCTGGCCCAGGAGGGCCAGGATACCTTTCAATCACTTGTAGCCTGTCTCTTCGGAGCAGGCTATTCGTGTGTTGCACTTCGTTTCCAGAAAGGTGAAGCTCCATGGCTGCTGGAGAGCGCGTTTCCCCCCTGATCCGCATCCAGGAGAAGGAGCGCGAGCTGGCCCGACGGCTGGCTGAAGCCAGGCAGCGGGCTGATGATCTGGTGGCCCGGGCCCGCGAGCAGGCCACGGCCATCAAAGACGCGGCTGAGCGGGAGGGCCTGCAGGAAGCGGAAGCCTTCGTCGAGCGCGAGGTGGCCAAGACCAGGGAACAGGCTGAGGAGATCAAGGCTGCTGCTCGGAAGGAGGCGGAAAAGCTGCACCGACGGGGCGAGGAGAACGTGGCCCGGGCAGCCCAGGTCATCCTGGACTTCGTCCTGCCCCGGGGATGAGGGACTGAGATTCATCAGGCTGCCCGAGGGAGGTTAGAGCCGTGCTACTTTCCATGGCCAAGGTGCAGATCATCGGCACCAAGAGATGTCTGGATCAGACGGTGCGAGTATTGCATCGTTTAGGGGTTCTACAGATAGAGGAGCTTACCAAGGGTGGCCCTTTCTTGTCCCTCCAGGAGCTGACCCTGGATGGGGACGCCTTGAAGCAAAGGGAGGAACTGAGCTACCTGATCGCCCGTCTCGAAGCTGTGTTGGCCCTGTTGCCCCCACAAGCGACCCCCCTCGAATTGGATGAACTCTATAACGAGCATGACGCTCAGGACACCCATGAGTTGATCAGCCACGTCAAGGATTGCCTGAGAGAGGTGACCTCTCCCGCCCAGGAATTGGCCACGCTCCGCGATGACCTGGAGGCGGAGAAAGCCTCCCTCCCCCGCTACGAGGCCACCCTCCGTAAATTGATGCCCCTGGCCGCGGAACTGATGAGAGCCGAGGGCTTCGAGACGGTGGCCATCCTCATCGAGCGCCGGTACAGGTCGGTCCTGGACGTGGTCCGCCAGGAATTACAGCACCTGATCCCCGATCGCTTCGAGCTCGTCTCCGGCGATGTGGACCAGGAGACCACAGGGGCCATCATCTCCTTCCCCAGGGATCATTCTCCTGAAGTTCAATCCTTGCTGGGACGTGAGAACATCACCCAGGTGCGCCTGCCCGAGGAACTGGCCAGGGTCTCTTTCAAGGACGCTTTGACGGCTATCGCCAGGAGGCAGGCCGCTATCTCCGAAGAGCTGGAGGAGATAGACCGTCGCCTGGGTGAGCTGTCCGCCGAATGGCACCAGCGATTGACCGTTTGGCGGGCGGTGCTGCGGGATCGGTTGCAGGAGCTGGAGGTCATCCCCAAACTCGGGTCCACCCGGTACACCTTCGTCATCGAGGGCTGGGTGCCCCGCCGCGACCTCGATGCGATACAAGAAGCTCTACAGAAGGAGGTGGGCGACCAGGTGATCCTGGAGGAACTGGAGGTGGGGCCCGAGGAGTGGGAGCACGCCCCCGTTGTCCTGAGGAACCCGGCCCCCATCAGGCCCTTTGAGCTTCTGGTGAAGCTGCTGGCCCTGCCCCGTTACGGCACCCTGGATCCCACACCCCTTATGGCCCTCTTCCTGCCCATCTTCTTCGGCATGATCCTGGGCGACATCGCCTACGGGTTTGTGGTCCTGCTCCTGGCCGTCTACCTCATGCGCAAGTACAGGGGGCAGGAGGGAGGATTACAGAGCCTGGCGCAGATCATGATCCCCTGCTCCTTGTGGGGCATCGCCTTCGGCTTCCTCTATGGCGAATTCCTGGGCACCCTGGGCGAGACATTGGGCCTGCACCCCATCCTGGATCGAGCCCGTGCTCTCGTTCCCTTCCTCGCTTTCTCCGTCGCTGTGGGGGTCGTACATGTCTTCTTGGGCCTCATCCTGGGGATCTGGGGGGCGTTTATGGAGAGGAGGCGCAAGGAATTTGGCGAGAGCCTGGGCAAGCTGGTGGCTTTGATCGCCCTGTTCCTTCTCGTGGCTGTTACCCGGGGCTTCCTGCCCCAGGCTTTTTTCACCCCGGTGGCGGCTCTGCTGGTGATCGGCCTGGTCATCCTCATGGCGTCCCTGGGTGGCATGGGGGTGATCATGGGCCCTATAGAACTCCTGGGGACTGTGGGCAACATCCTGTCCTACATGCGAATCGCCGCCATCGGCCTCTCCTCGGTGTACCTGGCCGAGGTGGCCAACGAGATGGCAGGGTTGTTGGGTAACATCGTGGTGGGGGTCATCGTGGCCGGCCTGTTCCACGTCCTGAATATCGCGCTGGGCATCCTGGGTGGCACCATTCAGCCCTTGCGTCTGCACTACGTTGAGTTCTTCACCAAGTTCTTCCAAAGCGGAGGTGAGGGGTTCGCCCCCTTTAAGCGGCAGGGGATCACGGAGAGCAAATAGGTAGCGGATGGCCATCCCTCTATCTGCCAAGACAAGAAAGGAGGCATCCAATTCATGGGACAACAAGCACTCTTGGCCATCGGAGCGGCCTTGGCCGTGGGCCTGGCAGCCTTCGGCACGGGCTATGCTCAAGGGAGGATCGGTGCGGCAGGGGCCGGGGCCATCGCCGAGCGGCCAGAGGTGACAGGGAGTATCATCGTCCTCCTGGCCCTCCCCGAAACTATGATCATCCTGGGCTTCGCCATAGCGGCACTGATCATCCTGGTGTTGCCTGGGGCATAGGAGTTGAGAGAAGGACGTGGCCCCCCTGAGCCCGAGCTCCCGTCCCTGGGAGCGAGCCTGGCGCATGGACCTGCCCGGGGATGGTGACAAGCGGTCACCAGGCCTGTCTCGAGAGTGCGTTCTGAGCAAAAGCGTAGGTGACCGCTTGTCAGGCTCAGGGCACGTTTGAGCTTGAACATAAACAACCTGTCAAAAGTTCCTTGCACTTTCTCCACCCCTAAAACTTGCTATCCAGGGGCGTCCTCGCCCCGTTTGGCGGCGTTTAGCCCTGAAAATCGGGGCGGGGACGCCCCTTTGTAGCAGGAGAAAAGTTGAAAAAAAATTTATGGCGACTTACTTAGGAGAAAGACGTGGCGCTAGAAGACATCCTCCGCGCTATGGAAGCGGAGGCGCAAGGGGAGGTGGAGCGCCTGGAGGCTGAGGCCGAGGCCGCCGCCCGAGAGATCCTCGCTGAGGCCGAGGCGGAAGCGAAGGCCATCAAGGAGCGACACCTGGCTAAGGTATTGCCTTCCCTGCGCGCTGAGCAAGCGCGTCTCCTCCACGAAGCCAAGCTGGCCGCTCTGCGGGAGGTGGTGAACGCCCGCGAGGGATTGATCGCCAGGGCCTTCGCGCTGGCGGAAGAACGGCTGTCTCAAATCTGCGCTCAGGATGACTACCCTCGCTTCCTGCGTCGCCTGACCGAGGAGGTCGTGGCCGAGCTGGGGGACAATCTCCTGGTCAAGGTCACGAGCCGAGATGTCCCCCTCATGTCCCAGATACTGGCCGACATGGGGGTGCGGGGCACTGTGCAGGCAGGGCTCAACTCCTTAGGTGGCCTGGAAGCCAGCACCTCGGATGGTCGCATCAGCCTCTCCAACACCCTCGAGTCTCGGCTGAAGCGGGCCAGGCAGCTCTTGCGGAGAGAGATCGCAGCTTTGGTGTGGGGCGAGATGGAGAGCGAGGAGAGGGACTTTAGTGCTGCAAGATGACGGATGACTACGGCTACGCCAATGCCCGCCTGAGGGCTATGAAGAGCCGCCTCCTCGATGCGCGCACCTATGAGGAGCTCCTGGGCAAAGACGAGGTCTCGGAGATCATCTCCAGCCTGACCCAGACGATCTACAAGCCGGAGATCGAGGCCGCCCTGGTGAAATACGGGGGCGCGCGCTGCGTGACCGAGGCCCTGCGGCTTAACTTCAGCCGTACCATGCGCAAGATATTGAGTTTCTTCCAGGGTGAACCCTGTCGTCTGTTGAGGATTCTCCTGGGACGCTGGGATGTTATCAACATCAAGACCATCCTGCGGGGACAGAGCAGAGGGGTATCCCCTGACGAGATCATGGAAGCCCTGGTGTTGGCGGGTGAGCTGGATGAGGTGGCACTGGGGCGGATGGCCCGGCAACCGGACATCAAGGCCAGCATTGACCTGATGGCCACCTGGGGCATCGTTTATGCCCGGCCCCTAGCGATAGCCATGGGGGTCTACGCCGAGAGCGAGGACCTGGCGGACTTGGAGTTGGCTTTGGACAAGTTCTACTATGATCATGCTGCTCGCCAGCTCAAAGACCGTGCCCTCCAGCTCAGGGGTGGTTCATACAATATTGTCTTGGCGCGAGAGATGCTCGACGCTGAGATTGACGTCACCAACATCATGACTATCCTGCGACTCTCTCGACTGAGGGACAGGGACGAGAAGCTGCAGGCGAAATACGGAACCAGTGACTATGAGACCCTTTTGATCACCAGTGGGGGGGGACTAGATAGCTATCAGTTGTCAAATTTGTGGGCCATGACCGCCGTTGAGGACGTGGTGCAAGGCCTGGCCCGAACCCCCTATGGCCCCTTTCTGGAGAAGGGGCTGGCGGAGTATCTCCAGACGGGGGACATGAGCAGTTTGCAGAGGGGACTGGAGAGGTTCGTTGTGCGCAAGGGCATCGGTATGTTCCGGCGCGATCCCCTGAGCATCGCCATAGCCATCGGTTACATCTGGGCCAAGTACAATGAGGTAGTCAACCTGCGCATCATCGCCCAGGGCAAAGCTGTAGGCCTGGATAAAGCAGCCATCAAGAGGGAACTCATCCTTGTTTGAAGGGGGGGTTGTCTTTGGCTAAATTGATGGTCATCACCGACCCCACGCTGGCCCCCGGCTTCCGCCTGGCGGGCGTGGAGGTCTTCGCCGCGAGCACGGCAGGGGAGGCGAAGGAGATCCTCCTGTCCCTCATAGATGAAGGAGAGGCAGGCGTCATCGCCGTCCACGCTGGTTACCTGGCGGGCCTGGATGAGGCCACCAGGAGGAGGGTCGAGGAGGGGTACAGGCCGGTGGTCATCGGCATCCCCACCGGAAGGCTCGTCGCCCCTGAAGAACGACGCAGCCGCCACATCGCCGAGTTGATCCGACGGGCCATCGGCTTCCGCATCACCTTCCGCGAGGAGGCTGAGGAGGAAAGGGGCTAGCTGAAAAGTGCGAGCCTCAGTACACCGCAACAGGGCAGCGGAGCGGGCTCCCACGCCCGCGATTCGGCGGCATGGGAGCCGCCTCTGCTGGGTACTTGCGGTCTATTGAGCCTCGAGGAAAGGACGGGATAGATGTCTGACAGAGAGGGTGGCCCTGTAAGAAGGGCCATGATCGCCCCGCGCCAGTGGCTGATGACCGTGGGGCGGCGGCGGGATATCCTGCTGGCCCTCCTGCTGGCCGTGGCAGCCATCATCCTGGTAGGGGCAGCCATCCCGCTTCTGCTACGCAATATCTGAGGGGGAAACGGACGGACCATGTTGGAAGGAATCATCGTTCGGGTGGCGGGGCCCGTTGTCGCGGCCCAAGGCATGACCGGAGCCTGCATGTACGACGTGGTGCGGGTGGGGAGGCTGGGCCTGGTGGGGGAGATCATCCGCCTGGAGGGCGAGATGGCCACCATCCAGGTCTACGAAGATACCTCGGGCCTGCGGGTGGGGGAGCCGGTGGTCAGCACAGAGGCGCCGCTGCAGGTGGAGCTGGGGCCGGGACTTCTATCAGCCATCTTCGACGGCGTCCAGCGACCCCTCCCCACTCTGGTGGCGGGCCACGGCGATTTTGTGGGGCGGGGGCTGGAAGCGGCGGCCCTGCCCCGAGACAGGCGCTGGCCCTTCACACCCACCGTCCGGGAGGGCGATCGCGTGCAGGGAGGGGATATCCTGGGCCTGGTGCCTGAGACCTCTCAGATCGAGCACCGCGTCCTGGTGCCCCCCGGCCTGCGAGGCATAGTGCGGGAGATCCACCAGGGGGAGTTCACCGTGGATGAGACCGTGGCCATCGTCCAGGACGAGGACACGGGCCAGAGCCATCCCTTGCAACTCATGCAGCGCTGGCCGGTGCGGCTGCCCCGGCCCATCCTCAGGAAGCTGGACCCTGATACGCCCCTCATCACTGGCCAGCGGGTCATAGACAGCTTCTTCCCTATCGCCAAGGGCGGGACAGCCATCATCCCCGGCGGGTTTGGTACCGGCAAATGCGTCCCTGGAGACACGCCGGTGCTGCTGGAAGACGGCACCCTGCGCACCATCGAAGACCTGTATCGGGAATACAGCCAAGTGGACCAGATGGAAGCGCGGGGGCGGGAGGCCTATGTCCGCCTGAACCCTGGCTTCTCGGTCATCTCTTATGAGGGACGAGGGTTGAGGAGCCAGAAGTGCAGCGCCCTCTACCGGGGGGAGACGGAGATCCTCTATCAGGTACGGACGAGAAGCGGGCGAACCATCGAGGTGACCCCTGTTCACAAGCTTTTCGTCGTCACCCCCGAACTGGAGATCAAAGAGGTAGAGGCTCGGAGATTACGGGTAGGGGATTATCTGGCTACGCCGCGTAAGGTTACCATCTCAGGTGCGATCCAGCATCTGGAATGCGACGGCCTTTTCGACCAGGAGCGGGTTTGTGATCCTCGCTTGCTGGAGGAGATACCACAGATCATTGATGACCTAGCCACCAGGCGGGGCATCACCTTGAAAAAACTGGCTCAGGAGATGGGTTACGCCTACAGCACGCTACGAGGCTATCGCAAGCGGCGCAACAAGCCTCCGGTGGCTTTCGTTAAGGCCCTCTATGCTGCGGTTGGTCGGGAGGTGACGGTCACAAAGCTCAAGGGTGAGCGGGCCAGTGCTACGCTCTCGCTGCCTCAGGAGTTCGATGAGGATTTCGCCGAGTTCCTGGGCCTCCTCCTGGCCGATGGTGGCCTTAAGCCAGCCAGCGCCTATTTCTACAACAACGATGAGGCCATCTTGGCCCGCTTTGAGGATCTGGCCCGGCGTCTTTTTGGTCTGGAGGGGAGAAGGGGGCTGGCCAACACGGTCCGCTACTCGGCTCTCCATAGCACCATCCTGGTGAAACTGCTCACTCATCTGGGAGTTCCCCCTTCCGGGCTGGCGAAGTCACGCACCTGCTGTGTGCCCGAAGTGGTGATGCGCTCTCCTGATAGTGTGATCCAGCGTTTTCTGGGCGCCTATTTTGTCTGTGACGGCCATGTAGCGGCTGGGGGCAAGGAACTGGAGTTCAGCACCGCCAGCCACGAGATGCAGATCGGACTGTCTTATCTGCTCCTGCGACTGGGAATCTTGCATCAGTTACGAATGCGGAAGGTGGGGGGAGAGATCCAGTACCGGATCTTCATTCGTGGCAAAGAGGAGGGGGAGAAATTCTACCGCGCCTGTGCCCTGGAAGGCCTGGATTCGCCGAAGTTCGCCATCCTCAAGGCTTACCTGCAGGATGGCAAGCAGGGCTATACAGCCACGGACATCGTGCCTGTGTCCTCCCATCTGGTCAGAGAGGTGTATGAGGCTGCTGGTCGCCCCCACACCGAGTTGGAACGGCGGGGGGTGAACATGTCCAACTACCTCAACAATAACTTCAGGATGACGGCCAAGACCTTCAGGACCTTCGCGGACTTCACCCGGGAGCCGCGTCTGCTGGCCTTCGCCAGGAGCCTGGAACACATCTTCTGTGATCCCATCACCGAAATCAAGGTGCTGCCTGGCCCCAGGGTGGTCTATGACCTGACCGTGCCTGGGACCCACAACTTCGTGGGGGGCGCGGGAGCTGCCTTGTTGCATAACACTGTGGAAGAGCAGACGTTGGCCAAGTGGGCCGATGCCGACATCGTGGTCTACATCGGCTGCGGCGAGCGGGGCAACGAGATGACCGAGGTGCTGACCGATTTCCCACGGCTGGTGGATCAGCGCACGGGGAGACCCCTCATGGAGCGCACCATCCTCATCGCCAACACCTCCAACATGCCCGTAGCGGCCCGGGAAGCGTCCATCTATACGGGCATCACCCTGGCCGAGTACTATCGGGATATGGGCTACGATGTGGCCCTCATGGCCGACTCCACCTCTCGCTGGGGCGAGGCCCTGCGGGAGGTCTCGGGGCGGCTGGAGGAGATGCCCGGCGAAGAGGGCTACCCGGCCTATCTGGCTACGCGCCTGGCCGATTTCTACGAGCGAGCCGGGCGGATCGTATGCCTGGGCCAGGACGGGCGGGTGGGTTCGGTGACCGTCATCGGCGCCGTGTCCCCGCCAGGCGGCGATTTCTCCGAACCCATGACCCAGAACTCCCTGCGGGTGGCCGGGGCCTTCTGGGGCCTGGACACCAACCTGGCCCGCCGCCGCCACTTCCCGGCCATCAACTGGATCACCAGCTATTCCCTCTTCGACCTCCGCCAGTGGTTTGTGGACAACGTGGCCCCCGATTGGCAGAAGCAGAACCGGGAGGCCAAGGCCCTACTGCAGAAGGAAGGGGAGTTGCAGGAGATCGTGCAGTTAGTGGGCACCGATGCCCTGCCGGAGACGGAGAGGGCCATCCTGCATGTGGGGCGCATCCTGCGCGAGGACTACCTGCAGCAGTCGGCCTTCCACGAAGTGGACTGCTTCTGCCCGCCGCAGAAGCAGTACTGGATGCTGCGGGCCATCCTGACCTTCCACCAGCGGCTGGTGGAGGCCCTGCAAAAGGGCATCCCCCTGGAGCGGGCCATGGACACCCCCCTCCTGGAGGAGATCGCCCGTATGAAGGAACTGCCCCTGGATCAGGCCGAGAGCAGGATCCGGGACTTGATCGGCCGCATCAACGCCGAGTTCGCCAAATTGTAGCCGCGTGGGAGGAAAGAGGTTCAAGCTGGCAATATCAGTACATCACAATGGTGCGCTACCGGGCGGCGTCCCCGCCGCCCGGACGGG
>JBHIEC010000060.1:0-11724 GCA_046760425.1 Anaerolineae bacterium
ATCGGGACAAGCTGGTGAAGATCGCTCAGAAGCTGATAGAGCAGGAGACCATCGATGCCACCGAGTTTGAGGCACTGCTAGCCGCGTAGTAGAGGAACAAGGGAACTGAGAGGTCTTCTCCGTCCCGAGCAGCTTGTTCAGGTTACCTTTCCTGCGCCAGGGCCCGGTGCGCAGGGTGACGGTTATCCTGGAGAGGAGCAAGGCAGCCCGACCTTTTCTCACCAACGGGGCACTTACGAGGAGGTATTCACGGTAGATACCCCCTTTTTGGCGTATGCTGCTATCAAGGGCTCTCAGGCCTCGATCAGCTCCCGCAAAATCGCCCGCGCCTTCTGGGCCGCCCGCGCCCGGTGGCTGATCTGGTTCTTGACCTCGGGGAGCAATTGGGCCATGGTTTTGCCGAACTGGGGGAAGTAGAAGACGGGATCGTAGCCGAAGCCGTGTTCGCCCCGGGGCTCGAACGCGATGATCCCCTCGCAGCTCCCTTCAGCCGTCCACACCTCCCCCTGGGGTGTGGCCAGGGCGATGACGCAGCGGAAGCGGGCCGCCCGTTCCTCCCACGGCACCCCCTCCAGCTTCCTCAGCAGGAGGCGATACCGCTCCTCATCGTCGGCCTCCGGCCCGGCGTAGCGCGAGGAGAGGACCCCTGGCTCACCCCCCAGGGCGTCCACCTCCAGGCCCGAGTCGTCGGCCAGGGTGAGGAGGCCGCTGGCCCGGGCGTAGGCCCGCGCTTTCAGGACGGCGTTCTCCCGGAAGCTCTCTCCTGTCTCCTCGACCTCCAGCTCGATCCCCTCTTGCCCCGGCCGGGTCAGAGCCAGAGGCAGGTCCGCCAGGAGTTCCTCGTACTCTCGGAGCTTGCCCGGATTGTTAGTGGCGATCAGCAGCTTCGTCATCGTGCCATCCCCTTTCAGGGCCTATCATAGCACAGGAGAGCGGCGGAGACAAGCTGGTGATTACTCATAACTCCAATGGGTAATCACCAGCTCTCCCCTTGACAGTTTATGCAGACCATGCTATAATCTGATCAACCTGACAGCCAAAGACTGCGACGGAGACGAGTAGGCGGATTGTTGATCTTCAGAGAGTCGCCGGACGCTGCAAGGCGATGGTCGAGGCCGCCGAAATCCCCTCCTGATGACGCATTGTACATCTTATGTCGTCTGCCAATGCGTCAGAGTCGTCCGCGAAAACGGCTCCCCTCGTGGGGCTGAGTAAGCGGCACCGGTGGCCCCCGTTATCGGGCTCAGGGTCCCATGACCCGCTGAGGTCGCCGGCCGAGAGGCGGTGACGAAGAAAGGTGGCACCACGGAAGCCCAAGGCTTCTCGTCCTTTGGATGAGAAGCCTTTTTGGTAAGGAGGAAGGGAGATGGTGAATCTCAGATTTATCCGCGAGCATCCCGAGGAGGTCAAGGCCGCTCTGGTCAAGCTTAACGCCACGGCACCCATTGACGACATCCTGGCCCTGGATGAGGAGCGCCGGGCGCTGTTGTCCGAAGTGGAGTCACTGCGTCACAAGCGCAACGTCATCTCTAAGGAAATCGGGCATATGAAGGACAGCGATCGGCGTCAGGCCCTCATCGAGGACATGCGGGAGCTGAACGAGCGCCTCGGCCAGTTGGAAGAGCGGCTGCGGGCCACCGAGGAGCGCCTGGGCGCCCTGCTCCTGGAGGTGCCCAACATGCCCCACGAGAGCGTCCCTGTGGGCCCCGACGAGAGCGCCAACGTGGTCGTACGCCAGGAGGGGGAACCCCGAGAATTCGACTTTGAGCCCTTGCCTCACTGGGACCTGGGCCCGGCTCTGGGCATCCTCGACTTCGAGCGGGGGGTGAAGCTCTCGGGCAGCCGCTTCTACGTCCTCAACGGCCTGGGGGCCAGGCTACAGCGGGCCCTCATCACCTGGATGTTGGACCTGCACACGCAGAAGCACGGCTACGCTGAGGTCTACCCGCCCTTCATGGTCAAACGGGAGTGCTTGATAGGGGCAGGGCAACTGCCCAAGTTCGAGGACAACATCTACCACGACATCGAAGACGACCTGTGGTTCATCGGCACGGCTGAGATCCCTCTCACCAACCTGCACCGGGATGAGATCCTGGATGCGGAGCAACTCCCCCTCAACTACGTGGCCTACAGCGCCTGCTTCCGACGGGAGAAGTTCTCGGCCGGGCGGGACGTGCGGGGCATCAAGCGCGTTCACCAGTTCGATAAGGTGGAGATGTACAAGTTCACCGTGCCGGAGGACTCGTATGTGGAACTGGAGAGGCTGGTGGAGAACGCTGAGGAGGTATGCCGCCAGCTAGGTATCCCCCATCGGGTGGTGATGATGTGCACTGGCGACCTGGGCTTCACGGCTGCCAAGAAGTACGACGTGGAGATGTGGGCTCCAGGTTGTGGGGAATGGCTGGAAGTGAGCTCCTGCAGCAACTGCGAGGACTTCCAGGCACGGCGGGCCAACATCCGCTTCCGCCGCGAACGGGGGGCCAAGCCGGAGTTTGTCCATACCCTGAACGGCTCGGGCCTGGCCCTGCCCCGCACCCTTATTGCCGTCCTGGAGAACTACCAGCAGGCCGACGGCAGTGTGGTCATCCCCCAGGTCCTGCGGCCCTACATGGGCGGGCTGGAGGTGATCCCGGCGCGCTAGCCGATCCCCTCCGACCCTTTCCTTTGGGGCTGAACTCCCCACCGGTCACCGGCAACCCCGGCCGCCCATTCCCGAACCAGAGAACGTTCTCCCCGCAGACCAGAGTGATTTTCTGAGGGTTGGGACTGCTGGGGATCCAGCCCGGCTCCTGGAGATCCAGCAACTCGGTCACGGTGACGGTCTCCCCCCCCACGAACCCGACCAGGGCAACGGTGCCATCTGCTCCGGTCGTGACCCGACGGATCCCCCCGCTGGAAGCGACGGTGAAGGTCCAGCCGGAGAGCGGGGGTTCGCCCTCATCCCACCGCCCATTTCCATTCAGGTCCTCGAATTTGCGAATGATCAGGGAGGCGGCGCAAGGGGTGGGCGTCCTCCGGGGAGTGGGGGTGGGCGTGGGAGGCGTAGCCGTGGGCGGTGTGCCTGTAGCTGTAGGGGTCGGCGTTGCTGTCTGCGGTGTGCCCGTGGCCGTGGGGGTAGGCGTCAGTGTCGCTGTCTGAGGCGTGCCTGTGGCCGTCGGGGTGGCCGTTGGTGTCGCCGTTTGTGGCAGGCGCGTGACCGTGGGAGTGGGCGTCGCAGTCTGGGGTGTGGGCGTGAAGGTGGGAGGCACAGCCGTGGTAGGGCTGTAGTACTTGACGAGCAACGGGAAGTAGATGACAAAGAACTGACCGGTCGGGCTAGGTGTTACCGTCAGCGTCGGCGTCCCCGTGGCTGTGGGCGTGGATGTCAAGGTAGGTGTAGGTGGCGTGCCCGTGGCTGTGGGCGTGGATGTCGAGGTGGGCGTAGGAGGCGTGCCCGTGGCCGTAAATGTCGGCGTGGGAGGTGTACCCGTAGCTGTAGGCGTGGACGTCGGCGTAGGTGGCGTGCCCGTGGCCGTGGGCGTGGACGTCAGCGTAGGCGGTGTGCCCGTGGCTGTGGGCGTGGATGTCATGGTGGGCGTAGGAGGCGTGCCCGTGGCCGTAAATGTCGGCGTGGGAGGTGTACCCGTAGCTGTAGGCGTGGACGTCGGCGTAGGTGGCGTGCCCGTGGCCGTGGGCGTGGACGTCAGCGTAGGCGGTGTGCCCGTGGCTGTGGGCGTGGATGTCATGGTGGGAGGCGTACCTGTAAGCGTGGGCGTTGAGGTGGGCGTTCTGGTCGAAGTAGGGCTAGCCGTGGCCGTCGGGGTGCGGGTGGGTGTGCGAGTCGGGGTGGCGGTCTTGGTAGGGCAGCCGAACCAGAAGAAATACCTCTCGAACCTCATGCCCAGGTCGAAGTCCCGGGCCTTGATGGTCCTGCGCGGAGGGCAGTTGGGACACAACTGGAAGCCTGCGGGCACCTCCGCTAGCTCCAGGGTGAACTTATCCCTCAAAGGGACGCCGAAATAGGCTTTGGCGATGCCGGTGCCGGGCGCTTTCCTGGCGGTAGCTCGCTGGATCTCCTCCCCCGTAGCCGCATCCCGCAGGATGAAATCAACAGGGGGCAGGGGCTTGAAAGACTCCCCCCACCAGTCTCCACCATCGAACTGGCCGTTGCACCCCGGGCAAGCCTGACCCCCCACTCCGACGGTATCGAGGAAAGCATCAACGAAGATCTGCACTATGGGGACATGGGGGTTCGGGCTGGCTGTGGGTGTCGCCGTTCCGGTCGGCGTGGAGGCCGGTGTCGGGCTACTGGTGCTCCTCAGCGTGGGGGTGGGCATGGGGCTGCTAGTGGCCCTCGGCGTGGAGGGCCAGGTCGGGAGGGGGCCTGGAGTGACCGTATCTGTGGGGAGCGGGCCTGGAGTGTGGATTGGCACCCGGGTGATCCGGTTATCCCCGCCCAGGGGTGTGGTTACAGGGGACGGAGATCCCATGGGGGGCGTAGAGGTCGGGGTGGCCGGCGGGCGTGTCGGAGGCATCTCCGTGGGAGATGGCGTCTCCGTTGGCCTGGCTGTGTCCGTGGGCAGGGCCAGGGTCGGCGGCGCCGTGGGGGTCGGCACAGGATTGTCCAGCGGGGTCGCCATGGGTACAGGGATATTCGGCTGGGCCGAGGTGTCCCCCACCTGAGTCAACCCCACCCAGGCCAGTATCAGCAAGAACCAGAGCGTCAGGATTCTTTTGTCTTTCATCCCAGGCCTTTGTCTTTGCCATCCCGCTGACTTGCCCCCCTGATCCTTTTCCCCAGATATAATAACATGAAGCGGTGGGAACGGCAAGTCACCAAGCACGGGAGGTGCCCACTAGGGCCCTGCTAACCTCTCCACAACCGACGCTGGTCGCGTCGTGAGCCACGCTCGCCCGGATGGTCGTAAGTGCTCACCTCCGAACTGGGCAATAGCACGCTCTGAGCCCTCGGCCTGAGCTCGGTCAAACGCTCGGGCCGAAGGCATAGGCTCGGTGACAAACGGTCACGCGGCTCCCAGCTAAGAGCTGGGGTGAGCGCTTACGAGTGAGAGCCCCGTTCTAACAATCCGCCGCGAGACGAGGCGTCAGGAGCATGGACAGGGCTTTGGTTACCCTAAGAATCAAGACGAAATCTTATGGCTACAGGATACGCCAGGACCTTTGCCCAACCAGCAAAAAAGCCAACGTCGGGAGCGTGGAGTGGGCGCTTTGACGTTGGCTTAATAACATGCCAGCTATGACCTTGTATGTCTCCTAGATTGAGAATCAGGCGTGGGCGCCAGCCATCAGATGGCTCACTCCTTCCTTCGCCTTGCCAAAAAAACACTTCCACCGACTCCTCGCTCCCGTGATCCAGCTCCAAGCCGGGCTTTTTCATAAAATATAACGTAGAAAAGCTAGTTTGGATACGGCTTCTTCCCCCAGGGCATCCGCCCAGTCAGGGTTATTCAATTCTCGAGTCCGTTAACCTTGCGAAGGTTCTCAAACCTTCGTAAGGCTTTCAGGGGAGAACTGAATGGCCCTGGTCCGCCCAGTAGTTAGCCTTGCCCTTCAGGGAGGAGTTGTGGTAAAATAAGGCCCCCGGGGCAGCAAGAGCCCTCATCCTTTCCCTACCAAGGAGCAGACAGAATCCATGCCACGACAAACTCGGCTCTGGGCGACGGTTCCCCTTCTCTTGGAGATATTGATCTTGCCACTTCTGGCCCTGTCAAGTCCAACAGCCGGCGCCCCCTCCCCGCCGCCCTCAGGGGCGGATAGCGTCATCCCCGCTGTCCCCAGGACCCTCACCTGCCCCCAGGGCATCGCCTTCCAGTCCAAGCGCGACGACAACTGGGAGATCTACGTCCTGAAGCCCGGTAGAGGGGCCCCGAGGAGGCTGACGATGAACGAGGCGGCAGATACCGCCCCCGCCTGGTCGCCCGATGGTCAGTGGCTGGCCTTCCAGTCGGATCGCGATGGAGACTGGGAGATCTATAAGATGAGACCCGAGGGCGAGACGCGGATCCGGCTGACGGAACATCCGGCGACGGACATCTCCCCCACCTGGTCACCCGACGGTCAATGGCTGGCCTTTCAGTCAGATCGGGACGGCCACTGGGAGATCTACAAGATGCGGAAAGATGGCCAGTTCCAGACCCGCTTAACCTATGGCCTGACGGCGAATAACAAATCTCCCGCCTGGTCGCCAGATGGCCGCTGGATCGCCTTCCAGTCAGATCGGGACGGGAACTGGGAGATCTATAAGGTGAGAGCCCAAGGTGGAACACCCATCCGGCTGACGGAGCATCCGGCCGCCGATACCTCTCCCACCTGGTCACCCGACGGAGGGCACATCGCCTTCCGCTCCGACCGGGATGGCAACGGCGAGATCTACATCATGGATAGCCATGGGGTGGGGCAGCGGAACCTCAGCGAAAACCCCGCCGACGAGGGTGCCCCAGCCTGGTGGCCCTATTGCGAGGACATGGCCTTCCAGTCGGATCGGGACGGCAACTGGGAGGTCTACATCATGGGCCCCGGGGGGGAGGGCCAGCAGCGATTGACCTACGATCCCCACGAGGACATGATTGACGACGAAGCCGTCCCGGCCGTGATGTCCATCGCCACCCCCACCGGGACGGCCAGCCCACAGCCCACCCCCACGGCGACCCCCACCGCCACAATGGCTCCCACATCCACTGCCACGGCCTCCCCGACGGCCACGCCAACGCCCGCAGCAACCAGCAGCAGTGCCCCGCCTACGGCCACATCTACGCCCCAGCCCACCGTGACACCTTCGGCCACAAGCACAACCACCCCCACGCCGACGAGCTCCACCACCCCCGCTGCTCTGGGTACCTGGTCTATCTGGGACAGCCCTACCACCAAGGACCTCAACGCCGTCCACATGGTCTCAGCCCAGGAGGGTTGGATTGTGGGAGGTGAATTCAACCCCAGGACCGACCGATATGAGGCCGTGATCCTCCACTATGAGGGGGGTCAATGGGCCGTAGATAGCTCCCTGGATGAACTCGAGGGGCTCAGGCTCAACTCGGTCTACATGGTCTCGGCCGACGAGGGCTGGGCCGTGGGCCAAAGGCGGAGACACTCCTCGGAAGAGGAGGAGGGGGTGATCCTCCACTACGATGGCCGGGGATGGTCCATCCTCTCGGTAGATGAATTGAGCCCCCCTCTGCCCCCGCCGCCCCTGCGCGGCGTCTACATGGTCTCGGCCGACGAGGGCTGGGCCGTGGGGGAGGAGGGCATCACCCTGCACTATGATCAAGGGCAGTGGTCCAGATATGACAACCTAAGAAATATAACCCTTAATGCGGTGTCCATGGTCTCCGCCGATGATGGTTGGATAGTCGGTGATGGGGCCTTCCAAGTCTGGTATCACAACGGCAGTTGGAGTGGCGGTGACTCCAAATGGATAGGGGAGAATCAGGCTATCCATGATGTCTCCATGGCCTCGCCCACCTACGGTTGGGCCGTGGCGGATGGGGCGTTGAATTTGCTGCTCTACGACGGTCAATGCCATCAGGGCATATCGGACTGCCGCTGGTGGCCCGAGAGCGCCTGGGACCCAGCTCAAGGCACAGTCGTCGATGAGTCCCTTCGCGCCGTGCATGTGCTCTCGCCCACCGACGGCTGGGCGGTGGGAGACGCAATCTACGGCATCCGGGGCACCATCCTCCACTTCGCCGGGGGGACGGAGGTCAACAAGCGCTGGCTCCTGGTGCCCAGCCCTGTAAAGAAGGATCTCAGAGGAATCTACATGGTCTCAGCCCAAGAAGGCTGGGCCGTGGGAGAGGACGGCACCATCCTGCATTACGTCCTATCCGCCACGCTCACCCCTACGCCAACCGGTACCGCCACACCAACCACCACTTCGACGGCCATTTCAACCCCGACGTCCACGGCCACCAGTACGCCTCCCATGCCCACCTCAACGCCCACGTCTACAGCCACGGGTACGCCCTCCACGCCCACTTCGACGGCCACGGGCATGCCTCCCACGATGACCACCACCCCTACTCCAACCGCCACCGTGACGGCCACTACCACGTGGGAGGCCAGGCGGGATATCTATCTGCCTCTTGTCATGGGAGGTCAGCCTTGAGGGAAGATGGAGGTTCAAGTATGGTCATTACCGAGCGGATCAGCTTGCAGACCAAGGGCCATTGTGACATCCTTGACATCACCCGCCAGGTGGCGGAGAAGGTCAGGGGCTCCCGGGTCACCGACGGCACGGTCACCATCTTCTCCTCCAGCTCCACCAGCGCCCTGACGACCATCGAGTTCGAATCCGGCGCCCTGTGGGACCTGCAACGCCTCTTCGACCGCGTGGCGCCCACGGACATTGATTACCGGCACAACCTGCGCTGGGGCGATATGAACGGCCACGCCCATGTGCGGGCCGCCCTGCTGGGCCCTTCTCTCACCGTGCCCTTTGTGAAGGGACGCCTCACCCTGGGCACCTGGCAGCAAATCGTCTTCGTGGACTTCGACAATCGCCCCCGCTCTCGGGAGCTGGTGCTGCAGATCATGGGGGAGTGAGGAGAAGATGCGCCGCCTAGCCCAGTTCGTCATCGCCGTGGCACTGCCCGCCTTCCTGCTATTGACCAACGTCCGCCTGTTGATGACGTCGGCCTTCCTGCATTACGAGTACGGCCGGGCGGGCTTCCCTGCTGCGGCAGAGTTCACCGCCGCCCAGCGGATGGCCACGGCCCAGACCACCCTGGCCTACGTGCGTGGGCACACCGAGCTGGACGCTCTAAGACAGCTCCCTTATCGGGAGAAAGAGGTGAGGCATCTGGTGGACGTGCGGGTCCTGACCGGGCGGGCCTTCGCCACCCACTGGCTGACAGGGGGGCTGCTGCTCCTCTCGCTGCTGTTCTTGGCCCGGCAGACGCAGACCCGTCCTCTGGCCGCGCGCTCACTGGTATACGGGAGCGGGCTCACCCTGGCCCTGCTGGGGGTCATGGCCCTGATAGTTTACGTCAACTTTGACTGGTTCTTCGTCAGGTTCCACCGCCTCTTCTTCGAGGGCGACTCCTGGTTGTTCGACTTCTCGGACACCCTCATCCAGGTCTTCCCCATCCCCTTCTGGTTCGACGCGGCTCTGGGCCTGGCCTTGCTGACCATGGGGGAGGCCCTGGCGGTGGGGCTGGGATCGTACGTTTGGTTGCGGAGGAGGGAGGAGAGATACACGATGCAGGACGCATGATACAACAAGGTGCAGGCTATACCGGTTTGGCAATCCAGGCCGAGCGAGGTGAGCAGTTACCACATGGATCATGGATCCTTTTCTACCGGCTACCTTCGCTTTCCAGGAAGCACAGGATGCCGTTGGCCACGCCCAGGGCAACCTCGTACTGCCTGTCTATCAAGACAGCACGGTCGTCCAGCATGAAGCCCATCTCGATGATAGCGCCCGGTGTGGAGGGGGCGATCTGGCGCAGGGCGTAGTAGTTCAGCATGTCCCAGGTGATGCTTTCCTTGTGGGGGGGCAGGCCCGTGGCTCTCTGGTATGCGGTGTACAGACACTGGACGAGCCGATCCTCCACGGCAGGGATGACACTGAAAGTGGAGCGCGTTACCTTGAAGCCCGAGGCGCCGGGGATGTCGCAGGAGTCGGCGTGGAGGGCCACGAAGGCCAGGGCGCGATAGCCCCTCCAGGGCACGGTGCTCTCGTCGGCCTCGGGCAGGATGTCCACTTCGTAGCCCCGGGCGCGCAGCAGGGCCGCCACCCGCTGCGCCACGGCCAGGGTGATGTCCACCTCGCGGAGCCCATCGTCGCAGATAGCCCCCGAATCGTACTGCCAGTGCCCGGCCAGGAGGCCGATGACCTGGCGCGGCGGAGACGTGGGGGTTGGGACAGGCGTAGAGGTAGGGAGGAGGGTAGGGCTGGGTCTCACCGTTGGGGTAGGGGGATTCTCTGCTAGGGAGGTGCCTTTAGGCTCAGGGGGGCTGGGAGCGGGGCGCACAGACGAGCGCAGGGCAGCCACGACGAGCAACCCCATGATCAAGCCCAGGGTGATCATGGTCAGCAGGTTGAGCCTGGATATCCGCTCCTGCATCCTGTGGCGCATGAACCCTATCCCCCTACAACAGCAATCATACCCCGAACCGCTATGTAAGTCAAGAAAGGACACGTTCAATATGAGCGATCTTGCCCTGTTGAGGGAGCTTTCCATCCCCGCCGAGTCCAAGATCGTCTTCCTGATCATTGACGGGCTGGGGGGCCTGCCCCGCCCCCAGGACGGGTTGACGGAGCTGGAGGCTGCTCACACCCCCAACCTGGACCGCCTGGCCGGCCAATCCATCTGCGGCCTGAGCGTGCCGGTGGCGCCGGGGATCACCCCGGGCAGCGGGCCGGGGCACCTGGCCCTCTTCGGCTACGACCCCCTGGTCTACCAGGCGGGCCGTGGCGTGCTGGAGGCGCTGGGCATCGGCTTCGACCTAGGGCCCGACGACGTAGCGGCGCGAGGCAACTTCTGTACCGTGGATGACCAGGGCCGCATCACCGACCGGCGGGCAGGCCGCATCCCCTCAGAGAAGGGGACGGAGCTGTGCAACCTGCTGCGGGCCATCGAGTTGCCCGGCGTCCAGGTCTTCGTGGAGCCGGTCAAGGACTATCGCTTCGTCCTCGTCCTGCGAGGGGAGGGCCTGTCCGACGCCCTGACAGAGACCGACCCCCAGCGTACGGGGGTAGCCCCCCCGCCCATGGAGGCCACCCGTCCCGAGGCAGAGCCCACGGCCAGGCTGTTCAACGCCTGGATCGCCAGGGCTCGGGAGCTCCTGACCGATCAGCACCCGGCCAACATGGTCACCCTGCGGGGCCCATCCAGGGATCCCCATCTGCCCCAGGTGGGGGAGGTCTTCAAGCTGCGGGCAGCGGCCATCGCCGCTTACCCCATGTACCGGGGCGTGGCCAGGCTGGTGGGCATGGAGGTCCTGCCCACGGGGGAGGCCATTGCTCAGGAGTTTGAGACCCTGGCTCGACACTGGGAAGGCTACGACTTTTTCTTCCTGCACGTCAAGAAGACGGACAGCGCCGGCGAGGATGGCGACTTCGCACGCAAGGCGGCTATCATCGAGGAGGTGGATGAGCTGCTGCCCACGCTCCTGGCCCTGAAGCCTGATGTCCTCGTGGTCACCGGCGATCACTCCACCCCCTGGTCGCTGCGGGCCCATAGCTGGCATCCCCTGCCCCTCCTCCTCCACTCGGCCTACTGCCGCCCCGACGGGCTTGAGCAATTTGGGGAGCGAGCCTGTGCTCGGGGGAGCCTGGGACTCCTCCCGGCCAGGGACATCATGCCTCTGGCCCTAGCCCACGCCCTGCGGCTGCAGAAGTTCGGGGCGTAGAAGGAAGGGGAAACCAAACTCTAATCGTCTTCTAAACTTCCCTTAATGTTAGATTAATCTCTAACCAGTATCCTGTAGATGGTTAAGATAAGGTGACTAGCCTCCTTGATGCAGATAAAGACCTGGGATCCCGTTCTTGGGGCGGAGCGGGATCATCGGGTCTTTGTCTTGTAACACGTTGGGGACAAGGAGTGCAGGCGCAAGCCTGCCAGGCCCTCTCTGAAGAGCGTTTGCGACCGCACTCCGCATAACTGCGCTTTTGCCAGATAGGGCGAAAAGTGGTATAATGTCACCATCCGATGGAGCCCTCGAGCGCCGCCTAAATGACGGCGTCTGGCTCGGTCTGGGGAGCCAGGCGGCGTGCTTTTAGCCGCC
>JBHIEC010000061.1:0-11669 GCA_046760425.1 Anaerolineae bacterium
GCCAGCCCAACGCCCGCAGCACACCGATTTCTCGTGTGCGCTCGAAGACGCTCATTACCATCGTGTTCATCATGCCTGCCCCGCCCGCCAGAAGGGCCAGAAAAGCGATGGCCCAGGTGCTGGAGCGAGTGACCTGGATGTCCACCACGTCCTCGGAGAAATCGCTCGCCTGCGACACGGCGACCTGGGGGAAGCGCGCCTCGATTGCACGCTCCACTGCCTCGGCCTGGCCCGGATCCTCCAGCCGGATGCCCAGGAAACTCACCTTGCGCGGTTGGCCGAAGAGGGTCTGGGCGTCGCGCAGGCTGATGACCCCGCCCCCGTCCTCGAAGGGCACCCCCGTCTCGTAGATGCCGACGATGCGAAAGGGAACGTCGAGGATGCGCAACGTCTGGCCCACCCGCTTGTGCAGGTTGTCCGCCGCCACGCGACCGATGATGATCTGCCGGTTGGCGGTCAGGGGCTTCCCCTCCACGATGCGGAACTCACGGATGCCCCACCCTCGAGGATGGTAGCCGAAGACGACGAAGAAAGGCAGGTCGCCGACGCTCGCGTAGCCGGTCAGAAAGCCCTCGGCCGCTTGCACGCCGGGGAGGGCCGCGATGTGCTTCACGACCCGCTCGTCAATCGTGCTCAGGTCCATTGAGGCATCTGCTTGCATGCCGACCAGATGGACGCTGGTCCCACCGGCGATGTCCGTCATCTCCGCTGCGAGGCCGTCGGCCAGAGCGCCCATCGTGACGATGGCCATGATGGCGATGGCGATGCCGATCAGGGTGAGCAGGGTGCGCGTGGGCTGCCGCAGGACGTTGCGCAGCGCCACCCCGCCAAACTTCAAACGGGATGCCCGCCCTCCTCCGCCACCCTCGGCCCGCATCGCCTCCGCCGGCTGCAAGCGGGAAGCCCGCCAGGCTGGGTAGGCCCCGCCCACCAAACCCAGGGTCAGCGCCACGACGATGCCCTGCGCAAACAAGGCAGGGGAGAAACTGCCAGGCACAATGCCGCTCACCGTCGGCACGTGCTCTACTGCCCGCACCGCCGCCACGCCCAGGCCAGTCCCCGCCAGCCCACCCAGCCCGCTCAGAACCAGCGATTCGCCCAGCACCATGCCCAGGACCCGGCGACGACGCCACCCCATGGCTCGCAAGACCCCCAATTCCCGCGTGCGCTCAAAGACGCTCATCAGCATCGTGTTCATCACGCCCACGCCGCCAATGAACACCGTCAGCAAAGAGACTGCCCAGGTGAAGCCTTGAACAAAGGACAGGGCTTCCTGCTCCCGTGCAAAATCGGATGAAGTAGTGGCCGTGAGGTCGGAGAAGCGTTGCTTGATACGCTGGCGTACCCGTTCAGCGTCGCGGATGTCCCGCAATTTGATCAGGAAGGCATTTACCTGGCGAGGATGCCCGGAGAGAGTTTGAGCCTCCTGGAGCGGAACCACGGCCGCACTGTCCTCGAAGGGCGCACCCGTCTCGTAGATGCCCACGATGCGGTACGTGTTCTCGTAGAGTCGGAGCGTGTCGCTGACCCCTTTGTCCAGGTCGTCCGCCGCCGCCCGTCCCAGGATGAGCGGCCGGCTGGTGTGTCTTGCCACCCGCTCCGTCAGCCCTTCCCCCTCGACGATCCGGAAGTGTTGGATGGCGAAACTGCCAGGCTCGTAGCCAAGGACGATGAAGTAGGGCACGCCCTCTGTGGAGACCATGATGTAGACCATCCCTGACGCCTCCTGGACGCCGGGCAGGTTTGCGAGGGCCGTGCCCACCTCCTCGTCCACACCGCTGAAAAGGATGTCCACCGCGTCTGCCTGGGCTACCAGCAGGTCGGCTCCGCTGCCGGTGCCGAGCGCGCCGTAGCCGGCCGCCAGCCCCTCGGCCAGCGACCCCAGCGCGACGATGGCGGCGACGCCGATGGCGATGCCGACCACTGTCAGCAGCGTGCGCGCTTTGCGTCGAAGCAGGTTCTTGAGGGCCATCGGACTATTCGTACCGCAAAGCCTCCACGGGCCGCATCCGCGTCGCCCGCCAGGCGGGGTAGAGTCCGCCCGCCGCTCCGGTCACCAGTGCCACCACCAGCGCCTGCACGAACAACTGGGGAGGGTAACGGGCTTCCAGCATTCCCTTTATCAGAGGTATCTGCATGATCCCCCAGACCAACCCCATCCCCAGCAGGATGCCGCAGATGCCGCCCACCGCGCCCAGTGCCAGTGCCTCTCGCAGGACCATCTCCAGCACCTGGCGACGACGCCAGCCCAGCGCCCGCAGCACCCCCATCTCCCGCGTCCGCTCCAAGACGCTCATCAGCATGGTGTTCAGCATGCCCACCGCGCCGATGAACACCGCCAGGAACGATATCTGCCCCACCATCTCTTCCATCGTCCGCATATCAGGCATGATCTCGACGAATTCGGAGGTGAGGGAGACGTCAATCTCCGGGAAGTTGGCAGCCAGGTAATCCCGCATCTCCTCGGCGCGCTCCGGGTCGCGCAGTTTAATGAGGTACCATGTCACCTGATGAGGCTTGCCAGCCAACGCCTGAACCTCCCGCAGGCTGATGACCACCCCGCTGTCCTCGTAGCCCACCCCTGTCTCGTAGATGCCGACGACGCGGAAGGCGCTCTCCAGCAGGCGGAGCGTATCCCCCACTTCCAGGCCCATCGTCTCCGCCGCCTGTCGGCCTACGATGACCTGACGGCTGGCCGTCAGCGGCTCCCCCTCGACCATGTGGAAGTGGCGGATGGCGAACTCACGGGGATGGTAGCCGAACACGATCAACAGCGGCGTCTTCTCGGTGCTGGCGACGGTGATGATGACGCCGGAGACCGCCTCCACGTCGGACAGGGAGGCGATGCGCGCCCCTACTCGTTCGTCAATGGCACTGTAGCTCGTGTCGGAAACATCCGCCTCAATAGCCATCAATTCGGCCTGGCTGCCCGTCATCGTCGAGGTAAGGATCTCGATCATCCCCTGGGTGATGCCACCCAGGGCAACGATGGCGGCGATGCCCACCCCGACCCCCAGCGCGGTCAACGCCGTGCGGGTACGCCGCCGCCACAGGTTGCGCAGCGTCATCCCGCCACGGGTAGGGGCAAGGCTTGCCCTTGCCCCACCCTCATACCGCAGCGCCTCCAGCGGCACCAGACGACTGGCCCACCAGGCCGGATACGCCCCGCCCACCAGCCCCATCATGGCCACTGTGGCGAGGGCACGGGCGAAGAGCTCGGGGGAGAACTCCACCCCCAGCGTGCCCATATACACGATAGAGCCGCGCAGCAGAAAGACCGCCACCACCCCCAGACCGATGCCGGTCAGTCCCCCCAGGAAGGAGAGGGCCAGCGACTCGCTCAGGATGAGGCGCAGCACCTGGCCCCGCCGCCAGCCCACTGCCCGCAGGAGGCCGATCTCCCGCGTGCGCTCGAAGACCGACATGAAGAGGGTGTTGGTCATCCCCACCCCGCCGATGATCACCGCCAGCAGGGCAATGCCCAAGGCGAACCCCTCCAGGATCTCGATCATCTGCTGCCGGTCGGCGAAATCGGAGGTGGTAGAGAGGAGCAGGTCGGGGAAGCGCCGCTCCACCCGCGCTCTCAGCCGGGCTTCGTCGGCGGGATCGCGCAGCCGGATGTAGAACAGGGAGACACGGCGCGGCTGCAGCAGCAGTGACTGGGCTTCTTTCAGGGGGATGACCGCCCCGCCCTCCTCGAAGGCATCCCCTGTCTCGTAGATGCCGACGATGCGGAAGGTGCCGCCGGTGATGTGTAACGTGTCGCCCACGTCCTTGTCGAAGCTCTCAGCGGCGGCGCGGCCCAGCAGGCACGGCTTCCCCCGCACGCCCCGCGCCTCACTCAGCCCCTGCCCAGCCACGATTTTGAAATGCTCGATGGCGAAGCCTTGTGGGTCATAGCCGAAGATGAAGAAGTAAGGAGCATCCTCGGCCTTAACGTTACCTATCAGCATGCCATCCACATCGGCCACCTCTGGCCAGGCCCGCAGTTGGTCGGCGACCGCCTCGTCCACGCCGCCTATGGTGATGTCATACACGCCTTTCTGGGTGAGCACCAGGTCGGCCTGGCTGCCCCGGGCCATGGCCGTGTAACCAGCGCGCATCCCCTCGGCCATCGCTCCCAAGGCGACAATGGCCGCCACGCCGATGGCGATGCCCAGTAGCGTGAGGATAGTTCTACCTTTACGTCGGAACAAGTTCTTGAGCACCATTGAAGATCCCCTGCAAACGTACTGCGTATTCCGTGTTGCGTGAGGGTAGCAGTATGGAACACACAATACGCAATACGTCTCACATCTCACCACATGCCGGGCAGCAGACGATATCGCACCCACCGCGCGTAGTCACGATAGCCGTCAAGCTCCTTGTGGAGCGTCCGGTCTTCCAGCACCGTGCGGACGACCATCAGCAGCGCTGTTAGCCCGCCCGGGATCAGCGCCCACAGCGAGCCGAGCATCAACGGCAGCGTGAGGGATTGGATAATCATGCCCACGTAACCCGGATGGCGCACGAAGCGGTATGGCCCGGTGGTGCAGACGGCGCGCCCGCGCTCCTCCTGGATGCGGACAACCGTCGAGAAGTAGGCGTTCGATATCATCGCCCAACTGAAGAGCGCCCCTCCCAGCACGAAGGCCACCGCACCTGCGATGTGGAGCACAAGCGCGATTCGCCCGGTCCACCCGAAGCGCACGTCCAACCCGGCGACGACTAACAGGAGCACGAAGTACATCAAGGCCCCCAGGCCGCCGATGACCTTGTCCCAGGCCTTTCCTCTGGTCTCGGCGCGTTCGGCGATGGTCTCCGGGCTGTAGCGCAGCATGAAGGCGGCGTTGATGACGACACCAACCAGGTATATGCCGACATAGAGCCATGCCCACATCCAGTTGAGCTTACCTGCCGCGAGGAAAAGTATCGTCGCCTGGACGGCGAGGGTGACGGACACCTGTACAAACCGCTTCCTGATGCCTGCCTTCAAGGCTACGTCCCGCCGCTGCTCATTGTGCGTGATATTTGCGTTCATCACCATTCACTTCCTGCCCACGTATAGTCCATATCCCAGGTATTCCCAGATGTTCTTGGGGAGGGGTCTCCTCCCTCTCATGTACCTCCTGAAAGCTGGGCTTCCGATGTACAGGGACAGAGCTCTGTAGAGCATCCTTGAAAGGTCTCCCAAACTGTACCGCCTGATTTGACTGGCCTCCTTTAGAGCGCTGAATCTGTGGGTTCTCACCACCACATCCCTTAATCCAGAGCCCTCCAGCAATGCCACCCAACCATTGGAGGTCTCCGGTCTAGCGCCGCCCCAGGTGCGGGATACGAATTCAACCAATTCTGCCGGAACCGGCGTCTTTATCCAGGTTTCCTCGTTGAGCCCCACATATCCTCCCGGCTTCGCCACCCGCACACACTCGCTTACCGCCTTCTGTTTGTCTTCCACAAATGTGATTACGGACTCGCCGATGACCACGTCGAAAAGGGCCTCCGCGAAGGGGAGGTTCTGCGCATCGGCGACCCTGAACTCAACGCGATGCGCCACGCCTTCCCTTTGTGCCCGCTCCTTCGACCTGGCGACCATGCTTTCAAGAAGGTCTACGCCCATCACACGGCAGCCATACTTCTTAGCCAGATAGCAGGCCGTGGCACCGGCGCCGCAGCCCACATCCAACACGTGCACATCCCCGTCAATGGGGCACAGCGCGATGAGTTCCTTGGTGGCCTTGAGCCCTCCCATGTGCTTCGTGGTGCCAACGTACGCCTGCAACTCGAAATAGGAAAGTTCCACTTCCGAAATCCCTTGCATGGGCAAACCCCTGGCGGGTGCCGACAGGTTTCTGGCTTGTCTCGCCCTTCTCGATCATGTTCACCTCACGCCGAAAAGCGAGCGCGGATTCCTTCTGTACTCAACGCCCGGGCCGAGGCTAATCGTGATGGATGCGACTCTCCAGGGCCCGGGCGAACAATTCGCGATCCTCCACCTGAATGATGTCCAGCGCCCGAGCCCCTAGAAGGGCCAAGATTTGGGGGAGGTACAGGTCGGTCCGCAGGTGGTGTTCGGCGATGAAGACGAGGAGGGGACTGCTGGTCCAGGAAGCCCGCGCCCGGGTCGCGGCCAGCCACTCGCCGATCAATACCTCCTTTCCATCAATGACCAGGATTAACCCCAACCCACCCGCCTGGCCGAGGGCCTCCTCGGACATCGGTGCAATGACCATCTGAGCGCCCGGCAGATCGAGATCGTCCGTGGTGTAGATCACCACCTGCACGCCCCGCCCAATGGCCTCCTCCAATGCAGGCCGCAAATCCGGGAACGTGGCCGGCAGAAGGGCCAGATAGATGCGGGCCTCCGCCTGGCCAATCATCTCCCGCGCCTTGGCCATGATGTTCTCGTGGCCCTCAATGTTCCAGACGTATTCGAGGTCAGAGGTCGAGGCTAGGGAGGCCAGGTCATCCTTAAGCGAGGCGATGAGCTCTTCGTGCTCGCGGTGGAGCCGGTCGAGGAACTCCGCCGCTGGAACCGGCGCGTACCTGGTCGCACCGCCCTTTCGCAGCGTCAGGGCCGCGCCGCGGGCGGTGAGCTTGCCCAGGACCTCGTAGATCATGGAGCGAGGAACGCCGGAGGCCTTGGAGAGCTGGTAGCCCGTCACGGGACTCTCCCTGAGCAGGGCCACGTAGGCCTTGGCCTCGTACTCCGAGAAACCGATTTTCACCAGTTTGTCAATAGAGTCGTCCATCCTTCCTCTTATTAGGCGTTAGTTTAATAACTACGCCCCATTCTACCATAGCTCGCCCGATTTGTCAAGAGCCTGAACAACTGCTAGCTCACCCCATCAGATGCCCTTCACGTAGATCTCGTCGGCGATCTCCTTGTCCAGGGCCAGGTCCGTCTGGCCCACCTGCACGACGTAGGATGGCTGCCGCTGGTGCAGCTTGATCACGCTGCCCGGTACGATGCCCAGGGCGCTCAGGCGATCCAGGCGGGCGTGATACCTGGGGCTGATGAATACGATGCGGGCCTCCTGCCCCAGCTCGAACTGGCTGAGGGGCATCACCAGCGGCTTGAGCTCCCGCTGGAACTTGACACAGCAGCGGCCACGAGGGATAGGCTTACCGTGGGGGCAGAAGGGCGGATGGCCCAGGAAGGTGCATACACTGTCGGTGACCTCCGGGCTCAGCACGTGCTCGAACTGGCAGGCCTGGGACTCCATCTCCTCTTCGCCCAGCTCGAAGACATCGGCCAGGAGCCGCTCCGCCAGGCGGTGGCGGCGTACCACTACCTCGGCCTGGGCCTCCCCCGCCCGGGTGAGGGTCAGGTGATCGCCTTCCCGTGCCATCAACCCCTCTCGCTCCATCTCTGCCAGGATCCCCTCGGCCCCTTCCTCCTTGGTCTGCCGCAACACTTCGCTGATCCTGGATTCGCCCCCCTCCCGCAGGGTCCAGATGAGTTCAAGCAGTTCTTCGATGCGATGATCTTTCGTGGACACGATACCTCCCAACCGTTATGTCCCGATTGTTTTGTCCAACTTCTTCAGCACCCGCCTGAGCCAGGCGGCCGTCTTCGATCTGGATTCGTCCACCGTCTGATAGCCACAATTGGGACAACAGATGAGGTTGCAATCCCTGTTGAGAGGGCAGTTGGTGCGACAGGCCATCTGCTGCTCGTCGAACTCATAGCCACACAAGGGACATCTCACGTCAATTCCACCTCCGCGACTTTCAGTCCGATCCACCATCGCACTAGGCTCAGAACGACAACATAGTAGCCGATGTAACTGAGCACTTCCATGAGCGAGGGGTTGCCGTTGTAGCCCAGAAGGGACTTCAGGATGGAGCCCAGCGTGGACTTCTCGTTGAGGATATGATTAATGTCCCACACGTGCTCAATGATGACAGGTATCAGCCCTGCCTCCTGGAACTCGTGTACACCGTGGGCCAGCAGCCCTGCAGCAAAGAGGAGAAGCAAGACGCTGGTCACGTCGAAGAAGCGCCTGACATCGAGGCGGACGGTGGTGGCGAAGATGAGCCAGCCGACCACGATGGCCGCTGCTAACCCCAGAAGCCCACCCCACAGCGTCTCACCGGCCGCCGCCACGAAGGCGGCTGCAGACAGGAAGAGGACCGTCTCCACCCCCTCACGAAAGACGGCAATGAAGCTCAGGCTGGCCAGGGCCCAGTTCTGCCCAGCCGTGACCGCCACCTGGACGTCCCGTTCCAGGGCCATCTTAATGAAGCGGCCCTGGTACCGCATCCAGAAGATCATGTAGGTCAGAACGCCGGTGGCCAGGAGCATCGCCGCCCCTTCGAAAATCTCCTCGCCCCGGCCGGTGAACTGGGCACCCACGAATTGCAGCCCCAGGGCCACACCCAGGCTGGCCACGATGGCGGCCATGACGCCGCCCCAGACGTAGCCCTGCCGATCCAGCCGACCGACCTTTTTCAGGTACCCCAGGACGATGCCCACGATCAGGGCCGCCTCCAAACCCTCACGAAAGGTGATCAAACTTGCTGCTAACATGTTTTTTCCCTTCTTGCGCTCCTACTTCCTACAACCCCACTCCCCACGCCCGCAACACCAGGTTCAGCAGCCCTCCCACCAGAAAGGCGAAGGGGAAGATGAAAGCCACCATGACCAGGGACGTCTTCAGACCCTGCTCCTTGATGATCATGAAAAAGTTGGCGATGCAGGGCACGAAGAGGGTGATGGTCACCAGGCTGACCACGATTTGGAGGTGATCCATTTCCCCTGCCCGGGCCAGCATGAAGAGCCCGGCCGCCCCATAGTCGCGGCGCAGGAAGCCGATGAGGAAGGCCTCCGTGGCCTTGGGCGGCAGGCCCAGGAACCCGACCACCAGAGGCGCGGCCAACTTCTCGATGACGGCCAGCAGCCCCAGCCTGTCCAGGGCGAAGAGGAGGGCCGTGCCCAGGATAAAGAGGGGCACCACCTCCTTGAGGTACCACTCCACGCGGGCCAGGGTCTTGACGGCGATGTTGGAGGCCTGGGGCACACGCAGGGGCGGCAGCTCCAGGATGAAATCGGAGCCGTGGCCTGGGATCACCCTGGCCGCCAGGTAGCCCACCGTCATGAGCACGCCTGCCACCATCCCCGCCCAGAGGAGGATGGCCCGGAGGCCCAGGCCGCCCATCATGCCCAGGATGACCCCCAGTTGGGCCGAACAGGGGACACCCAGGGCCAGGAGCAGGGTAACCTGCAAGCGCTCCTTCCGGGTCTCCAGGATGCGGGTGGTCATGGTGGCCATGGTATCGCAGCCCAGCCCCAAGATCATGGGCAGCACCGCCTTGCCGTTGAGGCCCATGACCCTGAAGAGGCGGTTAACCATCACCGCCAGGCGCGGCAGGTACCCGGAATCCTCCAGCAGGCCGAAGGCGATGAAGAAAGTGCCCACGATGGGCAGGATGATGGCCAGGCCGTAGGACAGGGCCATGGTGATCAGGCCGTACTGCCCCACCAGGAAATCGCGGAGGAGGGGGATGGGGATGAGGGCTTCGGCCAGGCGCGTGGCCCAGGGGTTGACGAACCGGCCGAAAACGACCTCCTCCATGAGCCCCACCAGGGTCTGAGCCCCGAACTCACCCACGAACTTGTAAATAAGGTACAGCACCAACAGCAGGATGGGCACCCCCCACAAGGGGTGCATGGTCAGGCGGCCCAGGGTACCGGCCAGGGACTCCCGCTCCGCCTTCTCGGCGGAGTACACCTGGGCCATGATATTGTCCACCGCCCGCAGCCGCTGGCGGTTGATCACGTAGCTCAGGGGTTGGGCGTACCTGGCCTGCACCTCCTGCCGCAAGGTCTCAATCCGCTGGATGGTGGCCGCATCCAGGTGCTCATGGAGCCAGGGGGTAAGGCTCTCGTCGCCGGCCAAGAGCATCAGGGCCAGCGCCCGCCGAGGCCCGTGTCCATCAACCGCTCGTGCAAGGAGGGGCACCAGGGCCGCTATCCCTTCCTCGATGGGCTCGTCGTAGGTGAGACGATAGGATGAGGGGCGGGGGGCGGCCAGGCTGTGGATCAGGCGTCCGATGCCCTGTCGCTGGGTGGCCACCGTGGACACCACCTCCACGCCCAGGATGTCGGCCAGGCGTGAGACATCAATGAAAATGCCCCGACTCCTGGCCTCATCCTCCATGTTCAGGTCCAGGACAAAGGGCAGCCCCATCTCGGCCAGTTGCAGCGAGATGAGCAGGGCCCGCCGCAGGTTCTTGGCGTCGGCCACCTGGACGACGGCCTTGGGCCGCCCGTGCAGGAGGATGTCCCGCGTCACCCGTTCGTCCTCGGACATGGGGATGAGATTGTTGATGCCCGGCGTGTCTATGACCAGGGTCCGGCCGTGGCGATGTCCCGCTCCTCTGCGCCGGCGCCACCGATGCCCCCCCCTGCTCGTGTCCCCGCCCTCAAAGGCCGCATAGCCCTGGCTCACCTCCACCGTGGTGCCCGGGTAGTTGGACACCGTCACATAGCGGCCTGTCAGCAGGCCAAAGATGACGGACTTGCCCACGTTGGGGTTGCCCACCAGGACAATGGACTGGCTATCACCCGACGGGGTCGCAAGCGCTCGTAGCCCAGTCACTGTGCCCTGTGTTGGGTTCGAGCCCTGACAAGCGGTCACGCGGTTCTCAGCTAGAGCTGGCAATGAGCCAATGCAAGCGTGACCGCTTGTCACCGCTGCGAGCGCTTGCGAGGACGTGCCTCCTCCTGCCTGATGGCACCGCATGTTCTTCTCCTTATCGCTCTTGCTATTCATTTGCAATTATACCACAGTTGCGTCCAAATCTGGTCTTAGTCGGGTCCAAATTGGGTCCAATTCGCCCATTGACATCTGGCTCAAGGCTTGTTATAATTCGGATCGAGCTTCCACCAGCCCTCTTCGCAAGCGCTCACCTCCGAACTTAGCAAGAGCACCCTCTGAAGGATATGCCCGGTGACAAGCGGTCACGCGGGGTTTGGGTAGAAGCTGGCACACTGACGCGAGCGTGACCGCTTGTCAGGTGAGCGCTTGCGACTTGGGGGCTGATCACATGAGAGGGGGAAAAGATGACATCAGACTTCGAGGACCGAGAGGAGGGGGGACAGGAACCGGAGCGCAAGGCTCGTAGGGGCTCGCGGGACGCCAGCACCCTGGCTCCCAGGCTGGCACTGGCCGCCATCCTGTTGTTCGCTCTGGTCGCCAGCCTGTGGTGGATCATCACCCCCCACGACGGCCGGCTGGCCATGCTCCCCACGCCCACCCCGACCCCAACCCAGGTGAGAGCCACCCCGCGGCCCACCTTCACCCTCCGGCCGCCGGCCACGGAGACCCCCTTGCCCCAACCCACCGCCACGCCCACCCTGCCGCCGACCATCACCGTGGGCGGCTATGTAAAGGTTGCGGGCACGGCGGGATTCAACCTACGCTTCCGATCCGGCCCGGGATTGAACTACGTCACCTGGCGCATCGTGCCTGAAGGGGAGATCCTCAAGGTCACCGGCGGCCCTCGGGAGAAGGACGGTTTCCGCTGGTGGCGGCTGGTGGATCAGCAGGGCATCATCGGCTGGGCGGTGGAGGATTGGCTGCAGCCGACGGCCCCGCCGGCTTGGACACCCCTGCCGGAAAAGACCCCATCCCTTGAAATCACGCCCACACCACAGGGCTAGCCACCTACCCCATGGAACCAGA
>JBHIEC010000062.1:0-11521 GCA_046760425.1 Anaerolineae bacterium
TCCAAAGCCCTGATGCGCAACTTAACATAACACACCACAGGCTAAAGCCACATTCGCCGCTTCGTTGCCAATTATGGCCGTCGGCTGGCGAAGGGATTGGAGTGAATCGAGATGACCTGCTGACGAACGATGCGCGAACGTCGTGAACGGCGGGAACGTTAGCCGGCGTGGAGATAGAGTGGGAGGGAATAGCGATGGGCAACCTGAGGTCGCTGAGTGAGCTGCAAGACAAGATTCGAAGCCTGGTCCTGGTGCTCGCCGACCGCTACCAGGTGGAGTCGATCGCGCTGTTCGGATCATACGTCCGCCAGGAACAGCGACCGGGCAGCGACCTCGATATGCTGGTGACATTTCGCGAAGCCCCCAGTCTATTCCAGTTCCTCCAGCTTGAGTACTACCTCAGTGACACGCTGGGCGTGAAAGTCGATCTGGTGATGAAGGATGGGCTGAAGCCCAGAATCGGTGAACGCATCCTCAGCGAGGCTATGCCAATATGACCTCAGAGCAGACGTATCTCGACTACCTCTGAGGATTTACCTGAAAGAAACCAGGTTTTTCTCTGAATTAGGTAGAGTTCGAGCCAGTGAACGCGACTGGAACAGCCATATCTCCTGATTTTGGACGCAAAAAACCTGGTTTCTGACGGGATTTAACAATGTCGAGCTAAGCGAGGCAGAAAAGTAGGACAGGGCGGTAGCTGAAGACGAGATGCCATCTAACTCCGTTGGAGGGAAAACTATGGGTAAAATGATCGAGATCCGCTGGCACGGTCGCGGTGGCCAGGGCGTGGTCACGGCCGGCAAGCTCCTGGCCGAGACAGCCCTGGAGGCGGGCCAGCACTTCCAGGCCTTCCCGGACTACGGTCCCGAGCGCAGCGGCGCGCCCATCCGCGCCTTTACCCGCTTGAGCGATGAGCCCATCCGCATCCACAGTCAGATCGAGGAGCCGGATGTGGTGCTCGTCTTGGATCCGACCATTATAGGCGCCGTGGACGTGACCGAGGGGCTCAAAGAAGACGGCGTGCTCATCGTCAACACGCCCCAAGGCCCGGCTGAGATCCGCAGCCAGTTGGACTTCCATGGTGGCCGTGTCTACACCGTGGACGCCAGCCACATCGCCCTTGAGGAGCTGAGCCGTGAGATCACCAACACCCCCATGCTGGGCGCCCTCGCCAGGGCAACGGGGCTCTTCAAGGTCGAGGAGCTGGTGGAGCAGATACGGCGCAGGTTCGAGGACAAACTGTCGCCGCAGATGGTGGAAGCCAATGTGAGGGCCATTGAGCGTGCGGCCGGAGAAGTACAAGAAGGATAAAAAATGGAACCAAAAGCCTGGCAAGACATCCCCATCGGCGGGCTGATCATCGAAGCGGGCAATGCAGCCCAGTACAGAACTGGCGGCTGGCGGGCCTTCCGCCCCATCATAGACTGGGACCGCTGCACCAGGTGCCTGATATGCTGGCTCTACTGCCCCGACGTGGCCATGGTCGCCCAGGATGGCGAGTTCAAAGGCGTTGACCTGGACCACTGCAAGGGCTGCGGGGTGTGCGCCGAGGTGTGCCCGCCCAGGTGCATCGAGATGGTGGAAGAAGGCCAATTTAGGGTAACGAGTTGACGAATTATGAGTTAACGGGTCAACAGGTCAATGAGTTACGAGAATTGCATTACCTTATGGACTCGTTAACTCATTGACTCGTCAACTTCTCAAGATCGCGAGGTTAACTATGAGCAGATTTCTAGCACTAGACGGCAACGCCGCAATTGCCCAAGCCATGCGGCAGATCAACCCTGACGTGGTGGCCGCCTACCCCATCACGCCCCAGACCTCCATCGTGCAGACCTTCGCCCAGTTCGTGGCCGACGGCCAGGTGGACACCGAGTTTGTCACCGTGGAGAGCGAGCACAGTGCCATGAGCGCCTGCGTGGGTGCAGCGGCGGCCGGTGGGCGGGTGATGACAGCCACCTCGGCCAACGGCCTGGCCCTGATGTGGGAGATCGTCTACATCGCCGCCTCGATGCGACTGCCCATCGTCATGCCCGTGGTCAACCGCGCCCTGTCGGGGCCCATCAATATCCACTGCGACCACTCGGACTCCATGGGAACGCGGGACGCCGGCTGGATCCAGCTCTACTCCGAGAGCGGGCAGGAGGCCTACGAGAACACCATCCAGGCTGTGCGCATCGCCGAGCACCCCGACGTGCGCCTGCCGGTCATGGTCATGCAGGACGGCTTCATCACCAGCCACGGCGTGGAGCGGGTGGAGATCTTCGACGACGAGAAGGTCAGAGCCTTCATCGGCCCCTATGTGCCCCACTACCCGCTGCTGGATGTAGACAACCCGGTGACCTATGGCCCCTTCGACTTCTACGATTACTACTTCGAGCACAAGCGCCAGCAGGTGGAGGCCATGCGCCATGCCAGGAGGGTCATCCTGGAGGTGGGCCGCCAGTTCGGCGAGAGGTTCGGCCGGGCGCCTTATGGCCTCTTCGAGACCTACCGCCTGGAGGATGCTGAAGTGGCCATCGTGGTGCTGTCCAGCACGGCTGGCACGACGCGGGGCGTGGTGGATGAGCTGCGAGCTGAGGGCCTGCGGGTGGGCCTGCTCAAGCCGCGAGTCTTCCGCCCCTTCCCGGGGAAGGAACTGGTGGATGCCCTGCGGGGCGTGAAGGCTGTGGGCGTCATGGACCGCAGCATCTCCTTCGGAGCCATGGAGGACGGCGGCCCCTTGTGGCTGGAGCTTCTGTCGGCGGCTCAGTTCCACGGACTGGATGTGCCCATCGTGGATTACGTCTTTGGCCTGGGTGGGCGGGACATCGGGCCGTGCCAGATCGAGGGTGTGTATCACGAGCTGCTGGCCATCGCCGAGACGGGCCGGATCCGGCAGCCGGTGACCTACCTGGGCGTGCGTGGCGACGAGGCCCCCGTAGCTGCTCCAGAACTTGTGGCCAGGGTCGCGTAGGGGAGGATTGAAAAATGGCAATCAAACTGTCGTTGCGAGAGATGGCCAAGCGCGAGGATCGGTTGGGACCCGGGCACCGACTGTGTGCCGGCTGCGGCGCACCCATCGTGGTGCGCCAGATCCTGAACGCCATCGAAGAGCCAGTGGTGGTGGCCAACGCCACAGGCTGTCTGGAGGTGAGTACGACCATCTACCCCTATACCGCCTGGCGGGTACCCTGGATCCACAACGCCTTTGAGAACGCGGCGGCCACCATCGCTGGCGTGGAAGCCATGTATCGCTCCCTGGTCAAGCAGGGCAAAATCGAGGATCGCAACATCAAGTTCATCGCCTTTGGCGGCGACGGCGGCACCTACGACATCGGCATCCAGGCCCTCTCCGGCGCAGCCGAGCGAGGCCACAAGTTCCTGTACGTCTGTGTGCCGCCTGAAACCGAACTGGTGTTGGGCGATGGTCGTGTAATCGCCATCGGCGACTTCACCGAGGTGGCACTGGCAGCCGGTCAGCCGGAGACGGTGACAGACATCACCGGCCGCGTGGCGGATACGGTAGCTGTGCAAGGAGAGGTTGCTGCGTGGAACCACGGGACAGCTAAGGTTAAACCGATCCTGCGCACCCAACGGATGCCGGCTCCGCCAGAGTTGGTAGAGGTCGAGACTGTATCCGGCGCGGTAGTGCGCTTGACGCCCGAACATCCTGTTCTCGTGGACGGGCTCGAGGGGCCGACGTGGAAACCGGCCAGTGAACTTATGCCCGGTGATGAGGTCTACACGCCGCGTCTGCTCAAGACCAACGGAAATGGGAGGTCAATCTACCTGATTGATCTATTGGAGGACACCATTACAGCCGTAGTGCCGGATGCCCTGAAGGAGCAGCTCAAGGAGAAATTGCGTGAGCAATACGGCTCCGTCGCTGAGGCAGCCCGCCAACTGGGGCTGAAGCCGTGGCAATGGGAAGAGCGGGGTCGTGGTGTTGATCTTGGTGCACTCAAGACCGTTGCCGAGGCCACGATGACGCCGTGGACAGAGATCCGTGAAGCAGTCCGCTCCTTCCGTATGCCCGGCGGCGGCACGGTCGAGATAGCCGATCCACAGGTAAATGCCGACCTACTTTACCTTCTGGGACTGATTGCCTCAGATGGCCACATCAGTTCCCAGCGGTATCTCATCACCCTCGTCAATACTGAGCAGGCACTGCTGGATGCTTTTGCCACTGCTCACGAGAGATGCTTCGCGGGTCGCAAGGTCAGCCGGACGCATACTGATTCGGGCTGGCACTATACGGTCTGCAACCCATTGTTATGGATGGCCGCCCGAGCACTCGACATCAAGCACAATCCCGCACATCTGGTTGGACTGTCACCGGATTTACTCGCTTCTTTTCTGCGCGGCGTGTTTGACGGAGACGGGCATGCCAGCATCATCCAAGGCGCACATAGTCAGGAAGTGCGCGTCTTGTTATGCACCACTGATCTGGCGTTCTCACAGCGCTTGTGCTTGCTGCTGCAACGGCTGGGCATCGCCAGTCAGAGGATCCGCCACTCCGTCCACTGCGATGTCTGGATTAGCTCCCGCGAGGACATTGAACGCTTCATCGAGCGTGTGGGCACGAGACATCCGTTAAAGCGCGAACAACTGGCAGCCATCCGCACCTTGCTCGCAGGGCGCCCGCCGCGAGGCAAGCACTTCTCCCGCGCGCCGCGAGTCTGCGGCCCAATGCTCAAAGCGCTCTGCGAGGAGCACGGCGTGCCTGTCAGCGAGGTGAGCAAGAAAATTTTCAGCCTGGCTGCTGGCACTGAACGTACCACCAAGCGAAAAGTACGCGAATACTTGGCTCGTCTGGCCGAACGCGCTGGGCGAGAGATAGAGGCGGAGAAGCTGGAAGCACTGTTAAGCGAGGACTTCTTCCTCGACCCAGTGCGGTGCGTCGAACGGAAAGCGGCGGACTGTCGCTTTGTGTACGACATCACCGTGGCGGAGAGCCATACCTTCGTACCGGCGGGCGGATTTGTCATCTCAAACTGCTACGACAACGGCGCTTACATGAACACCGGCATCCAGCGCTCCAGCGCCACACCCCTGGGCGCCTGGACGACAACCTCGCCGGTGGGCAGGGTCATCCCGGGCAAGACCCAGTTCCGCAAGGACCTGACGGCCATCATGGTGGCTCACAACATCCCCTATGTCGCCCAGGCCGCGCCCCACCGCTGGAAGGATCTGATGACCAAGGCCCAGAAAGGCGTGGCCGCCGACGGCCCGGCCTTTTTGAATGTCCTGGCACCCTGCAACCGGGGCTGGCGCATGGACACCAACAAGACACTGGAGGCCAGCCGCCTGGCGGTGGAGACCTGCTACTGGCCCCTGTTCGAGGTGGAGAACGGCCAGTGGAAGCTGAACTATAAGCCCCGGGAGAAGCTACCCGTGGAGGAGTGGCTGAAGACCGAGGGGCGTTTCAAACACCTCTTCGAGCCGCAGAATCGCCACATCATCAACGAGCTACAGGCCGAGGTGGATCGGCGCTGGGAGCGATTGTTGCGGCTGTGCGGTGAGGCGTAATCTATAGCTTGCCGATTCGGGGTTCAACTCGAACCCTTCCCCGTCACCTCCCAAGGTCGGACCTCAGGTCCGACCCTCTGCGGAGAAAGCCACCTGTCCAATGATGCACAGGTGGCTTTTTTGCTCCGACATCCGGCGGGCTTGCCAAACCCGGGGTAACGGGTATAATACCAATCAGACAAACGGGGGATGCATGAGCCGAGTTGATCTACACCTGCACACCACAGCCTCCGACGGAGTCTACACCTCGGCCAGGCTGGTGGCCCTGGCCGCGCGTCGGGGTCTGCGTGCCATCGCCATCACCGACCACGACTCCACAGAGGGCCTGGACAAGGCCCTGGTCGCCGCCAAGCAGTGGGGTATTGAGGTCATCCCCGGCGTGGAACTCAGCACCGACGTATCTGAAGGCGAGGTCCACATCCTGGGCTACTTCATTGACTGGCATGATCCGGAGCTACAGGAGACCCTGACCAGGCTGCGGGCCAGTCGGGTGGAGCGGGCGCGGAAGATGGTGGATAAGCTGGCGGCCCTGGGGGTTCCCGTGTCCTTCCAGCGGGTGCTGGAGTTGGCAGGGGAGGGAGCTGTGGGCCGGCCCCACGTGGCTAAGGCCCTGGTGGAGGCGGGCCACGTGATGACCACAGGTCAGGCCTTCAACCGCTATCTTGGCCGCCACGGCCCGGCCTACGTGGAGCGCTACCGGCTGTCGCCCGTGGAGGCCGTGCAGGTCATCCGGCGGGCCAGGGGGTTGCCGGTCCTGGCCCACCCCCTCATCCCCGACGACAACGGCGTCTTGCGGGAGCTTCCGCCCCTGGAGAGCTTTCTGCCCGAGCTGTGCGCGGCGGGTCTGGTGGGCCTCGAGGCTTACTATACTGGCTACCCGCCGGCGGTGACGCGGGATCTGACCGGGCTGGCCGCCAAATTCGGGCTCATCGTCACCGGCGGCAGCGACTTCCACGGTGGGGGCATCCTGCAGGTAGAGCTGGGCGAAGTGTACGTCCCCTGGGCGTGTGTGGAGAGACTGAAGGCGTTGCATCGCGCGCAGAGGAATGAGGACGAGGTGGGGGTGTAGTGAATTGCGCTGTTTGCTGGAGTGTGCTATAATAGCCCATGCGTGGCCAGGGAGAGTAGACACACTGGTGGTTCACAGGGGCCCATCTATTCGACCGAGGTGGGCCTGTGGTATTTTGGGCGGAAATTACGATTGAAGCGAAACAGGACCCTGATTCTGGGCATTGAGACGTCGTGCGATGAGACGGCGGCAGCGGTCGTGGCCGATGGGCGGGTGATCCTGTCCAACGTCGTCGCCTCCCAGGAAGCGATCCACGCCAAGTATGGCGGGGTCTTCCCGGAGGTTGCCTCGCGCCAGCACGTCCTCACCATCGTGCCCGTGGTGCAGGAGGCGATGGAGCAGGCGGGGGTGGGGTGGGGCGACCTCACGGCGGTGGCCGTGACCTATGGGCCGGGGCTGGCGGGCTCGCTGCTGGTGGGCCTCAACATGGCCAAGGCGGTGGCCCTGGCCCACGACCTGCCCCTGCTGGGCATCAACCACCTGGAGGGGCACCTCTACTCCAACTGGCTCATCGTGGAGGGGCGGAAAGAGGAGGCTGAGCCCCGTTTCCCCCTGCTGGGCCTCATCGTCTCGGGCGGGCATACGGACCTGGTGCTGATGACGGACCACGGCCAGTACCAGGTCCTGGGCCGCACCCTGGACGACGCGGCAGGGGAGGCTTTCGACAAGGTGGGACGGCTCCTGGGGCTGCCCTACCCCGGCGGGCCATCCATCCAGGAAGCGGCCAAGCAGGGCAGCCGCACGGCCTTCAATCTGCCTCGGGCCTGGCTCAAAGGCAGCTACAACTTCAGCTTCAGCGGCCTGAAGACGGCTGTGCTGCGCATTGTGCAGAAGTATCAGAAGAAGGGCACCCCGCCGCACGCCGGGCGGAAGGGCACCCTGGCGGCCATCGTGCCCACGGTCACGCGGCCTCTGCCCGTGGCCAACCTGGCCGCCAGCTTCCAGGAGGCGGTGGTGGACGTGCTGGTGGAGAAGACGCGCCAGGCGGCGGAAGAGCACGAGGTCAGGGAGGTGCTGCTGGCCGGGGGGGTGGCCAGCAATCTGAGATTGCGCCAGCGGATGAAAGAGCGGCTACGCCATGCCGTACGCTACCCTCCGCCCTACCTGTGCACCGACAACGCGGCCATGATCGCTGCGGCGGGTTACTACGCCTGGCGGTCGGGGCGGCGTAGCGATTGGGGTCTGGACGTGGAACCCAGCGCTGGCCTGGTCTGAGGGGTGAGGGAAGCTCCTTGCCGCTGTTCTCCGGCCGGGCTATAGTGGCCTGCGGTGAGGAACCGCAAGGCGCAAACAAATCTTGAAGGGAACTGGTGTATCCTCGGGTGTGGTCCGGTAGCAGTTGCCATGGCCAGGCCGGAGGAGAGTCACCAAAGGAGGGTAGTATGAGAAGAACATTGCTTGTCTGGCTGGCCTTGGCTCTGCTGGTGGTAGCAGGCTGTGTGACGCCCAAGCCGCCACCTAAAATCGCCTTCGTCTCCGAGCGGGATGGCAATCCGGAGATCTACGTCATGGAGGCCGATGGCAGCAACCCTACCAACCTGACCAACCACGAGGCGGCCGATCTGCTGCCCGTCTGGTCGCCGGACAACGCCAAGATCGCCTTCATGTCCGACCGCGATGACAACCTCGAGGTCTACATCATGGACGCCGACGGGGCTAACGTCACCAACCTGACCAATAACCCGGCCAACGACGGCTTCCCTCGCTGGTCACCCGACGGCACCAAAATCGCTTTCCTCACCGATCGGGACGGCAACGTCGAGATCTACGTCATGGATGCTGATGGCGGCAACCAGACCAACCTGACCAACAATCCAAGCATTGATGGCGGGAGAGGGGCCTTCATCTGGTCGCCCGATGGGACTCATATCGTCTTCGACACCGACCGGGACGGCGACTTGGAGATTTACGTCATGGGGGCAGACGGCAGCAATCCCACCAATCTGACCAACAACCCGGCGACCGATGCCTATCCGGTCTGGTCGCCCGATGGCAGCAAGATCGCCCTCTTGACCGACCGCGACGGTGGCGTGGAAATCTACGTCATGGATGCCGATGGCAGCAACCCCACCAACCTGACCAATTCCCCAACCTCGTCCGACGGCTCCGTGGCCTGGTCACCCGACGGCACCAAGATGGTCTTCATCTCCACGCGGGATGGCAATCAGGAGGTCTACATCATGGGTGCCGACGGCAGCAGCCCCACCAACCTGACCAACGACGATGGCTCAGATCTCTTTCCCCTCTGGTCGCCCGATGGCAGCAAGATCGCCTTCGTGCCCGACCGCGACGGCAACATGGAGATCTACGTCATGGATGCCGATGGCAGCAATCCCACCAACCTGACCAACAGCGAGGGTGACGACTGGGGCCTTGTTTGGTCACAGTAGTTGCAGCCGATGGAGTCAGCTGATTTCCCGCTCCACGATTGAGGATGAATGCTGGCTATGAGCTAGAGCGAGCGTGACCTGACGAGCGGTCACGCAGATCTCAGGTGAAAGCTGGCTATGAGCTAAAGCGAGCGTGACCGCTCGTCACCGCCACATCTTGGGGGCGCGAAACGGGGCGGGGACGCCCCTTCGTAGCAAATGAGATTCAACCCCGGGCTTTCAATTCCCGATAGACCCTCCCCCACTCCTCCACGCTCAGGGCCTGGGCGCGGCGCGTGGGGTCAACGCCGCAGCGGCGCAGGGCCTCGGCCACAGCCTGGGGCGACATCCTCAATCCCTGGGCCAGAGAATTGCGCAGTTGCTTGCGCCGCTGGGCGAAGCCGGCCCGCACGACTTCGAAGAAGCGATCCACATCCTCCACCTCGACGGGTGGCTGGTCATAGACCTGGATGCGCACCACGGCCGAGTCCACCTTGGGAGCGGGGTAGAAGGCGCGAGCGGGGATGCGGGCCACAAGGTGGGGGCGCCCGTAGAACTGGACGCTGACGGAGAGCAGGCTCATCTGACCCGGCTGGGCCACCAACCGCTCGGCCACCTCCTTCTGCACCGTGACCACCACCAACTGGGGCTTGACCGCTGCCTCCAGCAGGTGGCGCAGGACGGCGGAGGTGATGTAGTAGGGCAGGTTGGCCACGACTTTGTAGGGGCTAGGGGCTGCGGCCCCACTTCCCACCAGCTCCGCAGGGTCAAGCTGGAGAATGTCCCCCTGCACGATCTCCACGTTGGGGCGGTCGTCCAGGGTCTGGGACAGGATCTCGACCATGCGTGGGTCCAGCTCCACGGCGACCACCCGTCCAGCCCGCTCCGCCAGGGCGCGGGTTAACGTCCCCAGCCCCGGCCCGATCTCTAACACGGTGTCCTCGGGCCCTAGATCCGCCGCCTCGACGATGCGCTCCAAGGCCCTGCGGTCAACCATAAAATGTTGCCCCAGACCTTTGCTGGGGCGAATATCATATTCTCTGAGCAACGCCCGCACATTCATCAAGATTCGCCTTGAACTTTGAGCTTTGAACTTCTATCTTCTCTCCCGGGGCCAGCCTGGCAGGATCCAACGGATCTGATCGGTGGGCGGGGGCGGATCCAGCAGGTAAACGTCCACCCAGCGATACCAGAGCTCCAGGGCGTCCTCGTCGAAGCCCAGATCAATGTGCAGGCCCTTGATGCGGCCGCCGGTGTCTCCAGCCACGCCGATGCCGTAGCCAGGCACGTATATCTGAGTGTGAAAATTGATCACCCGGGGATCAACGGCGATGACCCCCTTGCGCGCCTCCCAGCCCAGGCGGGTGATGCCGTAGCGGGGATGGTCGCGGCTCTTGCCGGAGGTGGCGGCGCTGTAGGAGGTGGCCAGGACGCGCAGCTTGCGCCAGTAGCGGATGGGACCCTGGGGCGTCTCCATCTCGCGGAGGACGATCTTGGTGCCGTAGGCGATGACCTCTGTCGTCGGCTCCCGGTCAACCCACTCCTTCTCCAACGTGCGGCTCACCTCCCGGCCGTTCTCGTAGACGATGCGGTAGCGGCGCTTGTACACGCCATCCTCGCCCTGCTGATCCAGCCGCCGATGATCTATCTCCAGCTCGGGATCGGCCCGCCAGACGGTCTGGAAGGGGATGGGCTCCTCCTCGATGAAGAACTCTTCCTTCACCCGGATCACCTGCACCGTCAGGTTGTCGCGGATGGGAGCCTCCAGTTGTGGCACGGTGTAATCCTTGCCGGACAGGGTCACCCCCTCCTGAGCCAGGACGCCGGCCACGGTCCCCTCCCGGGTGCGCGTCTTGATGGCCCGACCGTCAGCCAAGATGGTGACCGGCTTGGAGCGCTGGATAGTCAGGTGCAGGCCCGGTGAGATGGGGGTACGGAGGTCCAGATTCATCTCGTCGGCCAGGTAGATAATCACGCCCTCCTGCTGGAGGGCCTGGCCTACCGTGGCGGCGGTGGTGTAGATAGTGGCCAGTACGCCGTCGTCGTTGAGGTAGATGGGCACGGCGCGCTGCACTCGGATGTGCAGAGGGGCTGAGCTCTCCTGTCCCTGGCTGCTGAGGAGATGGACGGGCGCCAGGCTCCCTGGCAGGGGCGACTCTGGATCCCAGGCCTGGCCGTTCACGGTCACCCGGTCGTGGGGGGAGAGGGCCACCTGGGCCTCGCGCAGGATCGCGGCCACGGAACGGGCAGGGGGGCGTCGTGGGAGAACCTGACCATCCACCTCGATGGTCACCGGGCGGGCCCTCTGGATGACGACGGTCTCGCCCCCTCGGAGGGGGGCGTCCACGGGGGGCTGGACCAGATCCTCGGCCTGGAGCTCTAGTCCCATCTCCTCCAAGAGGGTGCCCACGGTGGTCTGGTGAGTGCGCACGGAAGCGGGCTGTCCGTCGAGGACAACCGTCACCTCGCGCCCCGTCCAGAGGTAACCGGCCGTCATGGTGCTGGCCAGGATGAGCAGCAGAGCCAACGCCATCAACCCCGCCTGGGGCCGCCAAGGGGCCAGGGCCCCTTC
>JBHIEC010000063.1:0-11387 GCA_046760425.1 Anaerolineae bacterium
TTCCTCTCGCCGCCTCCCACCCCGGCGTAGCGCAGGGGCAGCATGACGTTCTCCAGAGCGGTCAGGGTGGGCAGGAGGTTGAACTGCTGGAAGACGAAACCGATCTTCTGGCGACGGATGGCGGGCAGCCTGCGCCTGGGCAGCCGGGTCACCTCCAGGCCATCGAGGATCACCGAACCCGAGGTGGGTCGGTCCAGGCAGCCGATGAGGTTGAGGAGGGTGGACTTGCCGCTGCCGGAGCGCCCCATGACGGAGAGGAATTCTCCCCGCTCGATGGTCAGATCAACCCCCCGCAGGGCGTGCACCTCGCTGGCGCCCATTTTGTACACCTTGGTTAAACCCCGAGTCTCAACAATAGTGGGCATCTCGGTCCCCCTAAGAAAAACTCGCCTTCAGTTGGAACCAATTTGGGGCAGGAGTGCGGACGCGAGTCCGCTTCAGCGAAGCCTTGGCAGGCTCGCGCCTGCACTCCCCTCACGGTCTCAGGGCAGTTTTGAATTCAGGGGCCGTCACGTGGGTCTGAACCTGTCTGGAGTCACGGGCCTCTGCTTTCCTCCCTAAATGCGGACAGCAGTGCCGCTGGCGGAGACCATAAGCATCCCCTCGCGCACCACCTCATAGTCCAGGTCTACGCCCACGACGGCATGCCTCAAAAAAGGACTACGGACTAAAGACTACTTTCACCGTCATCCCCCAGCGCAACTCGGGGTCCTGCTCGTCCAGGGCGATGGTCACGGTGAAGGCGACTTCGCCTGTGGGAAGTTCCTTGCCCCGCGACGCGATGGAGACCACCGTACCCGTCAGCACCTTGTCATCGAAGGCGTTGACAGTGACCTCGGCTCGCTGGCCCACCCGCACTTTGGCCGCCCCCCATTCGTCCAGGTCCGTGGTCTCCACCTGCAGCCGGGAGAGGTCGGCCAGGGTGATGATGGGCACGTTGGTGACGACGCTCTCCCCCTCCCGCGCACCGATCTCCACCACAGTGCCGGCGAAGGGAGCGATGAGCCGGGTCTTCTCCAGGGCCAGCCGCGCTTCCTCCAGAGCCGTCTCAGCCTGGCGCACCCGGGCCTCGGCCACGGCCACATCCTCGGGTCGGGGGCCGGCTTTGAGCTGTTCCAGTTGGGCCTGGGCCTGCTCGACCTGAGCTTGAGCTGCTTCTAACCCCCCTTGCGCCTGCTGCACCTGGGCTCGGGCGGCGGCGATCTCCTCCTGCCCGGGACCAGCCTTGAGCTGCTCGTACCTCAGCTCCGCCATGCGCACCCCGATCTCGGCCTGGAGGACCGCTGCCTCGGCGGCGTCCACCAGGTAGCCGGGGTTGGCACGATTGCCTTTGACCCCATCCCGCTCCGCCTGGGCCGCCCACAACTGATCCCTGGCCTGGTCCACCTCCTGTCGGGCCAGCTCCAACTCCAGCTCTGTGGGCCCGGCCAGGAGCTTGTCCAGATTGGACTGGGCGCTGGCCAGGGCTGCCTGGGCCTGCTTGACCCCCGCCTGGGCGGCTGCCAGGCCGGCCTGGGCGGCGGCGATCTCCTCGGGGCGCGGGGAAGCCTTGGTCTGGGTCAGGAGGGCCTGGTTCAGGGCCAGGCTGTCCTCGGCCCGTCGCACCGCCATCTCCAGGTCCGTGGCCTCCAGTTGGGCCAGGAGTTGTCCGGCCTCCACGGTTTCCCCCTCTCGGACGGCCAGTTTCTGAAGGGTGCCGCTGGTCCGGAAGCTGAGACTGGTCTGTATCACGGGGACGATCACCCCCTCGGCGGTGACGGCTGGCTCCTCCAGGATCACCTGGCTGGCCGGGGTGGGCGTAGGGGACAGGCTCCCTGAGGAGCGCAGCCCCCGAGCCAACAGTCCGATCAGACCGATGGCTATGACGGCCACAACGATGCCGATGGTCAGTCTTCTGCTCATCATAAACTCCTTCCACGATCTTTGCCTCTCACTCTGTCCGCAGCGCCTGTACCGGGTCGAGCCGCGCCGCCCGCCAGGCCGGGTAGAGCCCTCCAAGGGCGCCCAGGCCCACGGCGAATAGAAGGGCTGTGATGGCCAGGCGTGGGGTGACGGTGAAGATCCGGCTGCCCCCCAGGTATTGGGCTGCGGTGGTATTCAGCAGATTGGCCATGCCTGTGCCCAGCGCCAGCCCCGTCAGCCCGCCCATGAGGCCCATGACCCCGGCCTCGGTCACGTACTCTACGACGATGTCCAGGTCGTCGGCCCCCACAGCCTTCTTGATGCCGATCTCCCGGGTGCGCTCGGTGACGCTCATGATCATGGTGTTGATCACCGCCAGGCCGCCCACGATCACGGCCAGGAAAGCCCCGCTGAGCATGATGACGTTAAAGATCATGAGCGACTGACGCACCTCATCAATGGTCTTCTGCGGGGACCGGACCCTGACGTCCGGCACTTCTTGGGCGATGAGCGTTGCCACAGCCTCTATGTGGGCTGGATCGCTGGGCACAACATCGAGGCCCATAATCAGACGGGGCTGCTCCAAGATGCGGCGGGCGATGTCCAGGGGTACCACGACGTATTGGTCAGGGAAGGTGCCGGTCTCGGCCATGATGCCCACTACGGTGAATTTCTTCTCCCGCCACTCCAGCTTATCTCCGAGAGCGAGCTCCTTTTTGGCAGCAATCTTCGAGCCAATAACAGCCTGGTAGGTATCGCCCCGTTGCAGCCAGCGCCCCTGATCCAGGGTCACGGTGGAGAAGTCCATTTGGGCCAGTTCTGGAGGTAGCCCGACGACCATGTCGGGCATGCCCATCTGCACGCCTCCCATCTCCTCCAGGCTGTCCACCACACTGGGGATGACCTCCTTCACCCCCCGCACCCGTTTGATGCGGCGGGCGATGCTCTCGTTTAACACGCCGCTGAAGCCCCCCTTGGCCCGCACACCGATGGTGCTGCCGGCGTGCTCGATGGCGTTGTCCAACATGGTGTTAAAATACTCGGCCATGGAGCCCATGACGGTCAGGGCGAAGATGCCGATGACGATACCGAAAATGGTGAGGCTGGTGCGCACCTTGTGGCGCAGCATGTTGCGCAGGATCTCGATCATCCCACTCCTCCCCTGCAGCGAGTCTCGTCGCTAACTATCTGAGGGGTGTGCATTATTCCTGATCGCCCCTTACGGTCTCAGGGCAGTTTTGGATTCTCGCCGAGGCATCACTACCCTTGCGAAGGTTGTGGGTGGCCCTGGTAACAGCGCAACTCCCGGCAAACGAAGGCGTCTGCGTCCTGCAAGCTTCTTCGAAACCTTCGCAAGGGTTCCTCTACTCGTTTCCTCTCAAAGGCTGTGCCATGTCCACCATATTCTACGAGGTTCTCCCCGCCAGGGTTGCTCAGGGCGGAGGGAATTATAGCACACTTGACAAAAGTGGCAAAAGTGAGTAGAATAATCCCTAGTGAACGGGTCGGAATTAGGAGACGCGGCATGAAGATCTCGACGCGGGGGGAGTATGGGCTGCGGGCCATGATCAAGCTGGCCCAGCGCTACGGCCAGGGCCCAGTCCCTCTGGCTGAGGTGGCCCAGACGGAGGGTATATCCCTGGCCTATCTGGAGCAGATCATCGCCCCCCTGCGCAAGGCGGGGCTGGTGGAGAGCACCCGAGGCGCTTACGGGGGTTATGCACTGGCCAGAGAGCCCCAGGCCATCACCGTGGGCCAGATCGTGCGGGCCCTGGAAGGCCCCATCGCCCCCTATCCCTGCGCCTCTGAGGAGGATGGGGATTTCGCCTGCGAACGGGAAGCACGCTGCCCCACGCGCCTCCTGTGGCAGAGGGTACGCAACGGCATCGCCGCCGCCCTCGACTCCACGACCCTGATGGAGCTCGTCCCGGAGCCCACCAACAACGGATAGCCGCTTTGATGGCCTTGAGCCCGGCGAAGGAGGCCTTAAAAATGGAGAAGTCGAATAGAATTATCTATCTGGACCACGCCGCCACAACCCCCGTCCATCCCAAGGTCCTGGAGGCCATGCTGCCTTATTTCTCTGAGAGGTACGGTAACGCCTCCAGCATCTACAGCCTGGGCCGCGAGGCGCTCCACGCCCTGGACGAGGCCCGGGCCACCGTGGCCGAGATCCTGGGGGCCAGGGAGCGGGAGATCATTTTCACCAGTTGCGGCTCGGAGAGCGACAACCTGGCCATCCGTGGCATCGCCTTCGCCAATCGGAGCAGAGGCAACCACATCATCACCTCGCCCATTGAGCACCACGCCGTCCTGCATACCTGCGAGCAGTTGGAGAAGCACTTCGGTTTCCAGGTGACCTATCTGCCCGTGGATCAGTATGGTCGCGTCAATCCCGACGACGTGGGTCGGGCTATCACCGACAGGACCATCCTCATCACCATCATGTACGCCAACAACGAGGTGGGTACCATCCAGCCCATCGCTGAGATCGGGAAGATCGCCAGGGCCAAGGGCATCCCCTTTCACACCGACGCCGTCCAGGCCGGGGGGGCCCTGGATCTGGATGTCAATGCCCTCAACGTGGATCTTCTCTCCCTCTCAGCCCACAAGTTCTATGGGCCCAAAGGGGTGGGCATCCTCTACGCCCGCCGGGGGCTGCGGCTCCTGCCCACTCAGACAGGCGGAGCCCACGAGAGGAACCGGCGGGCGGGAACGGAGAACGTGGCTGGCATCGTGGGAGCGGCCACGGCCCTCAAGCTGGCCCAGGAGAGCCGCGAAGAGAACAACAGGCGGGTGGCTGCCCTGCGGGACCGATTGATGGAGGGTATACTGTCGCGCATCCCCCGCGCCCAGCTCACCGGGCATCCCACGGAGCGGCTGCCCAACAACGCCAGTTTCACCATCGAGTTTATCGAGGGGGAGGGGTTGCTCCTGAGCCTGGACATGCAGGGCATCTGCGCCTCCAGCGGCTCGGCCTGCACTTCGGCCTCCCTGGAACCCTCCCACGTGTTGCTGGCCATGGGCATACCGCCGGAGGTGGCCCACGGCAGCCTGCGCCTGACCCTGGGCCACGAGAACACCGAGGAGGAGATCAACTACGTCCTGGAGGTCCTGCCCGGGATCGTGGAGCGGCTGCGCTCCATCTCGGCCATGTACGAGGGGGCTCCGCTGCACGAATACTCCACCGAAGGGGGCCACGTATCCCACGAGAGAAGTCATACCAATTCAGGAGAAAACACCCATGGGTAGTTACCTGCGTTATTCGGACCTGGTGATGGAGCACTTCATGAACCCCCGCAATGTGGGGGTGATCCCCAACGCGGATGGCGTTGGCCGCGAGGGGAACCCTGTGTGTGGCGACATGATGGAGATGTTCATTAAGGTCAATGACCAGGGGATCATCGAGGACATCAAGTTCCGCACCTTTGGCTGCGGCGCGGCCATCGCCACCAGCTCCATCACCACGGAGATGGTCAAGGGCAAGCACATTGATGAGGCCCGTCAGATCACCAAAGCGGCCATCGCCGAGGCCCTGGGGGGACTGCCGCCTATCAAGATGCACTGCTCGGTTCTGGCCGCCGACGCTCTTAACGCCGCCATCGAGGACTACGAGAAGCGGAAACGGGGTGAGGCAGGCGTGCAACCCCAGGAGAGTATCTTCCAGGTCGTCTCAGAGGGCTAGTGGAGTGTAGTCGAAATATTGCAAGAAATTGCCGTTCCGGCGAGGAGGACCCGAGGCTGAAGCCATCGGGCTGAAAGAACAAAGCTCTCCGAGCTCGTTTCATCGTGAGGACTTCGGCTGACCTCAGTCGAAGCCCTCGTCGAGTTGCTCTTATCAGCCCCGAAGGGGCTTTGCTCTCTCTGACAAGCGCTCGCAGGGGTGACAAGCGGTCACGCGGCTCACAGCTAAGAGCTGAAATGAGCTAAGGCGAGCGTGACCGCTTGTCAGGGCTCAAGATCACCGCAGGCTCGATAGGTTGTCCTGCGAGCGCTTGTCATCAGCGCGGGGCTTCCAGCCCTGCCCTCCTGCTCCGGCGCAGGAGCCCAGGGCTGAGAGGAGGTGCGCGTCGCAGGCGAGCGTTTGACAATTTGAGGCCACCCCCCTATAATAACCCTCACCAGATCAGAAACCCAGGAGAGAGCCTAAGGCATGCTCATTGATTATCTTCCTATCCTTGTCCTCCTCGTCGTCGCCTCGGCCTTCGCCGCATTGGCCCTCGCCTTGTCCCTCTTGATCGGTCCCCGTAAACCCACTCCCCCCAAGCTGTCCCCCTACGAATCGGGCATGACGCCTATCGGCCCCGCCATGCGGAGGCTCCCCGTAAAGTTCTACTTCATCGCCACCCTGTTCATCGTCTTCGACATCGAGGTGATCTTCATGTACCCCTGGGCCATCGTCTTCCGCAAGCTAGCCCTCTTTGGCCTGGCAGAAATGGCCGTCTTTATCCTGATCCTGCTGGTGGGCTACGTCTACGTCTGGAAGAAGGGGGCCCTGGAGTGGGAGTAGGGAGGGGGGAAGAGAGAGGAGAGTGAGTGAGGCTGAGGTGGCAATCGAGAAAATCAAGGACAGGTTCCCCCAGGCTGTACTGGCGGTCAAGGAGTTCCGAGGGGAGTGGACCCTCACGGTGCGCAAGGAATCCCTCGTGCACATGGCCCGCTTCCTGCGTGACGATTCAGAGCTACGCTACGACCTCCTCTCCGACCTGTGCGGTGTGGACTACCTGGGGCGGGAACCCCGCTTCGAGGTCGTCTACCAACTCACCTCCATGGCCCACCGCAGACGACTGCGCCTCAAGGTACCTGTGGAGAGCGCCGATCCCACGCTCCCCTCGGTCACGGCTGTGTGGCCCACGGCCAACTGGCACGAGCGGGAGGTGTACGACATGTTTGGCCTGCAGTTCACGGGCCACCCGGACCTGCGGCGCATCCTGATGCCCGAGGACTGGGAGGGACACCCCCTGCGCAAGGACTACGATTTGGGCTACGAAGAGGTGGAGTTCTCCTTCAACTTCGAGGAGATCGAGAGGCGGAAACCTTACGCCAAGGAATAAGTGATGAGCGACTGGCTGGGTGCCATAAGGCGCTGGTTTCAAGTAGAGGCAAGGGGAAGCCCCCGCCCTGATGAGACATCCATAATGCTGGCCGGGGCGGAGGAGGCTGCCCAGGAGACCATGATCCTCAACCTGGGCCCTCAGCACCCCAGCACCCACGGCGTGCTGCGCCTGATGGTGGAGCTGGACGGGGAGAGGGTAGTGAAAGCCACGCCGGACGTTGGCTATCTCCACACCGGCGTGGAGAAGACCTTCGAGCACAAAACCTACACCAAAGGCATCCCCTTGACCGACCGCCTGGACTACTTATCGCCCATGTTTAACAACCTGGCCTACGTCCTGGCCGTAGAGAAGCTCATGGATGTGGAAGTGCCCCTGCGGGCGCAGTACATGCGGGTCCTCCTCTGCGAGTTGACCCGCATTGCCAGCCACCTGGTCTGGCTGGCCACCCACGGTCTGGATCTGGGGGCCATGAGCGTCTTCCTGTATTGCTTCCGGGAGAGGGAGCTGATCCTGGACATCTTCGAGATGGTCTCCGGGGCGCGGATGATGGCCAGCTACTTTCGGGTAGGGGGTCTGGTGGAGGACGTGCCCCCGGGGTTCGAGGAGGCGGTACGGGCCTTCATCGAGCTCTTCCCCTCCCGCCTGGCCGACTACGAAGCGCTGCTCACCAGGAACCCTATCTGGCTGGAGAGGACGCGGGGCGTGGGTGCCATCTCGGCCCAGGAGGCCATTGCTTACGGCCTGACCGGCCCCTCTCTGCGGGCCTGTGGCGTGGAGTGGGACATCCGTAAGGCCTTCCCCTACTCCAGCTACGACCGCTTCGACTTCGAGGTCCCCCTGGGCTCTCACGGTGACGTCTACGACCGCTATGTGGTGCGGATGGAGGAGATGCGCCAGAGCGTGCGGATCGTGCAGCAGGCTCTGGACGACCTCCCCGAGGGCCCCTTCATCACCGACGACCGCAAGGTGGCTCCGCCGCCCAAACAGGAGCTGGCCACCAGCATGGAGGCCGTGATCCACCACTTCAAGCTGTGGACCGAGGGCTTCCAGCCGCCTGAGGGCGAGGTCTACGCCGCCGTGGAATCGCCCCGGGGGGAGTTGGGGTACTACGTAGTGAGTGACGGGAGCAGCAAGCCCTACCGCGTGCACGTGCGGGCGCCATCCTTCGTCAACCTGCAATCCCTGCCCCTGATGGCGAGGGATGGGCTCGTGGCCGACCTGGTGGCTGTCATCGCCAGCGTTGACCCCGTCCTGGGGGAAGTGGATCGCTAAATCACATCCGCTACGGTGACAAGCGGTCACGCGGGTCTGGGTAAAAAGCTGGCAATGAGACAAGCGAGCGTGACCGCTTGTCAGGAGGCAGCCTTGGCGTTCTCAGAAAAGGCGAAGCAGGAACTGGAGAGGGTGTTGGCCAAGTATCCCGACAAGCGGTCGGCCCTGCTGCCGGCCCTCTACCTGGCCCAGGAGGAGTACGGCTACCTGAGCGAAGAGGCCATGCGGGAGGTGGCCGAACTCCTAGAGCTCGAACCCACCGAAGTCTACAGCGTGGCAGGTTTCTACACCCTGCTCTACATGGAGCCGGCGGGCAGGTACGTGCTCCAGGTCTGCGACGACCTGCCGTGTGCCCTGCGGGGCGCCGAGGAGCTCGTGGAGCACCTGTGCCATAAGCTGGGCATCCGGCCCGGCGAGACGACTCCCGATGGGCTCTTCACCCTGGAGACGGTACCCTGCCTGGCCGCTTGCCATCGCGCGCCGGTGATGCAGGTCAATCTGGAGTACCACGAGGATCTGAGTGAAGAGAAGGTGGACGAGCTCATAGAGACCTTGAAGTCAGATGAACAAGCACATCATCCTGCGCGACCTCGACGTCCCGGATATCGCTAGGCTGGACGTGTATGTGGCCCACGGCGGCTATCAGGCCCTGGCCCGGGCCCTCAGGGAGCATACACCCGACGAGATCATCGCCTTCGTCAAGGCCTCGGGCCTGCGGGGTCGAGGAGGCGCTGGCTTCCCGACGGGGGTGAAGTGGGGCTTCGTCCCCAAGGATGTCTTCCCCAAGTACGTGGTGGTCAACGCCGATGAGAGCGAGCCGGGCACCTTCAAGGACCGCCAGATCATGGAGGGCAACCCCCATCAACTCCTGGAGGGCACGGCCATCGCCGCCTACGCCGTCCAGGCCAGCAGGGCCTACATCTACTGTCGCGGCGAGTTCGCCGGCCCGGCCCGCGTGCTGGAGCGGGCCATCGCCGAGGCCCGGGCGGCCGGCTACCTGGGCCCCAATATCCTGGGCTCCGACTTCTCCCTGGAGGTTCACGTCCACCTGGGTGCGGGAGCCTACATCTGCGGCGAGGAGACCGCCCTCCTCAACTCCCTGGAGGGCAAGCTGGGCCAGCCCCGGCTGCGGCCGCCCTTCCCGGCCAGCAAAGGGCTCTACGGCCAGCCCACGGTGGTCAACAACGTGGAGACCCTGGCCAATGTGCCACCCATCATCGAGAGGGGGCCCGAGTGGTACCGGAGCATCGGTACGGAGAAGAGCCCCGGCCCCAAGGTCTTCTGCCTGAGCGGCCACGTAGCCCGCCCCGGCAACTACGAGTTGCCCCTGGGCACCACCTTCCGGGAGCTCATCTACGAGCACGGTGGAGGAGTGCCAGGCGGCCGGGCCATCAAGGCCATCCTGCCGGCGGGGGCCTCGGCGCCCATGCTGACGGCGGAAGCATTGGACGTGCCCATGGATTACGAGTCCGTCCAGGAGGCCGGCTCCATGCTGGGCTCGGCGTCCATCATCGTCATGGACGAGACCACGGACATCGTGTGGGCCACCCTCAGGATGGCTCGTTTCTTCCGCCACGAGTCCTGCGGCAAGTGCACCCCCTGCCGCGAGGGGACCTACTGGCTAGTGGCGGTCCTGGAGCGGATCGTGCAGGGTCGGGGGCGGAGGACAGACATTGACTTGCTGGGCAGCATCTGCAATCAGATGGCCGGCAATTGCCTGTGCCCCCTGGGCGATTTCGCCACCAGCCCGGTGCTTTCGAGCATCAAGCATTTTCGGGAGGAGTACGAGCGGTATTTAGATGGTAACCCTCACCATTGACAATCGCCAGGTGACGGTCCCTGAGGGCACCCTGGTCGTGGAGGCGGCCCGTCAGGCGGGCATCGAGATCCCCGTCTTCTGCCACCACCCCCGGCTGGAACCGGTGGGCATGTGCCGCATGTGCCTGGTGGAGATCGGGGCACCGGTCCGCGACCGCCAGACAGGCGAGTTGCAACTGGACGAGGAGGGGAAGCCGGTCATCCGCTGGTTCCCCAAGCTTCAGACGGGGTGCACCACGCCCGTCAGCGAAGGGATGGTGGTCAGGACCCGGACCCAGCGTGTGGCCGACGTCCGCCGGGGCATCCTGGAGTTCCTGCTCACCAGCCACCCCCTGGACTGCCCCGTGTGCGACAAGGGCGGGGAATGCCCCCTCCAGGACCTGACCTTCATCTACGGCCCGGGGACAAGCCGCTTCGAGGTCGAGGACAAGTATCATTTCGAGAAGCCCATACCCCTCGGGCCCCTCATCGTCCTGGACCGGGAGCGCTGCATCCTCTGTGCCCGCTGCATCCGTTTCTGCGACGAGATCCCTGACGACCACGTCCTGGGCTTCCTGAACCGTGGGCGGGGGATGGAGGTGGTGACCTTCTCCAACCCACCCTTCGGCAGCAAGTTCTCGGGCAACACCATTGACATCTGCCCTGTGGGGGCCCTGACCAGCGCCGACTTCCGCTTCAAGGCCCGCGTCTGGGAGCTGACGAATGTGGAGAGCATCTGCCCCCACTGTAGTGTGGGCTGCAACCTGATCCTGGGCGTGCGGACCCACCACATCAAGCGGGTCATCCCCCGGGAGAACGCCGCCGTCAACGACATCTGGCTGTGCGACAAGGGCCGCTTCGGTCACCATTTCGTGGGGAGCCAGGAGCGGCTGCAGAGGCCCTTGATCCGAAAAGACGGGGAGCTAACACCCGCTTCCTGGGACGAGGCCCTGGATCTGGTGGCCGAGCGGTTGGGGCAGATCAGGGACGAAGCCGGCCCCGATGCCCTGGGCGGGCTGGCTGGCGACCGCTGCGCCAACGAGGACCTGTACCTCTTCCAGAAGCTCTTTCGGGCCGTTATCGGCACCAACAACGTGGATCGCTGGCCGCCGGAGGCAGAGCCCGATGATCTGGTGGCCACCCTGGGCACCGGCAGAGGCACCAACCTGGGAGCCATGGGCCCGGGGAGCGCCATCCTGCTCCTGGGCGCCGATCTGGAGGAGGAACAACCCGTGCTCATGCTGCGGGTCAAAGGGGCGGCGGAGAGGGGAGCCCAGCTCATCGTGGCCAACGGCCGACCCACCAGGCTGGACCGCTACGCCAGCCATCGTCTGCGCTACCGTTACGGCAGCCAGGTCC
>JBHIEC010000064.1:0-11301 GCA_046760425.1 Anaerolineae bacterium
AAATCCAGCGAAGCGACGCCGGTCGAGCGATGTCCTGAGCCCGTCGAAGGGTAGAACTGAGCGGAGCGAGGCTCGTATCGAGACCAAGGAGCGGCGTAGGCACTGAGACCTGACTGAAAAACACCGCTCGCTGATCTCGATACGGCATTCCGCTCCGCTTCACGCCTACTCCACCGACGCCTGTCCTGAGTAGTGACTTGGGTTGAGTAGTCGAAGGCGTATCGAAACCAGCGTATCGAAGAGCTCGCTCAGGCTATACGCCCGCCACAGTGCACCCTTTGTGCAACTGGAGGTTGAAAACCAGGGGCTTTCAAAATGTCTGCCTGAGGGGATGGCCTTTTCGATTCTCGTTCTCCCTTAAGCAAACACGCTGACTTGTGCGAAGTTGACAAATTCGTCAACCTCGCCTAGAATTTGGGGCAGGCGAGGTCGAGTTCGCTTATACCCCGGTTGTAGGTATTGAAGGGAGACGATGCCACATGGAAATGAATGATCAAACCAAAGTTCAGATATTGCTTACAGCACTGGAGCGAAGATACGAAAGCATTGAAAACATACGCGAACGCGTCTATAACATCTCTATTTGGACCTTGGGAATCTTTCTAGCGGCTGCTGGCTGGATCGTGCAAGGCGGTATCCGCTTGAGTCTATCTGGGAAGATTTTCCTCTCAGGAGTAGTTGTGTTTGCACTTGGCGCTATCCTGTTCTACATCAAAGACTTAGAAAAGGGGTTCAAAAACCAGTTCCAAGTAGCTATTCGGATTGAGAAGCTTCTTAGATTTTACGAGCCTGGCTTCTTCGGTTCCTCAGAGAAAGAGCTTTACCCGCAAGAATGGGGGCAAATTGGGGCAGAATCTGGAAGGGGACGCTTCTTTAGCAGCACTTATTTGTTGCTGTGTATCGGAGCCGCGACCTTGATCGCCGCCACTGCATTATCGGGTTTGCTATTCTGAGGTATTGGTCTCATAGTTTTAGGCAGAGGCATCAATGACATAGGTACGCTGCGCCCGGATACCATCCCGCTCATCCCTGAGGGCATCCCGCTGCTGGAAGCGGAGCGCATTGCGCGGGACCAGGGGATGGTTCCCCGCAAAAGACGGTGGTAGAGCAGATTGAGGTGGCGCTGCGATGAAAACCACGTGCTATTTCGTGGAACAGGTGCTGCGCAAGCGTCCCTATATCCAGCGCGAATGGTGCGAGCGAGCACTGCGCGAAGCGGTACACCGCGAGATTCAGCCTGACGGACGCATCCGCCACTGGGTCTTCATCCCCGAATTGGGGAAGTACCTGCGCGTGGTGACGCTGGAAGACGGCGAAACCGTGCATAACGCTTTTCCTGACCGCGATTTCGAGGAGGTGCACCCGTGAAATTTTATTACTACCCAGAAACCGATTCGCTTTATATTGACCTGTCTGAAAAGACAAGTGTGGACTCCCGTGAAGTTGCGCCGGGGGTGGTGTTGGATTTCGACGCCGAAGGACACCTGGTGGGGATTGACATTGACCATGCCAGCCAGGTTGTCAACCTCTCGCGGCTGGAAGCCGAGGCTCTGCCAATCACCGCTTTTTCACTCGTGGGGGCAAAGGCCTGACGGCATAGCCAACTTTGGGCACGCCACGGACCGATACCATCTCCTCCATTTGCTGGAGCAAGGATGGGAGATCGACTAGACCGCCTGTTTCAAGAATGGCATCGGCTGGGAGGAGCGGTGCTGCTGGCTGAGGCGGATACCACCTCGCCAACCCGTATACCCGAGGAGGTCATTGCCGAGAGCACGGCCTACTGTCGCGAATCGGGGCGACTGACCTGGGTGGTGCTCGACTGGCTGATTCGCCACATTGAACAGGTTGACGAACAGAGATTGCTGCAAGAGACAAGGGAGAGAGGCGACCTGTCGGTCTTGGGCGTGTTATGCGACGCCGCTCGCCAGCGAAACCCGCACCCAAAGTTTGAGCGTATCATCGGGGCCTGTGTGCCTCACGACAAATCGGTACCGGCCAGAGCGATATATTGCCGTGCCTCAATACTCCGCCGCGCAAGCAATGGACAAGTGACAAAGAGGACCAGATGACGGAGAAGGAGAGACTCGAGCAACTCTCGGTCTTTTTCCCCGCCTACAACGAGGAGGAGAATGTTCCCTTCGTCGTGGAGAAGGCCCTGAAGGTTCTCCCCCGGGTGGCCGACGAGTATGAGGTGATCGTCGTCAACGACGGCTCCCAGGATCGCACAGGGGAGGTCGCAGGAGAGCTGGCCGAGACCCACCCCTGTGTCAGGGTCATCCACCACGAGAGAAACTGCGGATACGGTGCCGCTCTGCGCACCGGATTCAGGGCCGCTAAATACCCTTGGGTGGCCTTCACTGACTCCGACGGCCAGTTCGATTTCGCCGAGATCGAGCGGTTCCTGCCCTTCACCCAGAGCGCCGACCTCATCCTGGGCTACCGCCTGCAGAGGGCCGATTCCGTTATTCGCCGCCTTTACACTTTTGGCTGGGCCCTGATCCCGCGGATCCTCCTGGGTCTCGATGTCAGGGATTACTCCTGCGGATTCAAGCTCATCAAAAAGTCCGTCATCGAGGCTGTCGAGCCGCTCCAGGGCGAGGAGAAGGTCTACCAGATCGAGCTCCTGGTCAAAGCGAAGCGCAAAGGGTTCAAGTTCGCGGAGGTCGGCGTCCACCACTACCCCAGGGTGTTCGGCAAACAGACCGGCGCAAGCCCCAAGGTGGTGCTCCGGTCCATCCGGGAGATGTTCGATCTTTACAGGAGGTTGAGGCGCTGAGCCAAGGGAAACGACTCACCCACGTTGACGAATCCGGCCGCGCCCGCATGGTGGACGTGGGTGGGAAGCCGGACACGGAGCGGGTGGCCGTGGCCAGGGGCGAGATCACCATGCGCCCCGAGACTCTGGCCCTGATCCAGGAAGGGGGCATCCCCAAGGGCGACGTGCTGGCCGTGGCCCAGGTGGCCGGCGTCATGGCCGCCAAGCGGACCCATGAGCTCATCCCCATGTGCCACCCCTTGCTCCTTACCCACATCTCCGTGGATTTTGAGATACAAGGGGCTGACCGCATTCTGATCACCGCCACAGTGAAGACCACGGGCAAGACGGGCGTGGAGATGGAGGCCCTGACCGCCGTCGCCGTGGCGGCGCTGACCATCTACGATATGTGCAAAGCCGTGGATCGCGCCATGCGCATCCAGAACGTGCGCCTGGTGCGCAAGAGCGGGGGTAAGAGCGGGGAGATCGTGCTGGAAAAGCAGGCCTGGGGCTGAACCCCCAGGCTAAAAGGGCGAAGGGCGCTAAAAACGCCCTAAAGTTGAGCGCCCTTCAGGGTGCTTTGCCTTTTCAGCTCGACGGCTTTAGCCTCGGGTCACCATCTTACGCAGTTCGCCGGTCGAGTAGGCCCTGGAGCGAAGCGAAAGGGCCGTATCGAGACCAAGAACTGCATTTGAGGACCGCCAAACCTGGTTTCGATACGGCCTTCGGCCTACCCTTCGACAGGCTCAGGCCAGCGCTCAACCGACGGTTTGGCTCTCAACCGCGTAAGTTCTATCAAGAGGGAGACCACTGCAGAGGGAGAGGAAAAAGAGGTGAACCTTCACTGCACCGTCTGTGGGCGCAGATACCCAATGGCCACCCGGGAATGGCGCTGCGAGTGCGGTGCCGTCTTCGAGCTGGAGGGGGCACCCCCCTTCTCCCGCCAGGCGGTGAAGTCGGACGAGCTGACCCTGTGGCGCTACCGGGCCATGCTGCCCATCGAGCACGAGGAGAACATCGTCTCCCTGGGCGAGGGGTTCACCCCCCTGGTCGAGACCAACGTCTATAGCCTGCCCATCCTCTGCAAGCTGGAGTTCCTGGCCCCCACAGGCTCCTTCAAGGATCGGGGGACCACGGTGCTGGTCAGCGCCCTGCGGGAGATGGGCGTGGAGCGGGTGGTAGAGGACTCCTCCGGCAATGCCGCCGCCAGCCTGGCCGCCTACTGCGCCCGCGCCGGCATCCGTGCCCGCATCTTCGTCCCCGCCCACGCCTCGCCGGCCAAGCTGGCCCAGATCGCCGTCTACGGCGCCGAGTTGGTGCCGGTGGAGGGGCCTCGGGAGAGGGCGGCGGCCGCCGCTCAGGATGCGGCCACAAAGGCCTACTACGCCAGCCACTACTACAACCCCCTCCCCCTGGAGGGGCTGAAGACCTTCGCCTACGAGGTCTGGGAGCAGCTTGGCGGGACAGCTCCCCACAACCTGGTCTTCCCCGTCGGCCACGGCACCTTCCTGCTGGGGGCCTATGGCGGCTTCGGTGAGTTGCTGGCAGCGGGCCTCATCGAGCACGTGCCGCGCCTCTTCGCCGTCCAGGCCCGGGCCTGCGCCCCCCTCTATGAAGCCTACCGCCGGGGGATGAAGGATGTCCCGCCCGTGGCCGAAGGCCAGACCATCGCCGAAGGCATCCGCATCGCCCATCCCGTGCGGGGCAGGCAGGTCCTGCAGGCCATCCGGGAGACGGGGGGCACCGTCCTGACGGTGGATGACGGGGAGACGCAGCGGGCCCGGGACATCCTGGCACGGCTGGGGCTCTATGTCGAGCCCACCTCAGCGGCGGCCGTGGCCGGCTTGCGCAAGCTGGACAAGATCATCGCTCCGGGCGAGATCACCGTCGTGCCTCTCACGGGCAGTGGGCTGAAAAGCCCTGTAGAGAATAGGGGAACTGAAGGGAAAACCCCTTTAGTTCCCTCAGTTCCTTGAGTCCCCTCTGGGAAACTATGTCAAACCTGTCTGAGTTAGAGCAAACCCTGGGCATCACCTTCACCGACAAATCGTTGTTACAGCGTGCCCTTATCCACCGCTCCTACCTCAACGAGAACCCTGACCTGCCCCTGACGGACAATGAGCGGTTGGAGTTCCTGGGCGATGCCCTGCTGGATTTCGTATCGGCAGAATATCTCTACCATCGCTTCCCTGAGATGCGGGAGGGCCAACTGACCAGCCTGCGGGCCGCCCTGGTCAAGGAGGAGACCCTGGCCGACTTCGCCAGAACCCTGAACCTGTGTCAGTACCTCTTCCTGGGCCGGGGCGAGGAGGCCAGCGGCGGCCGAGAGCGCTCACCCCTCCTGTGCGCCGCCTTCGAGGCCCTGGCAGGGGCCATCTTCCTCGACCAGGGATTGGAGGCGGCCATAGCCTTTCTTCTGCGATTCATGGAGCCAGCTGTGGAGCGGATCATGCGGGAGCGGCTGGACAGGGATGCCAAGAGCATGTTGCAGGAGCTGAGCCAGGGGCAGTGGCAGCTAACCCCTGTCTACCGCACCGTGGCCGAGCACGGCCCCGATCACGCCAAGGAGTTCACCGTGGAAGTGCTGATCGGGGATCAGGTCTACGGGCGCGGGGTGGGACGCAGCAAGCAGGCCGCTGAGCGGGAGGCGGCTCGCGCGGCCCTGGAGAGATTAGAGAGCCAACCCGATTGAGAATATCCTGCCCGGGAGGTAACGATTCACCTTGTCACTCTGAGGCGGAGCGAAGCGGAGCCGAAGAGTCTCGCCGTTGCAGAAGCAGGAGATTCTTCGTCGCTGCGCTCCTCAGAATGACAAGGAGGGCAGTTATGGTGATGGAACGCAGGGCGTTCGACTCAGCTCACGCTGAAGGCTCCAGACCCTTGAGCGCCGCATAAATGACGGCACCTGGCTTGGTCTGGGGAGCAAGGGGGCGTGCTTTTAGCCGCGCCTTTGCTTGACAACTTTGCCCTTTCGTGGTAAGCTATCGCATCGAGCTCATGAAGCGCTTACGCATCTCCCAGGTGCCGGTGGTTGACAACAGCTCCCTGGTGGACCTCGCCGGCAAGATCAAGTGAAAGGAACCCACGTCTATGACCATCAGCAGGGATAGCAAAGAATTGCCTGATCTGCGCTTCGTACCCACCTCGGCTCTGATCCTGCACGAGGATTGCGATCCCCGCCGCGTGGAGCGGCTGGTGGAACGGCTGCGGCACGACGGTTGCCTGAAGAACCCGCCAGTGGTGGCGCCTATCGAGGGCACGGACCAATACGTCGTCCTGGACGGGGCCAACCGCACCTCGGCCCTGCAGGCCATGGGCGTCCCCCACGCCCTGGTGCAGGTGGTGGATTACCATTCGCCCCAGGTCGAGCTCTGCACCTGGTACCACCTGGTGGCAGGCATGCCCAAGGAGGAGTTCCTGCGGGCCGTGGAGGCCATCCCAGGCCTGCATCTGGAGGTCAGTAGCCTGGAGGAGGCCCGGCTGGCTCTGGATGTAGGCCAAGCGGCGGCCTATATTGTCTGCGCTGATGCCGTGTACCAGGTGCGTAACAGCCATCTCTTCCTGGATGACCTGGGGTTGCTCAACCAGTTGGTGGCCTGCTACAGGGGGCGGGCTACCATCTACCGCGCCAGCAACGATCTGTTCGAGAAGCAGGTGCCCTATTACAAGGACGTGATAGCCCTGGTGGCCTTCCCCCGCTATACTCCGGAGCAGATCGTGGAGCTGGCCCGAAACGGTGGCAAGGTGCCCAGCGGCATCACACGCCACATCATCCCCCACCGCGCCCTGCGGGTGAACATACCCTTGACCATGCTGGAGGGGGCGCAGTCCCTGGAGGAGAAGAACGCCTGGCTCGAAGAGTGGTTCAGGGACAAGATGGCCCAGGACGCCATCCGCTTCTACAGCGAGCCCGTCTTTCTCTTCGACGAGTGAGGCTTGACAAATCCCTTTTTTTGAGTATAATACTTAAGTAAGTTGCTCAAGAAAGTTAGGTTAAGGCATACGAGAGAGGAAGCAGCGTCAGCATGAGGCACGGCTATGCCCTCCGGCTGGGGGGGAGTATCGTGTTGAAGTGCATCTGTCCCGGGCGGGGACAGTGAGCGCGTCCTCGCTCCATGTCGTCGGACGATGGGAGCGAGGAGAAGCGACTGTTCCCGCGTTGAGCAGGAGAAGAAGCGATGAGAATCTCAAGCAGGGGCGAGTATGGCCTGCGGGCCCTGTGTGATCTGGCCCAGCACTACGGGGAGGGGCCCATCCCCTGTGCCGACATCGCCGCCCGGCAGCAGATCCCCATCAATTACCTCAACCAGTTGCTTCTCACCCTACGCCGAGCGGGCTTCGTGCGCAGCTTACGGGGGCCCCAAGGCGGCCACTTGCTGGCCAGGCCCCCCGATCAGATCACCCTGAGCGAGGCTATCGCCGTCCTGGATGGGTCCACGGCGCCCGTGGATTGCGTCAGCGACGAGGTGGCCAGCGAATGTAAGCTGGCGGCCCTGTGCCTTTTCCGGGACGTGTGGCAGGAAGTAAAGGAGGCCACGGACAGCATCCTTAGCTCCAAGACGCTGGCTGACATGTGCCGCAGATAAGGGCCAAGCGGCCCACAACCCACCCCTTGGAGAGTCCCTGGGATTCTCAGAAGGGGCTTTTTTTCAATTCCCGAACGGAGGTCAGTGCATGGCAACAGTCTATATCCCGACCCCTCTCCGCCGCTTGACCAACGGTCAGGCCAGGGTGGAGGCGGAAGGCAAAAACATCGCCCAACTGATAGAGGGCCTGGAGGCCGATTTCCCGGGCTTCAAAGCGCGCATCTGTGACGAGAGCGGGGAGATCAAGCGCTTTATCAACGTCTTCGTCAACGAGGAGGATATCCGCACCCTGCAGGGAAAGGACACCCCCTTGCGCGAAGAGGACGAGGTGTCCATCATCCCAGCCATGGCCGGCGGCCGGGCCTGAGGAGGCTGAGCATGCGGACACCCGCAGTTCTGGAAGGACTCGCCGCCCGCAGCTCCAGGCCCTCAGGGCATGAGGGTTACGCCAACCCCCATCTCCTGGTGAGCCCGGAGTGGCTGGAGGCCCACCTGGATGATCCCCAGGTGCGCATCGTGGACCTGCGGCTCGCTGAGGCGTACCGGCGGGGGCACATCCGGAACGCAGTGCATCTGGACCTGGAGCACATCTGCGCCACCGTGAACGGCGTGCCGGAGATCGTCGCCTCGCAGGAGGTGGTGGAGGCGGTTCTGGGCAGGCTGGGGATCAGCCACGACACCACCGTGGTGGCCTACGACAACGTGTGGGGCCTGGTGGCTGCGCGCCTGTTCTGGACGCTGGAGTATTACGGGCATGAGGACGTGCGTGTTTTGGATGGGGGCTCGGACCGCTGGGCCGAGGAAGGACGCGAGTTCACGCCAGAAGTCCCCCACATCGTGCCCACGACCTATTCGGCGCGCCCCCGCCCCAATAAGCTGGCCACCAGGGCCTGGATCCTGGCCCACCTGGGCGACCCTGACCTGGTCCTGCTGGACGCCCGTTCGCCCAGCGAATACAATGGGCTGAGCCAGGATGCCGCCCAGGGAGGCCACTTGCCCGGAGCGGTGAACCTCGACTGGATGGAATCGGTGGCCTTTGACGGCCGGTCCATGATTAAGCGGGGGGAAGAACTGAGAGCAATGTTGGCTCAGAAGGGCATCGTGGAGGACAAAGAGGTGGTGGCCTACTGCGAGACGGGCATGCGCTCCGCCCACACCTACTTCGTCCTGCGGCTGCTAGGTTTCCCCCGCGTGCGCAACTACGACGGCTCCTGGGTGGAGTGGGTGGCCCGGACCGACTTGCCCATCGAGCGGTAGCCCGCAGGAGGGCCGGGCCAGTACAACCCGGGCATGATTCACCCCTCACCAGATCAGAGGAGATTTCTCTTGTGAACGACCTTGAGGTAAACGTGAAATCTGGGCTGATCATTATGGCCAAGGCGCCTGTGCCAGGTGCGGTCAAGACCAGGCTTTGTCCTCCTTACACCTTCGAGGAGGCTGCTGAATTGTGCAGATGCTTCCTGCTGGACACCTTTGACCTGGTCAGTCGGCTGCGGAGGGTTCCCGTAGCTGTTGCTTACTCCCCCCCTGGCGCCGAAGGCATCTTCAGAAGCATGGCTTCGCCCGCCTTCCATTTGCTGCCCCAGAGGGGGAACGATCTGGGCGAGAGGTTGAACGGCGCTTTCGAACAGCTTTTCGCCCTGGGCTATGAAGCAGTGGTGGCCATGGGCGCCGATAGCCCGACCCTGCCCCTGGATTATATCGAACAATCGTTTGCGTCGCTGGCAAGCAAGGAGAACGACCTGGTCCTGGGGCCCAGCGCAGACGGCGGCTATTATCTGATCGGGATGAAGGCGTTCCACCCCGAGCTTTTCCAGGGGGTCGCCATGGGCACGGAGAGGGTCCTTTCACAGACATTGGAGCGGGCCCGTCGGACGAACCTGAGGGTCAGCCTTCTACCACCCTGGTACGACGTTGATACCCAGGACGACCTGGAACGTCTGCGAGCCGAATTGCGCGCCGCCCCCCAGGTGGCGATGCACACCCGAGCTTTCCTCTCTATGCGGGAAGTGTTTTGAAATGAGCAAGGAAGTACAGGAAATCGAAGCGGCTGTGCGTTCCTACCTGGGGATGAACCATCGCCTGGTGGGGATCAAAATACTGGAGGAGAACGTGGATGGTGATCCTTCGGCGAGCCTCAGGACAGGCCCTTCGGCGAGCCGTTGTGGTGAGCCCTTCGGCTCCGCTCAGGGCGGGCCTGTGGAACCATCAGGACATCGCCATCCGGCTGCCCCCATGACCTTTTGCCGGGCGGTGAGAGAGGCGCTGGCGGGGAAGGAGCTGGTCATGGGGATAGATGATCTCAGTTGCCCCAGCGCTGAGCTTTGCCTCGGCTTTCGGGAGCCCCTGTTCGTTGACGTGGAGCCGAGGATAAAGAGCAAAACCAGGACGGTGCGCATAGGCCCCCTGGACGGGGCGGATGTCGTCCTCTTCGTCCTTGATCCAGAACAAGTCATGATCATGTCCATCCTCCTGGGAGGGATTAAGGCTGAATTCAAAGGGGAGATGGCCATCTGTGGGGAGGCGGTGGCCAAGGTGTACAACGAAGGAGAACCTAACATCTCCTTCCTCTGCAGTGGAGCGAGGGAACTGGGAGGCTTTGAGGCTCACGAGGTCGTCCTGGGCCTGCCGTACGCCTTGTTTCTGGAGCTGCCGGGCAGGATGTCCAAATTCGCATCCTTGAGCAGGAGCGTCCGAGGGAGCATGTCTCAGCTCCTGCGTAGGCTCTAATTGTTTGAATGGAACCACCCTTGCGAAGGTTATGGAAGGACCTGGCCAAACGTGACTCCAGGCGGAGGAAGGTATCCGCGTCCTGGCAGTCTCTTCGAAACCTTCGCAAGGGTTCCTAAAGGAAAAGGAGGAGGAAACATGACTGGGAACAAACGATGGGCTTTGGTGGCCGCTTTTGCTGCGGTACTATTGGCAGCCTTCATTCTCGCTGGCTGTGCTCCAGCGGCAACCCCCACCCCAACGCTCGTGGTGGAAGTTGGCTTCGCACATCCCGAGCTCCTGGTGGAGACGGATTGGCTGGCCGAACACCTGGGCGATCTCAACCTCAGGGTCGTGGACGCCCGCAAGGCCGATGAGTACAAAGCAGGGCACATCCCGGGCGCGGTTAATATTCCCAGAAAGGAGACCTTCGACCCCGAGGCCCCAAAGGGTATGGTGGCGCCTAGGGAAATGATCGAAGCGCTCTTCGGCTCCAAGGGGATCAGCAATGAGACAAGGGTGGTGATCTACGGCATGGGAAAGGACAAGGATGCGGCCCGCATCTTCTGGACGCTGGAGTACTACGGCCACACCCGTGTCTCCGTCCTCAACGGCGGCTTCAAGAAGTGGCAGGCCGAGGGGCGGGAGGTGACCGTGGAGGAGCCAGAGATAACCCCTGCCACCTTCACCGCCAGGCCCGACCCTACCAGGCTCTCCACCAGGGAGCAGATCCTGGAGGACATCCCTTCGGCTCAGCTCAGGACAAGCGGCAAGGCGGATGTGGTCATGCTGGATGCCCGCTCACCCGCAGAGTTCCGGGGCGAGGATGTGCGGGCCAAGAGGGGCGGCCATATCCCCGGAGCGGTCAACATTGACTGGAGGGAGAACTTCACCCCCGGGGAGGTGCCCGTCTTCAAGTCGGCGGCGGAGTTGACGCGACTCTACGAAGCCGCGGGCGTGACGAAGGACAAATTGATCCACGCCTATTGACAGACGGGCCAGAGGTCGTCGGTGACGTACCTGGTGCTTCGTCTGTTGGGTTACGAGAGGGTCAGCAACTACGATGCCTCATGGCAGGAGTGGGGCAATGACCCGGAGGTGCCCATAGAAAAGTGACAAGGGGACAAGGAGACAAGGTGACAGGGGGACAAGGGGACAAGGAGAGGTTCTTTTCACCACCCTTGCGAAGGTTACGGATAGCCCTGGCAATGGGCCAATTTCCGGTGGGCGAGGGCGCCCTTGGCCTGA
>JBHIEC010000065.1:0-11171 GCA_046760425.1 Anaerolineae bacterium
GCCGCGAAAGGTTATCACGAAAGCCGCGAAAGATCGTCGCGAAAGGCCGCGAAAGGGAGAGTAAGTCTTGCCGGCCGTCCTCCGTTATCATGGGACAGGGTAGCCTGAAGGGGTTATCCGGCAGAGGGGGAAGCCTGGAGGCTTCCAAGGAAGGTGGTACCGCGGGCCGAAAGCTCGTCCTTTAGGGACGGGCTTTTGCTTTACTATATCCGTTTATTCGCTTCTCATCCGTTGTGTCACCGCAATGGGTTGACAGCCCAGGAGTATTGCGCTAAAATCCAGCAAGTAGAAATCGAGGTGCGGAACCATGATGACCAGCACTGAGATCCGTCAGGCTTTCCTGGACTTCTTTGCCAGCAAGGGGCACGCTGTGGTGCCCAGCTCCTCCCTGATCCCGGACGACCCCACCCTCCTCTTCACCAACGCGGGGATGGTGCAGTTCAAGGACCTCTTCCTGGGACTGGAGAAGCGGAGCTACACCCGGGCCACCACGGCCCAGAAGTGCATGCGCGTCAGCGGCAAGCACAACGACCTGGAGAACGTGGGGCCCTCGCCTCGACATCATACCTTCTTCGAGATGTTGGGCAACTTCTCCTTCGGCGACTACTTCAAACGCGAGGCCATCCACTACGCCTGGGAGCTGATCACCCAGGTCTACGGGCTGCCGGCCGACCGGCTAACCTTCACCGTCTTCGAGGACGACGACGAGGCCTTCGACGTCTGGCACGACGAGATCGATGTGCCGGCTGAGCGCATCCATCGCATGGGCGAGAAGACCAACTTCTGGATGATGGCCGACACCGGCCCCTGCGGCCCGACCTCGGAGATCCATTGGGACTGGGGCCCCGAGCGCTGCACCTGCGGTCGTCCCGATTGCAGCGTGGCCCTGGACAACGACTGCGGCCGCTGGCTGGAGCTGTGGAACCTGGTCTTCATGCAGTTTGATCAGGCCGCCGACGGGACGCGTACCCCGCTGCCCAGACCCGGCGTGGACACCGGCCTGGGCCTGGAGCGCATCGTGTCCGTGATGCAAGGGGTGTACAGCAACTACGAGACGGACCTCTTCGTGCCCCTCATGGACCGCGTTCAGGAGCTGCTGGGCGACACCGATGCCCAACGGGCCGAGAAGATCGTCGGCTACCGCGTCATCGCCGACCACAGCCGGGCCATGACCTTCCTCATCGCCGACGGCGTCCTGCCCGGCAACGAGGGACGCGCCTACGTGCTGCGCATGATCATGCGTCGGGCCATGCGCTTCGGCAAGAAGCTGGGCTTCTCCGGCCCCTTCCTGGGCCAGATCGCCCAGGTGGTCATCGAGACCATGGGCCAGCACTACCATGAGCTGGTGGAGCGGCGCGAGTTTGTCCTGCAGGCCATCGCCCAGGAGGAGGAGCGGTTCCAGCGGACCCTGGACGTGGGCCTGGGCCTCCTCGAGCAGGTCATCGCTGGCGTGGAGGCGCGGGGCGAGACGGTCATCCCCGGCATCGAGGTCTTCCGCCTGTACGACACCTATGGCTTCCCTCCTGACCTGACCCGGGACGTGGCCGAGGAGCACGGCCTGGCCATAGACCAGGCCGGCTTCGAGGCGGCCATGGCCCAGCAGCGGGAGCGGGCCCGGCGGGCGGCACCCTTCGGCTGGGACGAGGCCGAAGAGTTCTACCGCAAGCTGAACCTGCCGGCCACCCGCTTCCTGGGCTACGAAACCCTGACGGCCGAGGGGCGGATCCTGTCCCTCGTCCGCGATGGGGTCAGGGTGGAAGAAGCCGGCGAGGGTGCTCAGGTGGAGGTCGTCCTGGACCAGACGCCCTTCTACGCCGAGGCCGGCGGGCAGGTGGGCGATACGGGCCGGCTGGTCGCCCAGGGCGGCGAACTCATCGAGGTGACCGACACGCGAAGTCCGCTGCCAGGACTGCACGTCCACTACGGGCGGGTAGGGGCCGGCGTCGTCCGGGTCGGCATGACCGTCCGCGCTGAGGTGGACGAGGAGCGCCGCTGGGACATCATGCGCAACCACACAGCCACCCACCTGTTGCACAAGGCTCTGCGGGAGGTGCTGGGGGAGCATGCCCGCCAGGCCGGCTCCCTGGTGGCCCCCGACCACCTGCGTTTCGATTTCACCCATCTGGCAGCCCTGACCCCTGAGGAGCTGACGAAGATCGAGGCCCGGGTCAACGCCAAGATCCGCGAGAACCTGCCTGTGACCGCCACTCACACCAGCTACGAGGAGGCCATCAGGGCCGGGGCGGTGGCCCTCTTCGGCGAGAAGTACGGTGACGTGGTGCGCATGGTGAGCATTGACGAGTACACCCGAGAGCTGTGCGGCGGCACCCACCTGCAGGCCACGGGGCAAATCGGCTTCTTCCGCCTGGTGAGCGAGGCCAGCGTCGGGGCGGGGCTGCGCCGCATCGAGGCCCTGACGGGCCGGGGCGCCGAGGAGGACGTCCGCCAGCGGCTGGCCCTCCTGGAGAGGACTGCGGCCCAGCTACAGGCCGCCCCAACCGAGGTCGAAGAGAAGGTGGCTGCCCTGCTGGAAGAGTTCCAGCAGCAGCGGAAGGAGATCGCTCGTTTGCGGCGGGAGCTGGCGCGGCGACAGGTGGAGGCCCTGCTGGGCGACGCCCTGAGCCCGTCGAGGGGGCAGGTGGAGGAGGTGCAGGGTGTGAAGGTCCTGGCGGCGCAGGTCGAAGCAGCCGACATGGACGGGCTGCGGGAGATGAGCGACTGGCTGCAGGATCGGCTGGGCTCTGCGGTCATCGTCCTGGGGGCGGTGATGAAGGGCCGGCCCGGCTTCGTGGCTGCGATCACCCCCGACCTGGTGGAGCGGGGCCTGCACGCTGGCAAGCTGGTTGATCAGGTGGCCAGGGTGACGGGCGGTGGAGGCGGCGGTCGCCCCACCATGGCCCAGGCCGGAGGCAAGGAGGCCGACAAGATCGGGGAGGCCCTGGAACTGGTGAAGAAGTTGGTCAGAGGGTAATGCGACAAGTTATTCATCTCGAACCTGACGACGACCTGGCCGCCATCCGCTCCCACCTGGAGTGGACCGAGGCTCAGGAGGTGCTCCTGGTCGTGCCCAGGGGCTGCCGGGTCCTGGGCAACCTGGTCAACCTCAAGCTGCTGAAGCGCTACGCCAACACGTTAGGCCTGGGCGTGGCTCTGGTGACCAACGACAGCACCACCCGCGTCCTGGCCCGAGAGGTGGGCTTCTCCGTCTTCCGCTCGCTGAAGCGGGGCCAGAAGGCCCGCTGGCGCAGCCTGGCGCCCGAGGTGCCAGCCCCCCTGAGAGGAATCAGCCCCCGTGGACGGGCCATCCCAGCCCCATCCGCGCCTCGAACAGTGGCCCGCGCCCTCCTGGCCCTGGCTCTCACCGCTCTGTTGCTCCTCATTCTCCTGGGGGCTGCCCTCCTGGTCATCCCCGGCGCCACCATCACCCTCGTCCCGGCCACCCAGACCATCAGCGAGACCCTGGAGATCCAGGCCAACCCCGAGATCACGGCTATTAACTATGAGCGGATGCAGATCCCGGCGCGGGTGGTGGAGCGGATCATCGAGGGCCGGGCCGAAGCGCCTCCTGCAGCCAGGAAGGACGTGCCCGACGCCCGGGCCAGCGGGACGGTCCTCTTCGTCAACAAGCGCAACGAGCCCACCACCATCCCTCAGGGCACCCTGGTCAGCACCAGCGCCGGTACTGTCATCAAGTTCCGCACCGTGGAGGAGGTCACCCTGCCGCCCCAGACGGGCGGGACGGCCCGCGTGGGCATCCTGGCCGTTGATCCAGGGCCCAGTGGCAACGTCAAAGCCTGGACCATCAACACCGTGGAGCCTTCCCTGGCCTTCCTGGCCAACGTGGTCAATGACGCCCCTACCAGCGGCGGCTCGGTGAAGCGGGTGGGGGTGGTCACCGCCGAGGACAAGAAGCGCCTGCGGGAGTCCCTGTTCCAGCGTTTGCAGCAGGAGGCAGCCAACGAGCTCCAGGAGGAGCTGGAGGAAGACGAGTTTCTGGCCTCGGAATCGGTGACCATCGAGGCTGTGGCCGAGGTCTTCGACCAGGCCGTGGACGAGCTGACCGAGAGTCTCTCCCTGCGCATGCGGGTCAGGGCTACGGGAACGGCCATCCCCATGTCGGCCGCCGATGAGCTGGCCTCGGCCTTCCTGGAGAGTCGGGTGCCAGACGGCTTCCGCCTGGTGCCGGAACGTTTCCAGGTTCAGCCCGGGCAGGTGACGGGCATCGAGGGGCGGAAGGTGCGCTTCCAGATGAACGTCTCGGGTCTGGCGAGGGCGAAGGTGGATGAAGGTGACATAAAAAACTGGGTGCGAGGCAGACCCATCGCCGAGGCCGAGCGGGTGCTGCGTCAACACCTGAAGTTGAGGGGGGCGCCGGCCATTGAAGTGTGGCCTGAATGGCTGGAACGGGTGCCGTGGCTACCCTTCCGCATCCGCATCGTGATTATACCTATATCTTGAAACCCACGCTGTGATGACAAGCGGTCACGCTCGCTTTGGCTCATTGCGAGCTCTAGTGGACTGTAGCCTAAGTTTTGCAAGAAATAAACGTCTTGGTTGCCGCAAGGAAGGCGGGGCTGGAAGCCCCGCACTGAGAGGGCAAAGCCCCTTCGGGCTAACGAAAGCCGTCTGACATGCTCGTGATGAAGGGGCTAGCCCGAAGGGCTTCGCTCTCTCAGCCCGACGGCTTCAGCCTCGGGCCCTCCTCGCGGGAACGGCAATTTGTTGCAACACTTTGACTACTGTGAGCGCTTGCGACTGGCTCACGCCAGGGGTTTCTGTTAGCCGATTGAGCCTGGAGGAAGAGGTGCGCATATTGGCTTTGGACATCGGGGAACGACGGATCGGCGTGGCTGTCAGCGACCCCAGCCAGGTCCTGGCCCGCAGCCTGCAGGTGCTGGAGCGCACCTCGCTCCAGGAGGACATGGCCGCCATCTGCCAGTTGGTGGAGGAGTTGCAGGTGGAGCGGGTCATCGTCGGCTACCCCCGCTCCATGGACGGGACGGTGGGGCAGCAGGCCCGGCAGGTGGAGGGCTTCGCCTATAAGTTGGAGCAGGTGCTGGACGTACCCCTCCTCCTCTGGGACGAGCGGCTGTCCACCGTCACTGCGGCGCGGCTGCTGACTGAGCGGGGCATAAGGGCCAGGGATCAGCGGGAGAAGATTGATGCTGTGGCCGCAGCGGTGATTTTGCAGGACTACCTGGACTCGCAGGGGGGCAGTGAGGCAGAGGAGGTCTTTGGGAGGTGAGGATTTGGGCGATTGGGGAAGGACTGCGCTGCGTATAGCCCTCATCGTGCTGGCCCTGGTAGCCATCATCGCCATCCCTGTGGGGGCAGGATGGTACCTGCTGCGCCAGAGCCGCCAGGTCTCCGCTCCGGTCGGGGAGATCACCGTGCCGGGGGCCGAGGAGGCCCTGCTGGGGCTCTATCTCCGCCTCCATCAAGCCGAGATCGAAGCCCCGGCGGGCGACGATCCGACCCCCGTGACCTTCACCGTGCGGCCGGGCGAGACGGCGGCGGACATCGCCCTGCGCCTGCAGCGGCAAGGGCTGATCCGCGACGCCGAGCTCTTCCGCCTGGTGATCCGCGCTCGAGGGATGGACACTCGGCTCGAGGCGGGCGACTACCAGTTGCGGGCCAACATGACCATGGACGAGATCATCACCGCCCTGCAGCGCGGGCTCCCACCGACGACGACGGTGACGGTGCCCGAGGGCTGGCGGGCGGAGGAGATCGCCGCCCTGCTGAGCGGAGAGGGCCTGGTGGACGGCGCGGAGTTCATGCGATTGGTGCAGAACGGCGGCTTCGACTACGACTTCCTCCGCGATCGCCCTCCTGATCACCTCTCCCTGGAGGGCTACCTCTTCCCCGACACCTACCAGATCCCGGCCAACTTCTCCACCGCCCAGGTGGTTGACCTCATGCTGCGCACCTTCGACCAGCGCTTCACCCCTGAGATGCGGCAGCAGGCTGCCGAGCGGGGCTTGACGATTCATGAGGTGGTCACCCTGGCCTCCATCGTGGAGCGGGAGGCGGTGGTGGCCTCGGAGCGGCCGACCATCGCCAGCGTCTTCCTCAACCGCCTGGCGGCAGGCATGAAGCTGGACGCTGATCCCACGGTGCAGTACGCCCTGGGCTACCAGGAGGGCGAGTCCACCTGGTGGAAGCGACCTCTGCTCCTGGAGGATCTGGAGATCGAGTCGCCCTACAACACCTACAAGAACGCCGGGCTCCCGCCGGGTCCCATCTGCAGCCCGGGCCTGGCCTCCCTCCAGGCCGTGCTCACCCCGGCCGAGACCGACTACTACTACTTCGTGGCCGTGGGCGATGGCTCCCATGCCTTCGCCAGGACTCTGGAGGAGCACCTGGAGAACCAGAGCAAGTACCAGCCGTAGGCCCAGACATATTTCACTCAGTTGGGTTGATCGTTGATGAGCGCACCGGCCCTGATGAGCTTTTGACAGCCCAAAACCTGAATGAACTGGCGACCATGTGGTCAGAGCGTCTCGGCGTGGGAATCAGACATGTGCAAGTCCGGGCTATGCGGAACAAGTGGGCATCTTGCTCGACTAACGGCACCCTGACTCTGAGCGCAGCCTCGCGAGCTAGGTCTCAGAAAATAGCCAGCGGGATGAGGCGCGTTAAGGCTACCAAATTACATAACCATCTGACACAGGGGGGATGGGCGTCTCTGGCTTCCCCCGTCACCCGGAGAGGATGAACATGGACCCTAAATTGGCATTCATCGTGGGCGTGCTGGGCGCAGCGGCGCCGGAGATCCTGCGCCTCTACAACCTGCGCACTAACCCGCGCTTCAAATGGCGGACCTCTTACTTCTTGATGTCCCTGCCCTTCTTCCTCCTGGGGGGCGTCGTGGCCCTGATCCTGCCGGCGACGACCTACTACGGCGCTTTCTACGCCGGCCTCACCGCGCCGGTGACCATCAACGCGGCGGTCAAGAAGGCGGGCGAGATGGGCGAGGTGACCCCGCCGGAGGCTAAGGAGCCCCGGAGGGCGATTCCACGTCGTCCCCCGGCCAGGCCGGCCGAAACCGCCCCCTCCCCAACGCGTGATTTCTTCGACGCCCTGTTCTGAAAGAGCGGAGCCATGCGCGTCCTGATGCTCTCCTGGGAGTATCCACCCCACGTGGTGGGCGGGCTCGGCAACCACGTGGCCGCCCTGGTGCCCGCCCTGGCCCGCCAGGGAGTCGAAGTCCATCTCATCACCCCCCGTTGTGCCGGAGGATCATCAGAGGAGCGGGCCAACGGGCCCGTGATCCACCGCGTGGACCCGCCCGTGGCCCGGATGGTGACAAGCGGTCACCGGGTCTATCTCGGAAGTGAACCTTTGGCCAAAGCGGAGGTGACCGCTTGTCAGGGGAATTTTTTTGCCGACGTCCAGGGCACCAACCTGAACCTGGAGGAGGCGGGGGAGGAGCTCTTCACCTCCCTGGGCGGCTTCGACCTCATCCACGCCCATGACTGGCTGGTGGCCTTCGCCGCCTGCTCCCTCAAGCGCATCCACAAGATCCCGCTGCTGAGCACCGTCCACGCCACAGAGCGGGGTCGCGGCCGGGGCCACCTCCACGGCCCCATGTCCGAGGCCATCAACGGCGCCGAGTGGTGGCTGACCTACGAGTCCTGGCGAGTGATCTGCACCAGCCGCTTCATGGCCCAGGAGGTGATGAACTACTTCAACGTGCCAGCCGATAAGGTTGATGTGGTGCCCAACGGCGTGAGCACCGAGTGCTTCGACCGTTTGGACGGGGTGGATCTGAGCGGTTTCCGGGCCCGCTACGCCGCGCCTCAGGAGCGGATCGTCCTCTGCGTGGGCCGCATCGTTCACGAGAAAGGGGTCCACCTCCTGGTGGAGGCCGCGCCCCACATCCTGGCCCAGTTCCCCCAGGCCAAGTTCGTGGTGGTCGGGACGGGGGGGATGCTGGACAGCCTGCTGGCTCGGGCAGAAGAACTGGGGGTGGGCGTGAAGTTCTACTTCACCGGCTTCATCCCCAAGGAGGATCGGGACCGCCTGTACAAGGTGGCCGACTGCGCCGTCTTTCCCAGCCTCTACGAGCCCTTCGGCATCGTGGCTCTGGAGGCCATGGCGGCCAAAACGCCCGTGGTCGTCTCCAGCGTGGGGGGCCTGGCTGAAGTGGTGCAGCACAACGAGACGGGGATCACCGTCTATCCGGACAGTGTGGAGTCCCTGGCCTGGGGCATCCTGCACACCCTGCAGCACCCGGAGTGGGCGGCGGCCCGGGTCCGGAACGCCTATCGGCAGGTGGTGGAGGAGTACAACTGGGATCGCATTGCCCGGCAGACCAGGGCGGTCTACGAGCGGATCGTGGAGGAGCGGCGGAGGACCGAGTGGTAGGGCGGAAGGAGGGGCTATCATGGTGCGTTTTCTGTTGGGGGCCGTGGTGGGGTTTATCCTCGCTTGGCGGATCAAGGAGTACCTGAGCGCGGGCCCGGGGGTCTCGCTGGAGTCCTGGCCGCTGGAGGAGCTGGAGGTCGAGGCCTACTGCGTCCGTTGTCGCGCCAGGCGGCCCATGGGCGAGCCGCAGGCGGTGATCACCAAGGATGGCCGACCGGGCCTCAAGGGCACCTGCTCCGTCTGTGGCGGAGGGATGTTCCGCTTCACAAAGCGATGATCTGATGGATCAGGGGCGGCGGCTCGACGGGGACGTCGCTCCACTCATAAGCGGCCAGGAGCCTCTCCCTGGCGGCCTCCAGCCTGGCCCGATCGTTGGTGTGGATGGCCAGCAGAGACTCACCTTTCTCGACATAATCGCCAATCTTCCTGTGCAGGACGATCCCCACGGCGTGGTCAATGGGCGCCCCCTTCACGGCCCGCCCGGCGCCCAGCTCGACCGCCGCCAGGCCCACCTCCATGGCGTCCAGGGCGGCCACGTACCCAGCCTGAGGCGCCCGTAGCTCCTCGACGATTCGCGCCTGAGGCAGCAGGGCAGGGTCATCAAGCACCCGCTGATCGCCCCCTTGCCCCTCGATCAGGTCCCCCAGCTTCTCCAGGGCCCGACCGGAGCGCAGGGCCTCCAGCAGCATGGCGCGGCCTTCCTCGCTGTCCGCACACTTCCCCGCCAGGAGCAGCATCTGGGTGGCCACGACCAGGCAGTGTTCCAGGAAGTCCTCAGGCCCGGCGCCCTTCAGGGTCTCGATGGCCTCCTGCACCTCCAGGGCGTTGCCCACGGCCCTCCCCAGGGGCTGGTTCATGTCGGAGATCACGGCCGCCACCTTGCGCCCCACCCCCTGGCCGATGTCCACCATGATGCGGGCCAGGGCGACAGCCTCCTCCTCGGTCTTCATGAAGGCCCCACGCCCCACCTTGACGTCCAGGACGATGGCGTAGGCCCCGGCGGCGATCTTCTTGCTCATGATGGAGCTGGCGATGAGGGGCAGACTCTCCACCGTGGCCGTCACGTCCCGCAGGGCGTAGAGCTTGCCGTCGGCAGGGGCCAGGTCAGCCGACTGCCCCGCCACCACCAGGCCGTAGCGGGCCAGGTTGTCCAGGAACTGCTCCGTGCTCAGGTTGACGTTGAAGCCCGGTATGGACTCCAGCTTGTCCAGGGTGCCGCCGCTGAAGCCCAGGCCCCGCCCGGACATCTTGCCCACGGGCAGCCCCGTGGCTGCCACCATGGGGGCCGCAGCCAGGGTGGTCTTGTCGCCCACGCCGCCGGTGGAGTGCTTGTCCACCACGAAGGGAGCCACAGAGGAGAGGTCGAGCACCTGGCCGGAGTGGGCCATGGCCAGGGTCAGGTCCGTCGTCTCCCGCTTGTCCATCCCTTTGAGGACGACGGCCATCAGCCAGGCAGCGGCCTGGTAGTCGGGGATCTCCCCCCGGGTGAAGCCCTGGATGAAGAACTCGATCTCCTCTTTGGTGAGAGGCAGTCCGTCTCGCTTTTTGGCGATGATATCTACGGCACGCATGGAATGGCGACCTCCTTGTCGCGTAGTATATACTATCGCGCTGCCCCAATGATACCATGTTATGCCAATTTTGTCCACAAGGCCGGGGTTCGAGAGCCTTGCGAAGGTTCCGAACCTTCGCAAGGCTGATTCTCCGTTTTGACTTTTCGCTCTCGACGTGGTATATTCTCTTTTGGGTTCCGGAAAATGCTGAGCACCAGTTACCTGAAAAGTTTCCTGGAGATCGTCAAGAGGGGCAGCTTCACCGAGGCGGCCAAGGGGTTGCGGGTGACCCAGCCGGCCGTCTCCCTTCAAATCCAGCGCTTGGAGGCGGAGCTGGGCACCACCCTCTTCGAGCGGCGCGAGAGCGGGGTGGTTCTCACGCCTGCCGGGGAGGAGTTCTACCGCTTCGCCCAGAAGGTGATGGCCGAGCGGGAGCGGATGCTGGACAGGCTGGCTCAGCTGCGGGAGGAGGTCTACGGGGAGCTGATCCTGGCCGCCAGCACGGTCCCGGGCGAGTACATCCTGCCCCGCATCCTGAGCGGCTTCAAGGCCAGATACCCCGCGGTGGACATCACCGTCTCCATCTCTGACTCGGCCATCGTGCTGGACAGGCTGGTGGCCGATGAGTGCCACTTCGGCTTCGTGGGCTTTGCCACCGAGCACCGGGGGGTGGAGTTCTTCAAGATCGCCGAGGATGAGATCGTGCTGGTGGTGCCGCCGGATCACCCCTTCGCCGACCACCCCTTCGTCGCCCTGGGGGATCTGGCCAAAGAACCGCTGGTTCGTCGGGAGATCGGCTCGGGGACCATGGAGAGCACGCGGTGCAGTCTGCGCGCCGCCGGCCTGGACCTGGACAGGTGCCCAGTGGCAGTGGTGCTGGATAGCGCCCAGGCCGTTATGTCGGCCGTCGAGGCTGGGCTGGGCATCTCTTTCGTCTCCAGACTGGCGGCCAGCAAGAGCCTGGAGCTGGGACATCTGCGGGTCGTGCCTATAGAGGGGCTCAGCATGAAGCGGGATATCCTGTGCGCCTATCGCCCGGCCAGGATGAACACCCGGCTGCTGGAGGAGTTTCTTTCCTTTGTGCGGCACTGGAGCACTTCGGAGCTGGGAGGTGTCTCCGGAGCAGGCTAAAGGCTCGATCATAAGGGGAGCACTTGACAATGCTCCCTTTTTGTGTTATAAAAGGCATAAGAAAATCTTATATACCTTATGAGTCAGACCCTTTTCCCGGTGGGGGCGATGATCTAT
>JBHIEC010000066.1:0-11046 GCA_046760425.1 Anaerolineae bacterium
GGGCCGGCTGAAATTCAGCCGGCCCGCTTTCACGGTCATCCCCGCAACCTGGCCCCGATCTCCTCCTCCAGCCGCCGCTGGATGCGCCGCTGGAGCTCGGCCACCTCCTCGTCGGTCAGGGTGCGGTCGTCGGCCTGGAAGGTGAGAGCATAGGCCAGACTCTTCTTGCCCTCGGGGATCTGGGCACCACGGTAGAGGTCGAAGAGGGTGACCTCTCGCAGCAGCTTGCCGCCGGCCTTGACGATCAGGTCCTCCACCCGCTGAGCCGGCACGTCCTCGTCCACCACCAGGGCGATGTCCTGGGTCACGGCCGGGAAACGGGAGATGGGCTGGTAGTAGTGGGCTCGCTCCGCCACAGCTAACAGCCCCTCCAGGTCCAGCTCCAGCAGGCAGATGCGCTGGTCGGGCAGGTCGAAGTGGGCCCGCACCAGGGGGTGCACCTCCCCCAGGACCCCCAACTCCCGTCCATCCACCATCAGCCTGGCGGCGCGGCCAGGGTGGAAGGTAGGATGCTGGGCCGGGGCGAACTCCCAGTCCGTCAAATGGAGCCGCGCCAGCAGGGTCTCCACCACCCCCTTCAGATCGTAGAAGTCCATCTCCTCGGCCGAGGGTGTCAGCCAGGAACGGGCGTGGCGGGGGCCGGTCATGGCCAGGGCTAACCGTCGTGGCTCCTGGGGCAGCTTCTCCCCTTCCCGAGGCAGATAGACCCGGCCGATTTCGAAGATGGTCACGCGGTCGGTGTGCTTGAGGTTCAACCGCAGGTTCTCCAGCAGGCTGCTCATCAGGGTGCGGCGCATGACCACCCGGTCGCTGCTGATGGGGTTGGTCAGCCGGATGTAGTCGGGTGTCGGTGCTTCGGCAGGGAGGGGGTACAGCCTGGCTTCGCTCTGGGGGTTGGTCAGGGAGTAGGTGATAACCTCCGTCAGCCCGCAGCCCACCAGGATGTCCCGCACCCGCTCCTCCCCCTCCAGGGCCCGGTTGCGCCGCTGAGGCGGCAGGGTATCGTCCATGAGGGTGGCCGGGATGTGGTCGTAGCCGATGATCCGCGCGATCTCTTCGATCAGATCGGCGGGGATGGAGACGTCCAGACGATGCGATGGGACGGTGACAAGTAGTCCAAAGTCCGAGGTCCGAGGTCCTACGCCTTCCCCACTTTGATCTTGGACCATCTCGACTTCAAATTCCAGGGACTTCAAGATACGCGTGATCCGTTCGATGCTCACCTCCATGCCCAGGATGCGCTCCACCTCAGCCGTGGTCAGCTCGATGTGCTTGACGGGGGGCTTGCGCGGGTAGGCGTCAGCGATGCCCCGGGCGATGGTGCCGCCGGCGAGGACGCGCATCAGCTCGCTGGCCCGCTTCACGGCCGGGATGGTCAGCTCTGGGTCCACGCCCCGCCCAAAGCGGGCGGAGGCCTCGCTGGGCAGCTTCAGGGCCTGGGCTGTGCGCCGGTTGCTGATGAAGTCGAAGTTGGCCGATTCCAGCAGGATGTTTTTCGTGAAGGCCCCCACCTCGGTGTTCGCGCCACCCATCACCCCGGCGATGGCCACTGGCTCCTCCCCTGTGGTGATGAGGAGCATGTCCTCGGTCAAGGCGCGGTGCACACCGTCCAGGGTAGTGATGGACTCACCGGGCCGCGCCCGCCGCACCACGATCCGCTTCTGCGGCAGCCTGTCGTAGTCGAAGGCGTGGAGAGGTTGGCCCCACTCCAGCATGACGTAGTTGGTGATGTCCACGATGTTGTTGACGGGGCGCATGCCGGCCAGGGTCAACCGCCGCTGCATCCAGCGGGGCGAGGGGCCGATCTGGACGCCCCTGATCAGCGTGGCGCTGTAGCGGGGGCACAGGTCTGGATCAGCGATCTCCAGCTCGATCTGGCCCTCGATGGGTGGCCCCAGGGCGGTCATCTCCGGCGGCGTGACCCGCAGCTTCTGGCCCGTGAGGGCCGCCACCTCCCGCGCCACCCCGATCATGGAGAGGCAGCGGGCCAGGTTGGGCGTCAGATCCAGGTCCAGGACCACGTCGCCCAGGTAGTCGGCCAGGGACATGCCTACCGGCGCGTCGTCGTCCAGGATCATGACGCCTGTGTGGTCGTCGGACAGGCCCAGTTCCTTCTCGGAGCAGACCACCCCCTCCGAGGCCATGCCCCGGATCACCGCCGGCTGGACGGTGAACAGCCGGTACTCCTCGCTGTGGCCATCAATCAGCGTCGCCCCCAGGCGGGCGAAGGGGACCTTCAGGCCCCGGTCACCCACCTTGACGTTGGGGGCACCCGTCACGGCCACCAGGGGTTTCCCCCTGCCATCGTCCACCATGGCGATGACCAGCCGGTCGGCGTTGGGGTGGGGTTTCACCTCCACGACCTGCCCCACCACCAGCTTGTCCCGATCCCATTCAGCCCCTACCCGCTCCGTGGCCGCCACCTCCAGGCCGGCCATGGTCATCCGCTCGGCCAATTCCTCGACGGGCAGGGTGATGTCTACGTATTCCTTGAGCCATGAAAGCGGTACGCGCATGGTTGTCTCTCCTCACCGCAGTAGACAAGTAAACAAGGAACTCCTTGTCTACTTGCTACTTACTAAAATTGCTCCAGAAACCTCAGGTCGCTGGCGAAGAAGCAGCGGATGTCATCAATGCGGTACTTGAGCATGGCGATGCGCTCGGGGCCCATACCGAAGGCGTAGCCACTATAGATATCGGGGTCATAGCCGCCATTGCGTAGCACGTAGGGGTGGACCATGCCGCAGCCCAGGATCTCCAGCCAGCCGGTGTACTTGCAGACCCGACAGCCCTGGCCGTCGCAGAGGATGCAGACGATGTCCACCTCGGCGCTGGGCTCGGTGAAGGGGAAGTGGCTGCACCGGAAGCGCACCTGCCGCTCCGGGCCGAACATCTGACGGGCAAACTCGATAAGCACACCCTTCAGGTCGGCCATGGTGATGTGCTTCCCTACGGCCAGCCCTTCTACCTGGTGGAACATGAACTCTGAGCGCGGGGTGACCTGCTCATGGCGATAGCACTTGCCGGGCAGGATGACGCGGATGGGCTCAGGGCAGTACTGGCGCATGGCGTGAATCTGGCCTGGCGAGGTGTGGCTGCGCAGCAGGCGCTCATCGTCAATGTAGAAGGTGTCCCACATGTCCCGCGCCGGGTGATGCGGGGGCATGTTGAGCAGCTCGAAGTTGTAGAGATCCGTCTCCACCTCCGGCGCTTCAAAAACCTGAAAGCCCATCTCGGCGAAGATGGCGTAGATCTCCCGCAGGGTCCGGGTGCTGATATGCAGGCGTCCCAGACCCACTGGGCGGCCAGGCAGGGTCACGTCAATCCGCTCCTCCTCCAGCGCCCTCTCCAGCTCCTCCCGCTTGAGGGCTTCGACCCGGGCCTCGTAGGCGGCCCCTAGGGCGGCCTTCACCTCGTTAGCCCTCCGACCGACCAGGGGCCGCTCCTGAGGTGGCAGCCTGCCCACGCCCCGCAGGAGGCGGGTGAGGGCGCCCTTCTTGCCCAGGTACTCGATACGCCAGGCATCCAGTGCCGTCAGGTCGGTCACGCTTTCCAGGCGCTGAAGGGCCTGTTCCTCTAGTTCGTTTAATTCTTTTAGCATTCTTGGTTCTCCTTCACCCCTTGCTGGGTAACCAAAAACAGTTGCCGACTTCAGGGACGAAGTCGGCAACTGTCGTCGCTCCGCGGTACCACCCTGCTTCCGGTCAACCGATTTGGCTGTTAGCCTGATCAGTTTAATCGGCTGACCGGCACTCATTCCACCAACGGCCGACCAGCCCTGCGTCGGGCCCATCGGCGATTGGCTGCCCCGTTAACGGTGGGCCTCCGGGATGAACTACTTGTCAGGAATCAGTTAGTGATCAGGGGTTGGTCACAGCCAACTCATGGCCTGATCGCTATCCCCTGGTCACTGATCCCTGCTTTCCCCCATCCGGCTCGGGAGTGAACTTCGGCTGGCTTCCACCGAAGGGGGCTTCCAGTCCACGACCCCCTCTCCCTGTCGGCCTCCACACCGTCGAGCCCTCCCACCAGGCTCGACACAGCCTACTCTCTCCGTCGTCGCCTTTCCGGGTTCCAAGTTGGCGATATTATACTCCAAAAGGCCAATCCCGTCAAACCGGCAATTGCGCGGTGCGAACGCAAGTCCGCAGGCTCGCGCCCTTCGGGCTGAGCGCTTCGGCTGACGGTTCCGCTGAGCGTTCAGTGCGAAGCGCTCAGCGGAAGCCCTCAGGACGAAGCCTGCACTCCATATCTCCAACGTGTTACGCTCCCCTCATCGCTTACCGTAGTCGTAAAACCCCTTGCCCACCTTGCGGCCCAGCCGTCCAGCCAGCACCATCCGCCGCAGCAGGGGTGGGGCGGCGTAGCGGGGATCCCTGAACTCCTCGTACATGGCGTCGGCGATGAAGAGGGTGGTGTCCAGCCCGACGAGGTCCAGGAGGGCAAAAGGTCCCATAGGGTGGTTGAGCCCCAGCTTGATGGCGGTGTCAATGTCCTCCTTGGTGGCCACGCCATTCTCCAGGGCACGGACGCAGTCCAGCATGTAGGGGATGAGCAGCAGGTTGACGATGAAGCCTGGCGTGTCTTTGGCCACCACGACCGTCTTGCCCAGCCCCTCGCCGAAGGCTCTGGCCGTGTCGAAGGCCTCGTCGCTGGTGAGGATGGTGCGCACCATCTCCAGGAGCTTCATCACCGGCACAGGGTTGAAGAAGTGCATGCCCAGCACCTTATCGGGCCGCTTCGTGACCGAGGCCATCTCGGTGATGCACAGGGAGGAGGTGTTGCTGGCCAGGATGGCATGGGGTGGGCAGATGTCGTCCAGTTGGGCGAAGACCCGCTTCTTCTCCTCCATGTTCTCGATGACGGCTTCGATGACGATGTCGCAGTCGGCGAAGGCGTGCATGTCGGTGGTGCCGACGATGCGACCCAGAGCCCCCTCCATCTCCTCCTGGGATAGCTTACCCCGTTCCACCCCCCGGCTCATGGACTTCTTGATGCGCTCCAGCCCCTTCTGCAGGAACTGGTCGTTGATCTCCCGCACCACCGTGGGGTAGCCGTGGCGGGCGCAGACCTCGGCGATGCCCGAGCCCATCAGCCCGCAGCCCACCACGCCAACCTTTTTGATCTCCATATCTCACCCCTCCTCGTGATTTGATCCGTATCGTTCGAGCAGAACCTGACGAGAGATCCATATCTGGCAACGTTGTAGGCGGAAAAGATCCTTCCCCCTCAGGCTGCCGGGATTGAAGGCCCAGATCAGAGCCCAGACGTAGAAGTTCTCCCAGAATTCCCCGAAGTGCTTCATCTTCCCGGCAGATTCATCCCGGGCTACAAAATCGAAGCCCAGTCGCCCGAACACCCTCTCATACTGCTCCAGCCCTTCTGTGAAAACGAAAGCCGTCTCCCCCCGGAAGGCCCGAAGCTCTTTGAATTGCGGCTCGCTCTCCACGTACACGGCCAGGGCTTGGAGGGACTTGAGCAACTGGCGATAGAACTTTATCCCCCAGCCCAGATCCGGCCCCTCTATAGGCATGAGCGGGATGTGCTCGTTCCAGAAATGCAGTATCCCGATGGCTTCACCCCTGGCCACCCGTGTCCCATCGGAGAGGGTGATCTCTCGATCGCTCCGCCCAGGGGCGAGGCGTAGAATACAGTCCTCCTCCTGGGTGAACTCCTGGACATGGTACAGCCGCCGTAACAGCGCGTCCAGTGCGGAGATTGCCACCCTGACTATAGTGCCGATCACTTCCCAGCCTCTGTGGGGCAACGCCCCTATCGGCTTAGCGGAACCATAGCAATCCCCCGGCGATGAGGGCCGTTCCCAGCCATTGGCCTGGGGTGATCGCCTCATGGAAGATCAAGGGCACGCCGAAGCCCTGGACGGCCACGAAGCCCAGCCCCATGGTGAAGGTGCAGGCCAGGTGGAGGGGGATGTAGTGCAGCAGCCCCGTCAGGGCCAGCACGCTGAGGAAGCCGAACCGCTGGGGTCTCAGATAGGGCGGGTGGGATTCGAACCCACACGGAGTTTCCTCCAGCGGATTTTAAGTCCGCAGCGTCTGCCGTTCCGCCACCGCCCCAATAAAAGCCTATGGCTTATGGCCGATAGCATATGGTCGCGGAGATTTCTGCGTGTTAAGCCATATGCCATACGCCACAAGCCATAGAAAGGCGACGGCCGGATTCGAACCGGCGATCGGGGTTTTGCAGACCCCTGCCTTAACCACTTGGCTACGTCGCCGAACAGGCTGATAGCTGATGGTAGATGACTATCAGCCATTTGCTATCTGCCAATGCCGAGGCCCAGAATCGAACTGGGGACACCGCGGTTTTCAGCCGCGTGCTCTACCAACTGAGCTACCTCGGCTAGCGCCTCGCGGGCCTATTCTATTTTACCCTATCTCGCCGCCCTTGTCAAGCTCAAATCCCACTTGTTTTTCTCCCTTTTATCTGGTATAATATAAGCGTTGAAAGGAGGGCACAGAGATGAATTGGGATAAGAAGCGGCTGATTGAAACCATCTCCCTGCTCCGATGGGCCCTTCCCCTCCTCATCTTCCTGGTAGTCATAAGCCACCAGATATTCGAGACCTTCGTCATTGATCAGTGGGGCTCCGCCATGCGCCTCGCCTCGGGCATCCTGGCCTATGGGTTCGGCGGGCCTATCCTCACCTGGTGGACGCTGTCCTGGATCGCCCGCAATCTGGCCGAGAGGGAGAGAGTGGAAGAGAAGATCCGGGAGCATGAACAACATCTGGCCAGCATCACCGCCGCCTCGGCCGACGCTATCATCAGCCTCGACGCCCAGGGCATTATCCAGTCCTGGAACAGGGGGGCCGAGCTGATCTTCGGCTATCAGGAGGATGAGATCGTCGGGCAGCACTTCAGCGTCCTGGTGCCGGAGGAATTGAAGCAGAAAGGGGAGTTGGAACTGCTCGCTAAGAGCGCCGAGGAAATGGGGTTCGTCAGGAACTATGAAACGGAGAGGATCACCAAGGACGGTCGGCGGGTCATCGTGGACCTGACCATGACCCTGCTCACCGACAGGGACGGCAAGGTGATCGGGCGCTCAGCCATATTGAGAGACATCACGGTCAAGAAGAAGGTGGAGGAGGAGATCCGCAGGCTCAATCGCGAACTGGAGGCCCGGGTGGCCCAGCGGACCAAGGAGCTGGAGTCAGCCTACCGGGAGCTACGGGCCAGAAACGAGGAGTTACAGCGGGCCAATGAAGAGCTCAAGGAACTGGACCGCCTGAAATCCGACTTCGTGTCCATGGTATCCCACGAACTGCGAACACCCCTGACCAACATCAGCGGCTCCATCGAGTTGATGCGGGGGGCGTGTGACAACCCCACCTACACCTGTCGTGAGATGCTGAGCATCGTGGCCGACCAGACCAACCGCCTAACCAGGCTGGTGCAGGGCATCCTTAACGTGTCCCGCATGGAGTCCAAGCGCCTGCATCTGCACCGTCGTGCCCTGAATATCCTGCCCCTCATGGAGCGGGTGGTCAAGAACCTGGAGGCCAGGACTGCTCTCCACCAGTTCCACCTGCCTGGCAGAGACAACCTGCCTCCCGTGTGGGGGGATGAGGATCGGGTGGAGGAGATCCTCACAAACCTGCTGGACAATGCCGTCAAGTACTCCCCTGAGGGCGGCCTGATCGTCCTGGAGGCCCAGGAGCTGGACGGGGAGCTAGTGATCTCCGTGACCGATCCCGGGCTGGGCATCCCCAAGAAGGAGCTGAACAAGATTTTCGACAAGTTCCACCGCGTGGATCGCGGCGACGCTCGGGAGACGTACGGCTACGGTCTGGGGCTCTACATCGCCAAGAAGCTGGTAGAGGCCCAGGGCGGGCGGATCTGGGTCAAAAGCACCGTGGGCAAAGGGTCCACCTTCAGCTTCACCCTGCCCCTGGCCGCCACGGCCGAGAAGGCCCGTCGGCTGGTGGACATCCCTGCGGAAAGGATCCGGCAATGAGAGCTAAGGAAAAAGTCCTGGTCATTGACGACGACACCACACTGCTGAACCTGCTGCAGCAGTCCCTGGAGAAGGCTGGCTACCAGGTTATCACAGCCACCAATGGCCTGGCCGGGTTGCAGCAGATGTACCACCACCGCCCGGATCTGATCATCCTGGACGTGATGATGCCTCGCATGGATGGCTGGGAGACCTGTTCCCGCATCCGGGAGATCTCCCAGATCCCCATCATCATGCTCACAGCCAAGGACGAGGAAGCGGACAAGATCAAGGGTTTCAAATACGGTGTGGATGACTACGTGACCAAGCCCTTCAGCTTCGCCGAATTGACAGCCCGCGTGGGGGCCGTGCTGCATCGTACCAAGCAGCCGCCCCCTTCCAAGAAGCCCAACGTTCACGTGGCTGGCGACCTGGTGATTGACATTGACAACCGGCGGGTCACGCGCCAGGGTAAGCCCGTGGACCTGACGCCCACCGAGTTCCGCCTGCTGGCCTGTCTGGTGGAGAACGCCGGGAGGGTCCTGTCCCACGAGCAGTTGTTGACCCAGGTGTGGGGCTATGAGTACACGAGCGACACGGGCTACGTCAAGCGTTACATCTGGTATCTGCGGCAGAAGCTGGAGAAGGACCCCAGCAACCCGGAGTACATCATCACCGAGCGCGGCTTCGGCTACAGCTTCCAGAAGAGCTGAAGGAGGACAAACAGTTATCTGAGCCCTGCTCCCTGAAGGGGCATATATAAAAGCCGCCTGCGCGCAGGCGGCTTTTCTCGTCGCGACGCCCTCTGGCCCAGGGGTTTTTCTAGAGATTCAGACCAAGATTTGACCCGATTTGGACCGGATTTGGACCTTGGTGTGGTACGATATTTGCAGGAACGGGATAAAAGGACTCTGACCCACCTGAATTGGAGATCAGGCGACGTGTGTACCAGAGGGGTATGAGGTAAGGAGGGACAGCTATGCGCCTGACACGCGGCAGCGAATACGGGATTCTGGGGGTGATGTATCTGGCCGGACAGCCACCGGGCACCATCACCCTCATCAACAAGATTTCCCAGGCCCAGGACATCCCGGAGAGCTATCTGGCCAAGATCTTTCAGGACCTGGCCAAGAGGGGGTTGCTGGTCTCCCATCGCGGGGCCAAGGGGGGATTCTCCCTGGCCCGGGAGCCGAGCCAGATCACCCTGCGCGAGATCATCGAGGCCATCGAGGGCCCCATCGCCCTGGTCAATTGCCTGGATGGCCGACAGGGATGTGAGCGCCTGGGAAGCTGCTCCCTCTACAACGTTATGGACGAGGCTCAGGCGAAAATGTTGGAGGTCTTAGAGCGGACAACCATGGAAGACCTGGTCACCAACGGGACCTAGCCAGCCTAAATAACAGGACTCAATGCCTTCGAAGGTTGGCCGCCAGCCCCAGACAGAAACTTTCGCAAGTCTTTAACTTGATAGAAACCTGGCTGTTCGCTTGGCAAAAACAAGCCCCTGGTGGATCTTCGGTGATCGCCAGGGGCTTTCTGCATCCTCCGGAAGTGCTGCTGAGCTATGAGTGCTAGTCAGAAAGGAGTTGGCGATTCCCATACTGCCGACGATAATACTCAGCATACTCACCGGATTTGATCTTGCGCCACCACCACTCGTTCTCCACGTACCAGCGCACGGTCTTCTCCAGTGCCTCCTCAAAGGTGTGGCGCGAGGTCCAGCCCAGAGCCTGGAGCTTGGAGCAGTCGAGAGCGTAGCGGCGGTCGTGGCCTGGGCGGTCCTCCACGTGCTGGATGAGGCTATAGGGTTTGCCCAGCAGGTCGAGGATGGCGCGGGCCATGTCAATGTTGTAGGTCTCCACCCCGGTCCCCACGTTGTAGACCTCGCCCGGCTGACCCTTTTGCAGCACCAGGTCAATGGCCTCGCAGTGATCCAGGACGTATTGGTAGTCCCGCTGCTGCCGGCCGTCGCCGTAGAGGGGCAGGGGGAGGTTGTCAATGGCGTTGGTGATGAAGAGGGGGACCACTTTCTCGGGATATTGAAATGGGCCGATGTTGTTACTTCCCCGGGTGATGGTGGCGTGAACCCCGTGGGTGACGTGGTAGGCGTGGATGAGGAGGTCGGCGCCGGCCTTGCTAGCCGCGTAGGGGCTGCGGGGGACAAGAGGGTCCATCTCTTTCGAGGAGCCCTCGAGCACTTGGCCGTAGACCTCATCCGTCGAACAATGGTGCATTCTCAGTCCGCACTTCCTGGCCGCCTCCAGCAGCACGTACGTGCCGTAGACGTCGGTCTTGATGAAGGCGTCGGCGGCCATGATGGACCTGTCTACGTGCGTCTCAGCGGCCAGATTCACCACTGCATCTATTTTGTGCTCCCGCACTACTTGCTCCACCAGAGCAGCATCGCAGATGTCGCCCCGCACGAAGGTGTAGCGGTCGGCGAAGCGCTCAGCGACATCCTTGAGGTTGGCCAGGTTGCCAGCGTACGTGAGCTTGTCGTAGACCACAATTTTCAGGTGCGGATACTTCTCCAGCATGTAGCGGGTGAAGTTGGAGCCGATGAAGCCGGCTCCGCCAGTGATTAGCATGCGATGCATGTGGCTTCTTCCTCCGAGACTCTTTGGTAATCCATGCCAACCTTGCGAAGGTTAGAGATAGCCCTGGAAATCGGGTAGTCTCCCTGTAGAGTGTTGGTGAGTGTTGGTCTGCGAAATATGACAACGAATGGGAGGGATTTACCGAATTAGCAACGCCGAATTCGTTCAATCCTCAGAATTCGATGTCATATTCAGGCACCGCCAACCTAACAACACTCAAGGGGGAGACCACCGGAAATCGGGACATTCGTTCTTCACTTAACCTTCGCAAGGTTCAATCGAGAAAGCTACGATCCCTCGCTGGGCTGCTGGAGCGCCGCCAGGATCTCCCGGCACCGATCCGCCCAGACGGTCACCCCAAGCTCCTGGAAGATGGCCTCCGCTTCGTGGAAGGCTTCGACGGCCTGGGCGATTTCTCCTTAAAGTATGCCAACTTTGGAATTGTCTCCCAACATCATCTTGTACGCCTTGGGCTTGATGGGCGAGCGGGTGA
>JBHIEC010000067.1:0-10974 GCA_046760425.1 Anaerolineae bacterium
CCGCTTGTCAGGGTTTGGGGAAAAAGCTGGCCATGAGACAAGCGAGCGTGACCACTTGTCACCGCCCCGCCTTGGGCGGTGAGGAGCACCTGGAACAGGGCGGGCCCTGTGGAATAGGTATTCCACGGGGCGAGGACGCCCCTCTGTAGCAGAGGTACTAGTCTTAATGCCATGTTTGATCAACGGTACATTGTTCATCTTCTTTTCCCTTTGTGTCTTCGTGCCTTGGTGGTTAATTTGAGCGTTACGGGGCGGTAAACAGATACTGTGGGGAGGAAGCATGCGGAAACGAGATTTGAGCTTTGTGGTCAGCGCCGGGCTGCTGGTCGTGGCCACGGTGGTTGCTACCACCGGCCTGGTGTCGGACCTATGGGACCTGAACGAGTTCGTCCCCCATAAGTACGCCGGTTACACCCTGGCCCTCCTGGCCCTGGCCCACGTTTACCTGCGGGGCGGACGGCTGCTGGCCTATGCCCGGGGACGACTGGGTAAACGACCGCGGACTGCCGACGGCCGACGGCAACAGACTGCAGCGGTCGGCGGTCCGTGGTCGGCGGTCGCGATGCATGCGCCGCTGTCCCGGCGAGGCTTCGTGGGCCTGCTGGTAGGGGGTGTGGGTGGCTTCCTGGCCGGCCGTTGGACCCGGCCAGGTCCATCCCTGCCCTACGGCGCCGACGTGGGGGTGGCCTACCACCAGTGGAGCAAGCCCAGCCTGCGGAGCCTGCTGGGCACGGTGGCCAACTGGGGCCGCCAGCCAGCCCTGTACAAGGAGTACGCCTGGGCGGAGCAGATCCCTCTGCCCCCACCCGGGGACTTCCGGGGTCTGTACACCGAAGAGGCCATCCAGCGCCGCCGCTCAGTGCGGGACTACTCCGGCGAGCCCGTGACCCTGGAGGAGCTCTCGCGGCTGCTCCACTACACGGACGGCATCACCGCCGAGCGCTGGGGGCTCAAGCTGCGGGCGGCACCTTCGGCCGGCGCCCTCTATCCCATCGAGATCTACCCGGTCATCCATCGGGTGGAGGGGTTGGAGCCGGGCCTCTACCACTACGCTGTACGGGACCACGCCCTGGAGAAGCTACGAGCCGGCGACCTGCGGGGGGAGATCGTCCGCCACGGACTGGTCCAGGAGTTCCTGGGGCAGGCCAACCTGGTGCTGGTCTTCACCGCCATCTTCCAGCGGCTGCGGTGGAAGTACCAGGAGCGGACCTACCGCTACGCTCTGCTGGAGGCAGGCCACCTGGGCCAGAACGTCTACCTGGCGGCCACCTCCATGGGCATGGGCGCCTGCGCCGTGGGCGCCTTCCTGGACGACCCCCTCAACGAGCTGCTGGGGGTGGACGGCGAGCACGAGGCGGCCATTTACATGCTGGCGGTGGGGAAGGTGTAGTCTACGCCACCTACGAGCGCAAGCTACTGGGCGGCGTCCTCGCCGCCCCTTTAAAGCATGCTTGCGGAGTACTGAGTCTACGCCGCAGGCGAGTTGTACCTCCAATGACGAAAAGGGGGAAACCATGGGCAAGATCCTGTGCGCCACCCGAGGTGGTGAGGCCAGCTACCGCACCCAGGACGCGGCTATCGCCCTGGCCAAGGAGCGAGGCGATGAGCTGGTGTTCCTCTACGTGGTAGACCTGACCTTCCTAGAAAAGACAGCAGCCCCCATCGTGGTGGACATCGAGGGTGGCATCGGGAAGATGGGAGAGTTCCTGCTGGCCATGGCTCAGGAGCGGGCGGCCCGGCAAGGGGTGGAGGCCCAGACCATCTGTCGCGAGGGGAGGGTCCGCCAGGAGATCAAAGCAGCCGCCGTGGAGGAGGGGGCCACCCTGGTGGTGTTGGGGCGGCCAGCCGGGGAGACCAGTGCCTTCATCCCGGAAGCTCTCCAATCCTTCGCCGACGAGATCCAGCGGGAGACGGGAGTCGAGGTGGTGATCGTATAGCTGGCAAGGGAGCTCACACTATGTCCATTAAAGAGCGGATAGCGCGATCAGCTCTCCTGGTCGCTCTCTTCCTCTTCGTTGGCCTTTCCCCCGTCCTGGCCCAGGAGGACGAAGAGGAGGTGACCCTGACCGTGCTGGGCCGGGTGGTGAACACCCAGGGCCTGGCTGTCCCCGGCGCCCAGGTACAGATCTTTGTTGGTGGACAACAGCTCACCCTTCTGACCCCCGATGGTGAGGAGACGGACACTTTCGAGACCTTCGTTGATGGCTCTTACATTCTGGAGGTGCGGCTGCCCCGCTCGACGGCTGAGGCCATCAGCCGCGGGCGGATCCGGGCCGCGGTGGAGGTGAATGGCTCCACCTACCGCACCACGCGCCAGGGCCTGCAGGCCCGGGAGATTGCCCGCGCCGGGGATCACTACTACGTGGAGGCCCGGCCCATCGTCCTGCCCCGGGTCTTCAACGCCGCCTTTTTCATCACCGCTGGCGTCTTTCTGGTCGTCTTTGCCCTCATCTCCCTCCGGGCCATGCACGAGACCACGGCCGCCCTGGCCGGCGCGGTGGCCCTCCTGGCCGTCACCTACATTGTGGGCAGCAACCACGCCGACTTCCACATCCTCAACTTCGAGCGGGCCATGCACCACATTGACTTCAACGTGATCTTCCTGGTGCTGGCCCTGATGATCTTTGTGGCTATCATGGCCGGTACAGGGGTCTTCCAGTGGCTGGCCTTCGCCGCCTATCGCCTGGCCCGGGGCCGGCCCTGGCCTCTGGCGGTGACCCTGATCCTCATCACCGCCGTGGCCTCAGCCTTCCTGAACAACGTGACCGTTATGCTCCTCATGGCTCCGGTGACCATCGAGATAGCCCTGGTGCTGGGGATGGACCCCCTGGCCTTCCTGGTGCCCGAGGTGCTGGCCTCCAACATCGGCGGCACGGCCACCCTCATCGGCGACCCGCCCAATACCCTCATCGGCTCCTACGCCAGGCTGGGCTTCGCCCCTTTCCTGTGGAACCTGGCCCCCCTGGTCGTCGTCCTCATCGCCGTCTTCATCGTCATGATGTGGTTCATCTATCGCAGGGCTTATGCCCAGGCCCCGGTGGAACCCTCAGCGGCCCTCATCGCCCACGTGGCTGCGACCTCCCGCATCACCGATCCGCCGCTGCTGCGCCGCTCAGCGATAGTGGCCGTGCTGACCATCGTCCTTTTCTTCATCGGCGACATTTTCCACATGCCACCCGCCGTGGCCGCCCTCATCGGAGCCACGGTCCTCCTGGTCTGGGTGCGGCCCGACATCCACCGCATGATCTCTGAGGTGGACTGGACGACCCTGGTCTTCTTCATGGCCCTGTTCATCCTGGTGGGGGGCCTGCAGGATGTGGGGGTCATCCAGGTGGTAGCCGAGGCCATCAAGGGCCTGGCGGGGGACAACCTCGCCGTGGCCGTGCTGCTCATCCTGTGGGTGCCGGCCGTTGGCTCAGCCATCGTGGCCAATATCCCCTTCGCCGCCGCCATGTTGCCGGTGACGGCTTACCTTAACCACACCATCCCGGGTGCAGAGAACAATGTCCTGTGGTGGGCTCTGGCCCTGGGCACCTGCCTGGGCGGCAACGCCACCGTCATCGGCGCTGCAGCCAACATCATCACCGCCGGCATCAGCGATCGGGCCGGCTATCCCCTGACCTTCAAGGATTTCTTTAAAGTGGGCGCACCGGTGACGGTGATCATTCTGCTCATCTCCACGGTCTATCTGTTGGTGAGGTATTGATCAATGGAAGGTCTAGCTGACGAAACCGTCGTCATCTTTCTGCTGCTCGTCGTCTCCCTGGTGGCGATCCTGGTGCGCTGGGTGCGCCTGCCCTACACCATCGCCCTGGTGCTCTTTGGGCTCCTCATCGGGGTCTTGGGTGCCTTCCCTCAGGTCGAGCTGACCCCCCACCTCATCCTGGTCACCTTCCTGCCCGCCCTCCTCTTCGAGGCTTCCTTTCACCTGGACTTTGAGAGCCTGTGGGAGAACTTCAGCACCATCGCCACCCTGGCCATCCCCGGCGTCCTGCTCTCGACCCTCATCATCGGCGGGATCCTTCACCTGGCGATTGGCCTGCCCCTGGCGGTGACTCTCCTCTTCGGGGCCCTCATCTCGGCCACGGACCCGGTGGCTGTGCTGGCCATCTTCGGGGAATTGGGCGCCCCACGGCGGTTGTCCTGCATCATGGAGGGGGAGAGCCTCTTCAACGACGGCACTTCTATCGTCCTGTTCAACATCATCCTGGCCATCGTCCTCACCGGCCAGTTCGAGCCAGGTGAGAGCGTGTGGCGTTTTGTCCGGGTGGCCTTCGGGGGAGCAGCCCTGGGCATCGCCGCAGGCTATCTTTTCTCCCTCCTCATCCAGCGCATTGACGACTACCTGATCGAGATCACCCTGACCACCATCCTGGCCTATGGGGTCTACCTGATGGCGGAGCAGGTCCACATCTCCGGGGTCATCGCTGTGGTCACAGCCGGCATCGTCCTGGGCAACTACGGGGCGTCCATCGGCATGTCGCCCACCACCAAGATCGTGCTGGCCCAGTTCTGGGAGTACCTGGCCTTCATCGCCAACTCCCTGGTCTTCCTTCTCATCGGCCTCCAGATCAACCTGCCCCGGCTCCTCCAGTATGCTCATCCCGTCCTCTGGGGCATCGGGGCCGTGCTGGTGGCCCGCGTCACGGTGGTCTACCTGACTTCCCTCCCCATCCATCGCTTGTTCCGCCCCCTCCCCCTCGCCTGGCGTCACATCCTGGTCTGGGGAGGCCTGAGGGGGGCCATCGCCCTGGCCCTGGCCCTCGGCCTGCCCCCGGAGCTGGGGCCATGGCGGGAGTTGCTCCGGGTGACGGCCTTCGGCGTAGTGTTCTTCACCCTGGTGGGCCAGGGCACGACGATGCGCCCCCTGCTACGGCGGCTGGGCCTGATGGAACGCCACGAGAAGGCGGCGGAGTACGAGATCAGGTGGGGCAAGCTCTACGCCATGCAGGCTGCCTGGCGCCGCCTGCAGCGGATGAACGAGGACGGCCTCCTCTCCGACCCCATCTGGCGGGAGCTGAACAACGAGTACCGCCTGTTGGGGCAACAGCTCTCTGAGGGGATCCACCAGCTCTACCAGGAGCACGAGGAGTTGGAGCAGCAGGAGCTCCTGGAGGCCCGACGGGAAGCCCTGCGAGCCGAGCGAGGCGCCCTGCAGGATCTGCTGAGGCGGGGGATAATCTCCGAGGAAGTGTACCGCAAGCTGGCTGGCGACGTTGATCGGCGACTCGATGCCTTGGAGGAGAGAACCAATTGACTCCCCGCCCCTTTGGTGGTACAATGGGCTTGGGCCCCTTTGTGGGCAAGGGCTCTCAAAACTGCAAGGAGGTGAAACCCGTGACCAACGAAGAGTTGATGGAGGCCCTGAACAGGGACCTGGCGGGGGAGCTGCAGGCCATCGTCCAGTACCTGCAGCACTCCTACGTGGTGCTGGGGCTCAACCGCCTGCCCATCTCCGAGCTCCTGGAGGACATCGCTGAGGATGAGATGAAGCATGCCAAGGCCCTGGCGGAGCGCATTGTGGGCATGGGCGGCATCCCCACCGTCGAGCCACGGCCCATCCAGCAGAGCACGTCCATCCGGGAGATGCTCCAGTATGATCTGGAGGCGGAGAAGGGGGCCCTGGCTGACTACGCCCAGCGCATCAAGGAGGCGGAGACAGCGGGCGAGATGGGCACAGCCCTCATGCTGGAGGACATCCTGGTGGACGAGCAGAAGCATCACGATGAGTTCGTGAAGCTTCTGCGGGAATGACCCGGCTTGCCTCCCATTGAAGCAGGGGAGGGGTACGACGGAAAAGGATCCGCCAAGGCGGGGATGAAGGAAGCGGTCTTCATCCCCGCCAAGTGCTATAGACATTCAGAAAAAGATCTGTGGTAGGGGCAGGTCTTGCACCTGCCCAGGGCACCCGCAAGGGGTGCCCCTACCCCAAAACATTATCTGAACATCTATAGTTTCTTCAGATGGAGCCGACCTCCAGCAGCGTCAGCCCTGGCCCTCGCCGAGCTACAAGGTGGACTGCTCGGGTATGACCCCCTGGTCCGCGGCACGCAAATGCCTGGCTGCCCGGTAGGCGTACACAGCCGAGGTCAGGATAGCATGGCTGGTCATGGCCATCAGGGCATAGAGAGGTACCCTGAGGATCACCCCCAGCAGGATGTAGATGGTATAGATGTTCCGTCGGCCGTCGAACCTGCGGAAGAGGCGATCGAAGGGGGCATAATCGGCCAGGGATATGCCCGTCACCTGTTTAAATTGCATGGACACGTGCCGGGCGAAAGAATCGAACAGGAGGGCGATGAAGCCCAGGGCCAGGGGCAGCAGACCCCCTGTGCGGGCAAAGAGGGCCCAGGCAAAGGCCATGTACCAGGACTGTTCGTACAAGAGATCGAAGGAGTGCTCGATGTGGCCCAGCTTGGAGCTCATCCCTTTGACCCGAGCCAGTTTGCCATCCAGGCCGTCCATCACGTTCACGGCGAAGGTCAGCAGCGAGCCAGGTAGGAGCCGCCCGCTGAGAAAGAGGAAGGTCACCACATAGGCGACCACATTGGTGAGGATGGTCATCTGGTTAGGGGTGATGGGCAGGTCGGCGATGCGGCGCAGGACCCAGTTCTCTATGGGCCTGTTAAAATGCCAGGCCAGGAGGTCCAGGGTCCTCTTCTGAGTCCCCTTGATCAGCGCCTCCCGGCAGTGCCTGAGGTCTTCCTCCGTGTCAATCCTGAACCACAGGGGCCGCAGCTTCCTTCGCATCCCGGCCACGTAGGGGTTGATCGTCGCCACATCCAGAGCAGCCACCCGGTGGTTCTTGACGACCTGGGCCAGGCATTGGGACCACCTTGCAAGTGCCCCCAGCGGGCCCGGACCCATCAATGGCTGGAACGATTGAGCGGCGAGCACCTCCGCCTGGCAGAGGGCCAGGCCCACGTACGGGCCACTGCTCCGCTCCAGATCGTGACCCATCTGCACGACCTGTTGGCCCTCGACCAAGACCTGTACCCCTTGCGGGCTCTCCGCTTGGCTGTCGTAAGCGATGGTGGTCTCATCCCGCCGCGCCAACTCCGCCACGATGCGCTCGTCGAGGACGTAGTTCCCCTCGATGACCAGGAACCTGTCGTCAACCAGTTCCTCCAATTGCCTGACGGGAAAGTCCTCTCCGGCTTCGTTCTCCAGGTAGATCAGGTGCATGCCCAGGTCCCTGCCGTCGCCCAGGGTCTGCCGAACCAGCTCTCTGGCCCGGCCGGAGACGACGATAACCTCCCTCAAGCCGACGGTCCTCAGCGTATGCAGGAGCCTCCTGGCGAGAGGGACGCCGCACAGCCTGACCAATGCCCTGGGCGGAGCGTTCTCTCCGTCGTCTACCAAGATTACGACTTTCATGGTTCATACTCCTCGGCCCAAAGCCCGAAGCTGAAGGTCCAGGGACGGCTATGTCGCGGCCGGAGCAGAGACCTCGCGTTCACTGGCGGCAGTTCCCCATCCTCTCCGGGCCTGAGCCCTGTCCTTCTCCTTAGGACTGCCTCCGCATACCGTAGGTCGGCCAGCGTGTCCACGTCCAGCCAGAAGGCCCCGGAGACGTCGCAAGCACGCAGGCCATGCCCGCTCTCGATGAGCTGGGTGACGCTGGCACTGATGTTCGGGTTGTCCACCCCCGCGCGCAGTAGACTCTCAATAGCCGTGAAGATAGCTGGGGTGAAGAGGAACACCCCTGTGTCAATAGCGTTCCAGGGTTTGATCTCCTTACCAATACGGGTGATGAAGCCAGCCTCGCCCTGACCATCTGTCACCACCCAGACCTTGGTGGCATCGTTCACCTGAGAGAAGGCGTAGGCCAGGCGATCAATACACAGGGTGTCGTGATGGCCCTCCATGGCCAGCAGGTGGGCCAGGATGTGGGGGGAGATCATGTGATCGGCCATGGACAGGATGAAGGGCTGGTCGGGGACGGCCTCGCGGGCGGCGTAGAGGGAGATGGCGTTCTCCAGTTCGTAGTTGGGGTTGGAGACATAGGTCACCTGGGCGCCGTAGCGATGCCCATCACCAACCCAGGCCCGAATCATCTCCTCTTTGTAGCCCACCACGAGCACCAAATCGGTGATCCCTGCGGCCACGAAAGCGTCGAGGGTGTAGTCCAGCAAGGGGCGGCCCAGGACAGGCACCAGCGGCTTGGGGCGATCCAGGGTCAGAGGGACCAGCCGAGTGCCATCACCAGCAGCCAAGATCACACCTTTCATGTGCTTCACCTCCTCCTGACTGATGACGCGAGGGCAGAGGCACCTTCCAGCGGCTCCCTTGACCAGCAAAGGGCCAGACTACAGTCCCCTGAGCTCCTCCTGCTTTGGCGCTCACAGGAGAGGGGCCAGGCCAGGGGCCTTTGCCTCGCATGCCATTACTATGAAGTTTACCTTGCGTGAGGGATGCGGACGACAAGAATACAAGTGGGACACACCTCGGAGAATAGACAGGAGGAACAGGTCGGCACTTTCAGGGCCTGCCTGCTCAAAGGATATGGGGAGCCTGAGTCTCTCCCGGGGGATGTCGTCCGCCTGGGAATAACAAGAGGCGAGAGCGATAGAGCCCCGGCCTCTTGCACTATCCCTCTTCCTACCGCCTACGGGGTTAGCTGACGGGTTCGGGTTGGAAGATGTCCCCTACTCGTCTGAGACGAGATTCACCCCCTTAGTCCATAGTCCTTGGCCAGTTAGTCCACTGGACTGTTAGACTAATGGACTATAATGGTTCCCCCGCTTCCCTTTCGGGAATTAGGCTGTATTCAGTTTGACATTTAAATTATACGCAATATCCCTGCATTGTCAAGTCCTGTTGCCTTGACGTCCCATTTTTGTAGGGGCTGTACCTTGCGCCGGCCCCCAGGGCAACCGCAAGGGATTGCCCCTACATTTGGGATACAGGGGGCGTAACATGTTGGGGACAAGGAGTGCAGGCGCAAGCCTGCCAGGGCTTCGCTGAACATGCCCCTTGCCTTGGACTCTCGAAAGCGGTATAATAGAGCCGCCAACACGAATCCCCTGCGAACCTATCTAGCGGACTGTCGGCCAGAGGAGAGAGAAGGTTATGGGACAGGGATTAGGGCTGATGCTGGCTGTGTGGCTCGTGGCCAATTTCGTACCCCACGGCCTGATCTATCTGTTCACGGGGAAGGTCTATCTGCAATTCAGCCCCTATGCGGGCTTCGCGGGCGAGATATCCACCATGCTGCTGAACCTGCTCCTGCCCCTCCTGGCGCTGCGCTATCTGTCGCCTGCCAGGTCCACAAGCCTGCGGGATGCCTTGGCCTGGCGCTGGCGAGGATGGAGCACCCTGGGCTGGGGGGTGCTGGGCTACGCCCTGGGCATGGCTGCGGCTCTGGCCATCAACGTGGGGCTTGGCCCCCCTTTCTCATACGGCGCTGGCATCCAGCCGGCCAGCCGTCTTGAGTTGGTTCTGCTGCTTCTTATCCTCGTCGTCCTCATCGCCGTCACCACCCTGGGCGAGGAGACCATGTTTCGGGGCTACCTGCAAACGGAACTGACGGAGCGGTACGGGGCCTGGGTGGGCATCCTGTTGCCGGCCCTCCTCTTTGGGCTGAGGCATCTGCCCAGCGATCTCTACTACGGCCAGGGGGCATCGCCCGCCATGTGGCTCAGCCGCCTGAGCCAGCTCTATCTGGGAGCAGTCGTCTTCGGCCTGACGCGGCACGCTGCCAGGTCCACAGCTTCGACCTGGATCATGCACCTGCTGACCTACCTGACGGCCATCTTCCTGGGGCGAGGGCAGTGAGGAGCAAAGCGCACATCCTGGACCGGGACTTCTACGAGCGCCCCACGCTGGAGGTGGCGCGGGAGCTGCTGGGCCAGCGGCTGGTGAGGGTGCTCGAGGGACAGCGACTCAGCGGACTCATCGTGGAGGTGGAGGCCTACATTGGCGAGGAGGATAAGGCCTCCCACGCTGCCGTCGGCCGCACGCCGCGCAACGAGGTGATGTATGGCCCCGCGGGCCACGCCTACGTTTACCTTATTTACGGCGTGCACCACTGCCTCAATGCCGTCACCGAGGCCGAGGGCTTCCCCGCCGCTGTGCTCATCCGCGCCATCGAGCCCCGGGAAGGGATCGAGGTCATGCGGGCCCATCGCCCGGGCCGACCCGATGACCAGTTGACCAACGGCCCGGCCAAGCTCTGCCAGGCCCTGGCCATTGATCTGAGCCTGAACGGGGCCGACCTGTGCACGGGCGAGGTCCTCTTCATCGAGGTCGCGAACGCTCGCAGGGGGCTCGGGACATCCGATAGCTTGGGGGGTTGTCCTGCGAGCGTTCGCGAGGAGGGGGAGCACGTCGCCGACGACGTTGTCATTGCCACGCCCCGGATCGGCGTTCGGGGCGACGAACTGGCTAAGAGCAGGCCTTGGCGGTTCTGCATGCAGGGGAACAGGTACGTGTCCCAGTGAAGGAGAACGTCATCCTCATCGGCTTCAGCACCACGGGCAAGTCGAGGGTGGGGCGGATGCTGGCCCAGCGGCTGGGCTGGGATTTCGTGGACACCGACGACATGATCATAGAGATGGCCGGCAAACCCATTCCCGACATCTTCGCCCAGGATGGAGAGGATCGCTTCCGGGAGTTGGAGCGGGAGGCCCTGGCCCGGGCCTGCGCCCGGAAGCGGACGGTCATCGCCACCGGCGGCGGGGCCATCCTCTTCGAGGAGAACCGGGAGTTGATGCAGGAGCGGGGTTGGGTCGTGTGCCTGGAGGCCAAGCCGCAAACCATCTACCGGCGGCTGAAGGAGGCCGAGGCCCGGGACGAGCCCGACGTCGTCCGTCCCTTGCTGGCCGGCCCTGACCCCCTGGAGCGCATCACCTGGCTTAAAGAGATCCGCCAGCCCTACTACGCCATCGCCGACTGGACGGTCCACACCGATTACCTGACCCACGAGCAGGTGGTGGAGGAGATCCTGCACGGGCTGGGATATTTCGGGATCAA
>JBHIEC010000068.1:0-10961 GCA_046760425.1 Anaerolineae bacterium
TCTCATGACCCATCTGGCCAGCAATGCTCTACGGGTGAAAGAGGGGGTCATCAATCTTCCAGAAGGACCCGGGCTGGGTGAGGTTTGGCATCAGAAACCCGGTTTCGCCGGAACCGGGTTTCTCTCCTGTAGAAGGGTATATCCCAAAAGTGCCGACAGAGCTGAAGCCAGGTTTGATCAAAGCGGTGGCTAAAGTTCTGTTGGGTTCCTCGTTGACAACATCGAGACTACAGGGTATCATTAAGCCAGCCTAATCAAGCTGACAACCTTCGCAAGGCTTTAAGTGCTCCTAACTGCGTAAGTCCTGAATAGCTAAGGGGGACATCATGTTGCGTTTCGGGATCGAGATGCTGCAACGGTCGCTGCTGCTGGAACTGGCATCGCCGGCTCTGGCCCAGCAGGGATTCTCCTGGCCTTCCCTGGATGTGGCCACCCTGGTCGAACGCCTCGCCGATCTGGGCTTCACCCTCATTGAACTCAACACCGACCTGAACGTGCTGTTTCCGGATAGTTTCGGGCTTCCGACGATCCAGCGCCTGCAGGCCCTGAAGGGGTCGCGAGGGGTGAGTTACACCGTCCATCTGCCGTTGTGGTCCCTGGAGCCATCCACTCCTGTGCAGGAAGTGCGAGAGGGGTCCGTGGATGCACTGGTGGACGCCGTGCTGCGCCTGGCTCCCCTGGAGCCCGAGGTGTACGTTCTGCACGCCACGGGGGCGCTGGCGGCGGAGTTCTACGGCATGGCTGCTTTAGAAGGGGTGCGCCCGCTGGTGATGGCCATGTTCAACCACCACGCACGCCAGAGCATCAAGGCGCTGCTCCGCCGCACAGCGTTGCCCTCGCGGGCCATCGCCATCGAGACGATCGAGTTCCCCTTTGACCTGGCTCTCAGCCTAGCCGAAGAGCTGGACCTTTCGGTCTGCTTCGACACCGGCCACGTGCTGGCGGGATACCCTGGCCCTGTGGCCTTCGAGGAGGCCCTTGAGAGGACATTACCGCGCCTGGCCGAAGTCCACTTGCACGACGGCTATTGCCACATCGAGCCGGATGGGACCGTCCGCCGGGCCGATCATCTGTCCCTGGGGGAAGGTGATCTGCCGCTTCCTTTCTTGTTGGACACCCTTCAGGCGGCCCAGTTTAACGGCCCAGTGATCTTCGAATTAACCATCGAGGAGGCCAAGGCCTCTCTGGTGGAGATCTCCAAGTTTAAGAAATCCCCGGTGTGAGCCGGTCGCAAGCGCTCGCAGCGGTGACAAGCGGTCACGCAGTTCTCAGCTAGAGCTCGCAATGAGCCAAAGCAAGCGTGACCGCTTGTCAGGGCTTGAACCCAACACAGGCGTAAGTGTGTGAGCTGCGAGCGCTTGCGAGGGGGAGCAGTCACAGCTTGCCTAGGTCAGCAGTGACACTCCCCCACCTGTCAGTGGGGGCTTCTGTCCCACCCGCACCCTGACCAGGGTGGCTGAGGAGAGCAGGAAGAGGGCGCCGTAGATGGCGAAGATGACCAGGTAGCCCAACCCCTTTTGGTAGGCGTTGAAGAAATCGGCCATGGGGCCGCCGATGCCCGCGCCGACGATGCCTGCGCCCGCGCCCGCCAGGTTGGAGATGCCCAGGTACCGCCCTGCCTCGGCGGGCGGGACCAGGTCCGTCCCCAGCGCCCAGTTGGTGGTCATGAAGATGCCGGCCGACACGCCGATGATGATGCCGCTGACGGTCACCATGGTCATGGTGTGGGAGAGGAAGAGCAGAAAGGTCCCCAGGGCAGCGACTATGCCGGCCAGAGCCACCAGAGGCTTGCGCCCGAATTTATCGGCCAGCCAGCCGCTGGGCAGGGCGGCCAGCAGGGTGAAGACGCCCGCCACCATCATCAGCTTGCCGGTGGCATCGGGGGCGTTGGGCATGTGCAGTACATCCTGAAGGAAGTAGAGGGCGAAGCCCTGGATGGAGCCAGCGGCCGCCAGGTAGAGCAGGCGGTTAACCACCCACCAGGTGAATGAAGGGTACTCCCCAGCCCCCTCGCCGATACCCACCCGGGCGCTCCACCACACGCCCAGGATGATGGCCCCCGCCATGGCCACCAGTCCGGCCAGCCCCACGGCCACAAGCTGCATCGCCTCCCGCCCCTCCAGCAGCTTGCCGGTGAAGCCCACCAATCCCCCGAAGATGGCCGTCACCACCACGAAGATGAGGGTCAGCATAGCCACGCGCATCAGGAGGGGGGAGAGGGGTTTCTCGACCCTCTCCCGTAGGGGCTCCTCGCGGACGAAAAACACGGTGACCAGCATCGCCACCAGCAGGGAGGCCATGACCACGAAGATGGCGGCCCATACCTGCCCCGCCCCTACCAGCTTGGCGACGGTGAAGGCGGTGAGGATAAGGGGCAGGAGTTCCATGACTGCCTTCACACCCGAGGATCGCCCGCGCTGCTCCTCGGGGACCAGGTCGGGGATCAGGCCCTGCAGGGCGCCGTGGGCCACGTTGGAGGAGAACTGCAGGAGCAGCACGCTGGCGAAGAGGAGCCAGTAGTTGCCGGAGAGGCCGATGAGGGCTAAGAAGAGCAGGTCAAGCACCGTGCCGGCGAAGATGAAGGGGCGGCGGCGTCCCCAGCGCAGGGTGCTGCGGTCGCTGAGGAGGCCGGCCGCTGGCTGGACCAGGATGGCTATGGCCAGCCCTGCGCTCCGCAGGGTGCCCAGGGCTGTGCCCTTCATCGCTTCGCCCACGAAGAGGGCCACGAGATAAGGCAGGATGATAGGGGTCAGGCTGCCGGTGGCCATGTTGAGCCCCAGCCAGTAGATGTTGATGGTGATGTGATCGAACCAGCGTATTGGTTTCATGAGGCCCCCTTTCTGTCTGCTAACCCTCCCGCAGGTTGCTGGCTAACCTGCAGGAGAGTGATTGTGCGCCATAGTGACCCGCAGGCCCGCTATCCCGCTAGGGGGCTATCCAGATGACGGCAGCCAATAGGGATTGGCGCCTGCGGAAAATCGGCTGAGGCAATGGCCTCCTGGCTCAGTAGGGCCTTATTGCGATTTTACCACGTCGTGTTGATTCTGGCAAGTTGGGTTGAGCTGAGGGAGGGATTGGCCAAGTGGTTGACCTCTTATGAGCTATTGGGCCAGGCCATCGGAGGGCAGTTGCACCAGCCCTATCGAACCCGGCTGAATCCAGGACTTTCGGCTTGACAGGTAGAGGCGTTCGATGCTACAATTCGTCACGAAGTCATAGGGAGCAACCCCCCTTTCTGAACCCCGAACAGGGCAAGCGTTTCAGCTCGGTTCTCCTCCTGGAGCGCTTAATCGAAGAGAAAGGGGAAATGCTGGAAGGCGACGTCCTGTTCGATGGTCGGAATTTCTTCGTGCGCCTTTCTCTCGTTCGGGACTTGGCCCGTTTGGAGCAGGGGGTTGTGGCATCGGGAACAGAAGTCGTCACACCATAGGAAGCCGCCCCTGGGCCCCAGGATCATCGTGGCCATTAACCCCGCAGAAACACGAAAGCCATCGGCGTGGAATGTGCCGATGGCTTTGTTGTTGGCTGTAGTCTCTGTGTAGACCGCAGAGGGGATAGAGAGCTCCCTAAACAGATGCTGCAAGAACAGGAATCGGTCGATCTCTGCCAAGGCAATCAGGGGCCCTGAGTTCGACACCACCTCTCTGTAAACTACCCTTGCGAAGGTTGTGGATGGCCCTGGCAACAGCGCAACTCCTGGCGAACGAAGGCGTTTACGTCCTGCAAGCGCCTTCGAAACCTTCGCAAGGGTTCCTCCACCTGAATTTTCAAACATGCCTTACAATTGTTGAGAATTGTGCTATAATAATGAACGGGAAGCCAGTCTGTCACAGAAGGGAGGAGGGTGAGTATGGCCAGAATCGTGAAAGAGATCGAGGTAGGAGGGAAACGGTTAAAGGCACTCTTTGATAATGGCTCCCTTCGCTCCTATATCAGAGCCGAGTTTCGCCCGCCTTTCTCTCGGAAAGTCAGCCCCATCACCGTAGGCCTGGGAGGAGTCGTTCGACGTCTGGATGAGCGTTGCGACCTCACCGCCACGATAGATGGGCTAGAATTTGATATGACGGCCTATGTCGTTAAGGACCTGGGCGAGACCGAATATGGACGCTTGGATGCCATTGTGGGGGCTCTGACCATGAAGGAGTGGTATATCAAGTTAGACCCCCGAAGAGGTGAACTGGACCTCTCGGGGCTCAGGAAGCGGGAGTTCACCGAGTATTGAAGTCACCTACCCCTCTTCTCCTCGCAGAGCCCGCTCAAACGCCTCCAGCAACGCGGCCTCCAACCCGGCCACCTCCGCCACTACCCGCACCGGCGAGGGCAGAGGTTCCGCCCACAACCACTCCACCCTCAACCAGAATCCGGGCACTGCCCGGCTCTGATGGATTCCCTTCCCCCCCTGGAGCACCAGTGTGTAGGAACCCTCTTCATCCCGCACGTAGAACTCAGCCCGCCTGGCTTGAGGATCAATCAGCCAGTATTCCGGAACCCCCGCCTGCTCGTACTCGACGAACTTCTCCCCTCGATCCCGCGCCATACTCTCCGGCGAAGCAATCTCCACGACCAGATCGGCTGGGCCCTCCAGATGCGTCGCCTTCAACCGGTCCAGGTGGGCCTTGGCCACGAACAGCACATTCGGCTCCCGTCCCGTCTTCTCCAACTTCATTTGAAAGGGCGCACTCAGCACCACCCCCAGATCCCGCGTCTCGACAAAGGAGCGCAAAACACTCACCAGAAAGTCGGCCAGATCTTGATGGCGGTAACTCGCCGGGGTATAGGTCACGACTTCTCCGTCCACCCACTCGGCCAGCGTGTCCTCATCAGCCCAGGCCAGAAATTCTTCGTAGGTCATTCTCCGTGGCCGCGCCGGTTCCAGCAACGCCTCCAGCAGCCGGTGCACATCCTCATCTGTCAACCCTTTCTGCGCTTTGAGAGCCTCAAGAAAATCGGTTGATTGCCTGCTCATCCTGTCTCTCCTGAATTCCCTGTTGAAACTACCCTTGCGAAGGTTCTGGGTGGCCTTGGCACAGCGCAATTCCTGACGAATGAAGATGTTTGCATCCTGCAAGCTCCTTCGAAACCTTCGCAAGGGTTCCTTCACCTGACTTTTCAGACGCACTCTGAGGTCGCATCTGGAGCTAGAATGATTATAGCACGGAACGGGGGGCAGGGCAAACGCGTGGCTTGCTATCGCCCTTGCTCCCACCTCAGCCGCACCGCTGCCGAGCCACCGCCCTCATAGTACTCCTGACAAGCGATCACGCGCCGTCTTTTGATTGCTGGCCGTGTGTCTGACAACCGAGCGCGTGATCGTTTGTCACCAAGCGCACCCGGTGGTAGCCCTGCGTTAAGGAGATGTCCGCATTGTAGGTGGCCACCTGGTCCTGCCAGCGGTCAATGAGCAACCGGTCGTCTACCCACAGGCGCACGCCGTCGTCGGCGAAGACGGTGAAGCGGTAGGTGCCAGCTTCAAACCAGACGTAGCGCTGCCAGCGGGCGGAGAAGTTGTTCGCCGGGACGCCGGGGCCTGGGGAGCCTGTCCCCCACTCGAAGTCTATGGCCGACTCCTGACGGATGAGCACAGGCGCCTCCGTCAGCCAGCGGTTGGCGAAGTACTCTCCACGCCAGGTGGCTGGATAGGCGGTGCCGAAGGCCTGGATGCGGTTGTTCCTGGTGTCGGCCACGTACACCGTGCCGTCGGGGGCCACCGCCACGCCCTCGGGCCCCAAGAACTGCCCATCTCGAATCGGGTAACTCTCGGTTCCATCCCTGATCTCCCTCTTTGGGGGCAAACCCTTGCGAAGGCTTCGCCGTGAGCTCAGCCGAACGGTTGTGAACAACCCTGGACAGAGATACTTTGGGCCTGCCCGTCGGTAGGCTGGGCTTGAAATCTGTCTCCAAACCTTCGCAAGGGTCAGCTTGCAGGGCAACCGCAAGGGATTGCCCCTACAAATTTGGGATGCCCCCGACGCATACCAGACATTTTGAAAGGGGGAGGGGAGAACGAGTGGTTATTTTAACGTAGCGGCCTTGGGGCCGCTCTTTGTTTGCGCCGAGAGCCGTTGAAGCTCTTCACCTGGCCTTTGAAACCAGCAGATCCCTTCGGTCGCCCCACTTCTTGAGGAAGCGATAGTAGTTGCGCTTGCTGAGCCGCTCCCGCTCGGCGGGGACCAGCCGCTCCCACACGGTGTGCTCGTGGCGGGCCAGGGGCAGGTCGGGCAGGGCCAGGATGCGGTAGCCCCTGTCCCGAAAGGCCAGGCTGAAGTCCAGGTCCAGGTGCCGATAGAAGCGGAACTTCTCGTCCAGCCAGCCCACCTCACGGAGCAGGGCGCGGCGGAAGGCGAAGCAGTAAGCCTGCATGGCGTCCACCTCGGGGCCGGGGTGCTCCTGCCACTCCCGTAGATCGTCGGTGCGCAGACCCCACGGACCCACGACACCCACAGTGGGATCGGCCAGGGCGGCAGCCAGGGGGGTGAACAGGTCGCCCGTCACCTCGGCGCTCACGTCCAGCAGCACCACGTAGGTGCCCCGGCTGGCCCGCAGCCCGACGTTGCGCCCCGCCCCCTCGCCCAGGTGGTGGTCGGCGTGGAAGACGCGCACCAGCTCGCCATAGCGGGCCGCCAGGGCATCAACGCCGGGGCCGGTGTCATCCACGGAGCCGTTGTCCACCAGGATGATCTCCACGCTGTGCCCGCCAGACCAGCGGGCCACGCTCTCCACGCAGCGCACCACCTCCGGCAGGTTGTTGTGGGCCAGGACGTTGACCGAGAACTGGACCCCATCCGGCTGGTCGAGCTGGGAAGGGACGTCGTCGGAGCGGGTGATAAACGTCCGAGCCACGGCCGGCGCCTCGGGGGGCAGGCGGAGGACCCGAGGGCCGCTGGGCGTGTCCTCGATCTGGAAGCCCGCTTCGGCGATGCGATGGCGCAGGGCGTCGGCGCGGGCGTAGTCGCGCCGGGCACGGGCTGCCTCTCGCTCCTCGACCCAGACCTGCACCTGGGCGGGGACCTGGCGGTGCTCGGCCACCCAGTCGGCCAGGCCCAGCCCCAGCACCCGATCCCAGTCCTGAAGGAGCGCCCACCGCCCGGCCGACGGGAGCTGGGCGTGGAGCATGTCCCATACCACGGACAGGGCCTGGGGCAGCCCCAGGTCGTCCTCGATGGCCTCGACGAAGCGGCTCCGCCATTCGGCGCCAGCGGCTTCGTCCCGCTCGGGCCGTGTCTCAGCCTCGAGGGCCAGGCGGACGGCGGCCTGACGCAAATGATTCAGCCCTGCCTGGGCAGCGTCCAGCCCGGGGAAGGTGAAGTTCATCCGCGTGCGATAGTGGACGGTGAGGCAGAGGTAGCGGAAGGCCAGAGGATCGTAGCCTCGCGCTTCCAGGTCGGCCAGGGTGTAGTCGTTGCCCGTGGACTTGGCCATCTTCAGGCCGTCCACCAGCAGGTGCTGGCCATGGACCCAGTAGCGGACCACCTGCTCGCCGGTCGCCCCCTCGGACTGGGCGATCTCGTCCTCGTGGTGGGGGAAGATGTTGTCCACGCCGCCGGTGTGGATGTCGAAGCGAGGCCCCAGGTACTTCATGGACATGGCCGAGCACTCGATGTGCCAGCCGGGGAAGCCCTCGCCCCAGGGGCTGGGCCACTTCATCTCCCGGCCTGGCTCGGCCGCCTTCCAGAGGGTGAAGTCCTCGGGGTGGCGCTTGTGGGGATCTACGGCCACCCGCACCCCCTCCAGCATCTCCTCCAGCAGGTTGCCCGACAGTTGGCCGTAGCTGGGGAAGCGGGTGACATCGTAGTAGACGGTGCCTTCGACCTCGTAGGCCAGCCCCTTGTCCAGCAGGGTCTCGACGATGGCGATCATCTCCGGGATGTGCTGCGAGGCCCTGGGGAAGACGTGGGCGGGCAGGATATTGAGCCTGGCCTCGTCGGCGTGGAAGGCGGCGGTATAGAACTCGGCGATCTCCTGGGGGCTCTTGCCCTCGGCCCGGGCGGCGGCGATCACCCGGTCCTCACCCAGCTCCAGCATCTCCTGGCGCATGTGGCCCACGTCGGTGATGTTGACCACGTGGGTGACCTGGTAGCCAAGATACTCCAGCACCCGGCGCAGCCAGTCGGCCAGGAGGAAGGAGCGCAGGTTGCCGATGTGGGCGAAGCGGTAGACGGTGGGGCCGCAGGTATAGATGCTGACCCGCCCCGGGGTCCAGGGCGTGAAGGGTTCCTTCTGTCGCGTCAGGGTATTGTAGAGCTGAAGCATACTGGCTTCTTTTCAGTGCCCCAGAGCCTCCTCACTCCTCCGCCGCTCCTGCCAGGTCAGGGTAAAGGCGCCGAACTGGCCCAGAAGCTCCCGCGCCCTGTCGCAGAGGGGCATCAGACGGGGCTGCCGCGTCTTCCAGGTGCCCGCCACCTGGTTGAGGATCAGACGGCTGTCCCCCCTCACCTCCAGGGAGAAGTCGGCGGGCTGGCGCCCGGCTCCGCTGATGGTGCCCAGGAGATCCTCCAGGCCGGCGATGAGGGTCCGATACTCGGCCTCGTTATTGGTCATCTCCTCTTCGAAGTTCAGCCGTCTGATCCGCTGCTTGCCGTCGCGGTTGCGGATGAGCACGTAGCTGCCGTAGCCGGGGCCGGGGTTGCCCAGGCTCCCCCCATCGAAGATCAGGGTATAATCCGCCTGCTGAGCCTGCTCACCCGTCATCCGATCACCGCCAATACCTGCCCCTGGTTCACTGCCTCGCCTGGCGCCACCCGCACGGCTTTGACCACGCCATCTCGGGGCGCCCGGATCTCGTTCTCCATCTTCATGGCCTCCAGGATGACTACCCCTTCTCCCATCTTCACCGGCTCTCCCACCCTGGCCGGCACGGCCACCACCAGACCCGGCATGGGGGCCTTGATGGGCACCTCGCCCTTGGGGGCTGGCGCCTTCTTCTCCAGTTTCGCCAACCGCCTGAGCCGCTCGTCCTCCACGCGGATGACATGCATCTCCCCTTCCAGCAGGACGTAGTACTCCCCATCCCGCCTTTCGACGAAGACCTCGTAGGAGCGACCGTCGAGGAGCAGGGAGAAGAGGGAGACCCCGTCAATGCTCTGCAGGTCCACGTGATATACCCGGCCGTCGAGGGTGATCTCCCCGCTGCGGTCAATCTCGATCTCGAAGGTGCGGTCGTCAATGATGGCTGCGTATTTCATCGGTGTATGGCCTCCCACCGTCCAGCCGTCTTCCAGGGGCTACCTCCCCTGCCCTGCCGAGGTGAGATCATGGTCAGAGCCTGTTGGCGCCGCTGGTGGGCCAGCAGTGTAGCTACGATGGCTGCCACCTGGCCGTGCTTGCCTCGCTCCTCAGGGATCATGGTGAAGTGCTTCTCCAAGAAGGTGGTGTCGAAGCGGCCGCCGATGAAGCTGGTGCTGTCCATCATCTGCTGGTGGAAGGGGATGTTGGTCTTGATGCCGATGATGCGGTACTCCCCCAGGGCACGGCGCATGCGCAGGATGGCCTCCGCCCGGGTCTCCCCCCTCACCACCAGCTTGGCGATGAGGGGATCGTAGTAGAGCGACACCTCGAAGCCTTCGTAGATGCCGCTCTCCACTCGCACGCCGGGCCCTGTGGGTTCGTAGAGGCTGGTGATGCGCCCGCTAGAGGGCAGGAAGTTGTTGTAGGGATCCTCGGCGCTGATGCGGCACTCGATGGCCCAGCCGTTGATCTCGATGTCCTCCTGGCGGTAGCGCAGCTTGCGCCCCGAAGCGATGCTCAGTTGCTCCTTCACGATGTCCACCCCGCTGACCATCTCCGTCACGGGATGCTCCACCTGGAGGCGGGTGTTCATCTCCAGGAAGTAGTAGTTCTTGTCCTTATCCAGCAGGAACTCCACCGTGCCGGCGTTGACGTAGCCCGCTGCCCGGGCCGCTCTCACCGCCACCTGGCCCATCTCCCGGCGCAGATCCTCGTCCAGGGCCATGGATGGCGCCTCCTCGATGAGCTTCTGGTGGCGGCGCTGGATGGAGCACTCGCGCTCGCCCAGGTGGATGATGTTGCCGTGGGTATCGGCCAGGATCTGGAACTCGATGTGGCGGGCACATTCGATGGCTCGCTCCAGGTATATCCGATCATCGCCGAAGGCGCCCAGGGCCTCGCGCCGGGCAGCTCCCAGGGCCCGTTCCAGCTCCTCGGGGCTGTGCACCAGGCGCATCCCCTTGCCACCCCCGCCAGCGGCGGCTTTGATGAACAGGGGGTAGCCCAGGTCCCTGGCCGCGGCCAGGACCTCGTCGTCCCTCAGGTCCGTATCTGTGCCTGGCACGATGGGCACCCCGGCGGCCTGCATGGTCCTGCGGGCCGCCACCTTGTCGCCCATCAGCTCGATGGCTTCAGGCGGGGGGCCGACGAAGGCGATGCCCGCTGCCTGGCAGGCACGAGGGAAGTCGGGGTTCTCGGCCAGGAAGCCGTAGCCGGGGTGGATGGCGTCCACCCTGGCCTTCTTGGCCACCTCGATGATGCGGTCAATACGCAGGTAACTCTCCCTTGCTGGCGCCGGGCCGATGGGGTAGGCCTCGTCGGCGTAGCGCACGTGGAGGGCGGTGCGGTCCACGTCGGAGTAGACGGCCACGGTGGAGATACCCCGCTCCTCGCAGGCCCGCAGCACCCTTACGGCGATCTCGCCTCTATTGGCAACCAGGACCTTCTTGAACATCTACTTTCTCTCCCCATAGAGATGGCCGTTGATCTCGCGCAGCACCTCGCTCAAATCCGGCGGATCGGCTGGCTCCACGCGATCAGGCCTGTGGACGTGATACGGAAAGCCGGGCAGTTCGGGGTGGTGTGGCGCGTTGTCATAGCGGACGATCATTGTTCCATCTCCGCGTTGGTAATGGTAGCGGTAGCTGATTTTGTTTAGTATGATGTCATATTCAACCACTACTGTCTCGTCAAACTCCAGAAGCGAGTTGTCCCAGTATCGCAAGCGGGCACCGATG
>JBHIEC010000069.1:0-10922 GCA_046760425.1 Anaerolineae bacterium
GCCCTTCGGCTTCGCTCAGGACGAGCCTGGCTGACAGCGGTTCTTCTGATCTTGGGGGCAGGGCTTCTCTTGAGCCTGGCGTTTCGCGGTCCCTGGAACGACGCTGGAGGCGGCGCTACCCTGGCCGAGACCGAGGACATCCCCATCTTCCTGCCCCTGATCGTGAAGGGCCCACCCGGCTGCACAGTGGACCCCTACCTGCCTCTGGTGGTCCAGCGGACCATGGAGCTGGACCTGGATGGCTGGGACTGGGACAGCGGCGTAGCCCTCTACGGCCTGATGCGGGCCTGGCAGTGCACGGGGGAGCGGAGCTACTTTGACTTCGTGCGGGCCTGGGTGGACGAGCGCCTGCGAGAGGGCATCCCTCTGAGCCACGTCAACCACGCCACCCCCGGCCTGGCCGCCCTGATGCTCTACGAGGAGACGGGAGAGGAGGCCTACCTGGGGGCTGCCCAGCAGATCGCCGACTTCTTGCTGTACGGGGCTCCCCGCTCCCAGGACGGGGGCTTCCTCCACTGGGAGGATCAGCTCTGGGTGGACACCCTCTTCGTGACCACCCCCTTCCTGGCCCGCCTGGGACGGGTCACCGGAGAAGCCGCCCTCTACGATGAGGCCGCGGACCAGATCCTCATCCACGCTCACCACCTGCAGGACCCGGCCACGGGTCTGTTCCACCACGGCTGGGATCAGAGCCAGGACAGCAACATGTCGGCCGCCTTCTGGGGGCGGGGCAACGGCTGGGGGGCCATGGCCTGCGCCGAGGTGCTGGACCTTCTACCTCCCGACCACCCTCAGCGAGCGGCCATCGCCGACATCCTGGCCCGCCAGATCCAGGGGATGGTGGCCCTGCAGGACGAGTCGGGGCGGTGGCACACCGTGGTGGATCACCCGGAGTTTTACCTGGAGACCTCAGCCACGGAGGCCATGGCCTACGCCATGAAGATGGCCCTCCGCCAGGGGGTGATAGGGTCTGAGTACAATTGGCCGGCCACCAGGGCCCTGCTGGCCGTGCAGGCCCAGATCGCCTCCGACGGCACGGTGCAGGGGGTTTCGGCGGGCACGGGCGTCCAGCCCACCATCGAGGACTACAACCGCATCCCCCACCAGGACATCCAGCTCTGGGGGCAGGGGTTTTACCTGATGCTGGCCAGCGAGGAGTAAAGCAGGGATTGGAGGGGGAACAAAAAGGCGCCCCTGGAGGGATTCGAACCCCCGACACATGGTTTAGGAAACCACTGCTCTGTCCTCTGAGCTACAGGGGCACAGCATAATAATTATAGCCCACAGCGGGCCATTTGTAAAGTTGAGCAAAATGGGGTATAATTATCAGCGACAAGACGGGGCGTAGCGCAGCCAGGTTTAGCGCGCAGCGTTCGGGACGCTGAGGTCGGCGGTTCAAGTCCGCCCGCCCCGACCTAGGTAGTCCGAAGTCCAAGGTCAGAAGTCTGACGGCCTTGGACTTTGCACTTTGGACTTTGAGCTTTGGACTTTCACCTCCTCCCACAACTCGTTCATCTCGTCCAGGGTCATCTGGCCCAGGTCCAGGCCCCGCTCGGCGGCTGCCTGCTCCATCCGGGCGAAGCGGGCCACGAACCGCTCGTTGGCCTCCCGCAGGGCGCTCTCGGCGTCCACACCCAGCCAGCGGGCCAGGTTGACCAGGACGAAGAGCAGGTCCCCAAACTCGCGAGCCCCCTCCTCCTCCCGAGCCCCGCGCAGTTCCCTCAGTTCCTCCTCGACTTTGGTCCACACGCCTTCCCGATGCGGCCAGTCGAAGCCCAGCCGGGCCACTCGTTTCTGGATCTCCTGGGAACGGGCCAGGGCGGGCAGGGTCAGAGAGATGCCGGAGAAGATCCCGCCCTTCTCGCCCCGCTCCTCCCGCTTGAGCTGCTCCCAGTTATGCAGCACCTCCTGGGCATCGGCCACCACCACGTCGCCGAAGACGTGGGGATGGCGGTGGATCAATTTGGCGATGATGCTCTCGGCCACCTGGGCCAGGCTGAACTCCCCGTCCTCCACGGCGATCTGGGCGTGGAGCAGGATCTGCAGGAGCAGGTCGCCCAGTTCCTCGCGCAGCACCTGGGGGTCGTCGGCGTCCAGGGCGGCCAGGGCCTCGTAGGTCTCCTCCAGCAGGTGGGGCCGCAGGGTCTGATGGGTCTGCTCCCGATCCCAGGGGCAGCCGTCCGGGGCGCGCAGGTGAGCCACAACATCCTGCAAGGTAATCAGGGAGCTGGGCCGGGGCAGGGGCGGCAGATACAACGTGGTCAGGTCGTCTACCCCCTCCTGGCGGTCCAGCTCGTACAGGGGGAAGGCCCTGGCCTCCTCCTCGGCGGTGCCCGCTGCCCGCACCAGGGTCACGGTGTGCTCCGGGGGATAGAGATTCAGCAGGGTGAGCTTGACGTCGGCGGCCAGTTCGCGGCTGTAAAGCTGGCCCACCAGGGCGGGGATATCGGGGTCCAGGTTGGGGTGGTGGCGGGCCGCTAGTTCCGTGGCGTCCACGATCTGCAGGCCTCCCAGAGGATCGAGGCCCAGGCAGGTGAGGACGGGCTCGATGAAGCTTAGCCCGGCCACGATCTGCACGGCCAGCCCCTGCTCCTTGGCTCCGGCCAGGATACGTCGCACCGACTCCTCCCCCACCAGGGGGTGGCCCGGCACGGCGTAGATCACCCCCTGGGGCCGCTGGCCCAGGGCCAGCACCTGCTCGGCGATGGCCTGGTAGACCTGGGCGAAGGTCTCGCTCGCCTCGTAGAGGTGGTCGAAGGAATGGACGGTCAGGTGAGGGGGCAGGGCAGCCACGGCGGGGTGGCGGCGGGTGCGCAGGTAAACCTCCTGGGCCTGCTCCAGGATCTCTCTCGCCTCCAGGGTCAAGTGGGCCGCATCGCCCGGCCCCAGTCCCACGATGGTGATCCCCCTGGTCATAACGCATCTCCAGTTCGTTCTGCCCTGATTATACCCCAAAGCCGAATTAAGGCCAAGGCGGGGGGAGAAACAAAGGCCACCAGAGTCCAATGCCCTGGTGGCTCTACAGGTCGGTGGCTGTCATATTGTGATAAGCCAGTTGATGGGGAAGGAGAGACTCGAACTCTCACGGGTTGCCCCACGTGATCCTAAATCACGCTCGTCTGCCAGTTCCGACACTTCCCCCTTGTGTGCCCGCCACAGGACTCGAACCTGTAACCAATGGTTTAAGAGACCACTGCTCTGCCAGTTGAGCTAGGCGGGCCAGCGCTACATCTCAATTATACCCATGAGTGACGGACTTGTCAAGACGAAACGCTCAGCTACCCCATCTCCACGCTCATGGTCACCGCTTCCCCACCGCCCAGGCACAGGGTGGCCAGGCCCCGTTTAGCCCCCCGATCCGCCATGGCATACAGGAGGGTGACCAGCACCCGGGCCCCGCTGCAGCCGATGGGATGGCCCAGGGCGATGGCCCCGCCGTGGACATTGACCCGCTCCCAGTCCCAGCCCAGCTCCTTGCCGTCGGCCAGGACCTGGGCGGCGAAAGCCTCGTTGACCTCAATGAGGTCGAAGTCGTCCAGATGATAGCCGGTTCGTTCCAGCAGAAGCCGCACGGCGTGAACCGGGGCGATGAAAAGCCACTTGGGGTCCACGGCGGCCTGGGCGTAGCCGGTGATGCGGGCCAGGGGCTCGATCCCCTGCTCCTCGGCGACATCGGCGCCCATGACCACCAGGGCTGCTGCCCCGTCGGTGATGCCCGGCGCGTTGCCGGCCGTGACCGTACCCCCCTCCTGGAAGGCGGGCCTGAGGCGGGCCAGAGCCTCCATGCTGGTGTCGCGGCGAGGGGCCTCGTCGGTGTCGAAGAGGACCGGCGGGCCTTTGCGCTGGGGTACCTCCACCGGCACGATCTCGGCCTTGAACTTGCCCCCGTCAATGGCGGCGATGGCTTTCTGGTGGCTGGACAGGGCGAACCGATCCTGCTCCTCGCGGCTGATGTCGTACTGCCGGGCGATGAACTCGGCGGCCTCCCCCATGTGCCAGTCCTCCAGAGCGCACCACAGACCGTCGTGGACGGTGGCATCAATGAGCTGACCATGCCCCAGGCGGTAGCCTGTGCGGGCCTGGGGGAGGAGATAGGGGCCCAGGTCCATGCTCTCCATGCCGCCGGCCACGATGATGTCGGCGTCCCCGACGCGGATGGCCTGAGCGGCCAGCATCACCGTCTTCAATCCCGAGCCGCAGACCTTGTTGATGGTAGTGGCCCCCACGGTGGGGGGGAGCCCCCCCTTCAGGGCTGCCTGCCGGGCCGGCGCCTGGCCCGCCCCGGCCTGGATCACCTGGCCCATAAGCACCTCATCCACTTGGGCCGGATCAATGCCCGCTCGCCTGATGGCCTCCCGGATGACGACTCCGCCCAGCTCCGTGGCCGGGACCTTGGACAGGGTCCCCTGGAATCGGCCGATGGGCGTCCGTGCCGCGCCAACGATGACCACCTCGCGTTGTTTGTTCATGCTCTCCTCCGAGATGGTTGATGGATCAGATCAGTGAAACGTGATGTGTAATACATCATGAGATCCATTACGCATCACGCTTCACGCATCACTCTTCTGAAGCCCTGGCAAACTTGCGTCTGCACTCCACATCGCTCACCCTTCCCCTGGCTTCTCCTCCAGCGCCTGGAGGGCAACTCTGAGCTTCTCGTAGGTCTCGTCCAGGAGTTCGGGGATGATCCGCGTCTCGGCCAGGGTGGGCATGAAGTTGGTATCCCCCTCCCAGCGGGGCACGATGTGAATGTGGACGTGGTCCACGAAGCCGGCGCCCGCCGCCTTGCCAATGTTGACGCCCACGTTGAAACCGTGGGGCTTCAGAGCCCGGCGCAGGAGCCGCAGGCTCGTGTTAACCAGGAGCATCAGCTCGGTCAGAACCTGGGGCTCCAGATCCTCCAGGCTGGCCACGTGCTGGTAGGGGGCGACCATCAGGTGGCCGTTGCTGTAGGGATAGAGGTTGAGGAGGATGTAGCTGCTCTGGCCACGGTAGAGCAGGTAGTTCTCCCGATCCCTGTTCTCCGCCGCTTTCTCGCAGAAGATACAGCCTTCTTCTCTGTTGCTGGTCAGGTATTCCATGCGCCATGGGGCCCATATTCTCTTCATGGAGCTCTTCCCTGCCAAGGGTAGAAGCAAAGAGGGGGCAGGAGCACGACTCCTACCCTCGTTACTGCTCGGATAAGCCCTTGGCCAGCGTTCATGGCTTGGGCTCACGAGAGCTTGTCCTGGCCTGGGCTAACCACATCCTCTTTCGATCGGCCACGTACTCGACGTTCAGTTGAACCATCTCACTGGCATAGGCCCTCTTCAGGAGCTCAGCATCTTGAATCCTTTCCAAGTCCTCCAGACGCTTTTGCGCCCCCTCAGCTCCCTGGGTGGAGACCAGCATGGTCATCAGTTCTGATCGCAGCACCTCGGGATCCAGGGCCGCCAACTCTGAAGCCAACTTGATAAGCCGTGCCTTCTCCGCGCGGGCCACGCGAGGGCCTTGTTCCGCGATCATCATGTCCTGATAGCCGTCAAAGACAGGGGCCAGGTCAATGACCTCCTGCCCCGAGAATTTCAGGGCGAAGTTCTGGAGGAGGGAAACACCGGAGATGACGCCCGTAAAGGCCAACAGCCAGGGGTTCTGAACGGCCTCTGTCGCCTCGATGATCATGGCGGCCAGCAGCGCCAGGGTTAAACGAAGGAGATAATAAACAGCATAGGTGGAGGAGAAGACAAACCTGAATCCCTTGATCTGGGGCCTCAGATCAATCAAATCGAAGATGAAAGTGAGAAACGCCAGACCCAGGATGATCGAGGTCCAGCGATCGGCTGAGAGAGCGGCTATATTGATCATAGTTTCATCCTCCTTAAAGAGCGGGCGAGCCGGGACCCCTTGGAGGTGATGGAGTAGAAAGCGCTGCCGGGTGCTTCGGTGAGAGAGCCGGACCGAATGAGCTCGACCTTTTCCAATTTATCCAGGGCGTCCTGAACCTGGTCATGAGGGATTCCCAGATCTGCCGAGAGCTGGGTGGTGGAGCGGGCCAGGTTCTGGGCGATGGTCAAGAAAACCCTTCGAGCGACCTCGTCTTTATAGAGAAGGCCCTGGATCTCGTCGTCCCATAAGCTTTGTCTGAACATCTTCCCCCCCTTTCAAGTTAACCCAATTCTACGCCATCTCTGGTCGTTTGTCAAGGAGCTTGTTAAGTTGTACGGAGTGCAGCCGCAAGGCTGCCTGTGAGCGGGCTCGCGCCCGCACTCCAGTAGTTGACCCAGCACTTATGCGCGCTAACCGCTTTCTTGCTAAAGTGGAGGAAACGTGTATAATTCCAAACGGGCAATCTCAGTGGATCACAATGGTGCGCTACTGAGCAGCATTCCCCCCGGAACGGGGCGAGGCTTCGGCCGCGAGGACTTCGGTGGAGGGCTTGGCCCGAGCTCAAGCGACGATCGTGATCAACTGAATCCGGGAAAGGAGCTTGATTGGCGAAAGTGGATAAGCTATCGCCGGCGCGGATCAAAGAGGGGTTGAAGACCACGTTTGTGGGCCAGAACGTGGTCTACTACCCCTCCATCGGCTCCACTAACGATGCCGCCAAGGAACTGGCCACCCGGAAGGCACCCGAGGGGACCCTGGTCATCGCCGACGTGCAGACGGCGGGCAAGGGCCGCCTGGGGCGCCGCTGGCTGGCCCCGGCCGGCACCAGCCTCCTCCTATCCCTCCTCTTCTACCCCGACCTGGCCCCCCACCAGGCCCCACGCCTGACCATGCTCTGCGCCCTGGCCACCGTGGGGGGCATCCAGGCGCTGACGGGCCTGTCCCCCCGGCTCAAGTGGCCCAACGACATCCTGATCCGGGACAAGAAGGTGGGGGGCATCCTGACGGAGGCGGGGGTCACGGGGGGGCGGCTGGACTACGCCGTGGTAGGGCTAGGGCTGAACGTGAATTTCGCCCCCGCGCAGATACCCGAGTTGGCCGCCACGGCCACCAGCCTTTCCCAAGCTCTGGATCGGGAGGTGCCTCGGGTTCCGCTCCTGCAGACCATCCTGGAGGGGATCGAGGAGCGGTATCGGCGCCTGCGGGCTGGCTGGTCGCCCCACGAGGAGTGGGCCGCGCACCTCGTCACCCTGGGCCAGGAGGTGCGGGTGGTTACCCCCTGGGGCGTCAAGGAGGGTTTGGCCGAGGCCGTGGACGAGGATGGAGCCCTGCTCCTGCGTCGCGACGACGGGAGCCTGGCTCGCATCGCCACGGGGGACGTGACCCTGAGGGTGCGGTGAAGATCGAGAGACCGATCGTTGAGGGGGTCTTCGTGGAGCGGGTTAACCGCTTCCTGGCCAGGGTGGAGGTGGGCGGACGGCAGACCTGGGCTCACGTGCCCAACTCGGGCCGCCTGCATGAGCTCTTCGCCCCGGGCCGGCCGGTGCTCCTGGCCGCCGTCCACGGGAGCCAGCGCAAGACCCGCTACGATCTGATCATGGTGCAGCTCGGCAACCGGCTCGTCTCCATGGACGCCCGGCTGCCCGGCCACCTCCTCCACGAGGCGCTGCTGGCGGGGGGCCTCCCCCCGTTTGTCGGCTATCCCGACATCCAGCGGGAGGCCGTCTTCGGAGGCAGCCGTCTGGACTTCCTGCTGCAAGGGGAGCGGAGGCGCTGCTTCATGGAGGTCAAATCGGTCACCCTGGTGGAGGAGGGGATGGCTCTCTTCCCTGACGCGCCCACCCTCCGTGGACGACGCCACGTGGAGGCCCTGGCGGAAGCCGTGGCCCAGGGGGAGCGGGCGGCCGTGGTTTTCGTGGTGCAGCGGGACGACGCTGATCGCTTCGCCCCCCACGACCGGGCCGACCCCGCCTTCGGTCAGGCCCTGCGGGCGGCCGCCGCAGCCGGCGTGGAGGTCTACGCTTATACCTGCCGGGTGAGCCGGGAGGAAGTGATATTGGACAAGGCGATCCCCATCCTCCTGCAGCCTCAACATGGCCCTTGTTCTCATTAGCCATTAGCTCGACATTGTTAAATCCCGTCAGAAACCAGGTTTTTTGCGTCCAAAATCAGGAGATATGGCTGTTCCAGTCGCGTTCACTGGCTCGAACTCTACCTAATTCAGAGAAAAACCTGGTTTCTTTGCGGAACACATCTCAAATCTAACAATGTCGAGTTAGCTATTGGCTGGAAAAGAGCCCCAGTTGGTACCCCTCCTGCGGGGCAAAGTTGCTGGCCCGCACCCCCAGCAGCCGCACCCGTTCTCTTGGTCGCCACTCCTTCTCGAACAACTGGCTCACCGTCCCGTAGATGGTCTGCTCCGAGTCTGTGGGGGCTGGCAGGGTGCGGCTGCGGGTCACGGTGGAGAAGTCGGCGCGGCGCAGCTTGAGGGTGATGGTCCTGGCCCGCTGGCCGTGGTGACGTAGCGCCCCAGCCACCCCCTGGCTCAGGCGCAGCAGCTCCTGCAGCAACTCCCGCCGGTCATTGACGTCGCGAGGGAAGGTGTGCTCCTGGCTGATGGACTTCCGCCGTCGGTGGGGCTCCACGGGGCTATGGTCAACGCCTCGGGCGTGTTGGTACAGGCTCACACCGTGGGAGCCGAGCTCGCCTCTGAGTTGGGCCAGGGGGAGGCGCGCCAGGTCACCGATGGTCGTGACCCCCAGGGCGTGCAGGCGTCGGGCCGTTACCTTGCCCACGCCCCACAGCTTCTCCACGGGCAGGGGGGCCAGAAAGGCGGCCTCCTGGCCTGGCGGCACGACGACCAGGCCGCCGGGTTTGCCCTGATCTGAGGCAATCTTGGCCACCAGCTTGTTGCTCGCCACGCCCAGGGAAGCAGATAGCCCGATCTCCTCCTTGATGCGCCGCTGGATCTGCCGGGCGATATCGGCGGCGGGGCCCCAGCGGGCCTGACTCTCAGTCAAGTCCAAGAAGGCCTCGTCAATGGACAGAGGCTCGACCAGGGGTGTATACTCAGCCAGGAGGGTCATCACCCGGTGGGAGAAGCGGCGGTAGATCAGGTGGCGGGGCCGCCGGACGATGGCCTGGGGGCAGAGGCGCAGGGCCTCGCGCATGGGCATGGCCGAGTGGACGCCGTAGGCTCGGGCGGCGTAGGAGGCGGAGGCAACGACGCCCCGCTTATCCGGGTCGCCGCCCACGACGACGGGTTTGCCCTTGAGGCTGGGATCCAGCAACTCCTCGACGGAGGCGAAGAAGGCGTCCAGGTCGAGGTGGATAATCTGACGCTGGGCCATGGCTGGGGTCCCCCCGTGAAAGAAAACCCCGACCTGGGGGGTCGGGGTTTGGTGCTGACTGGAGCCACCGATCGGACTCGAACCGATGACCTGACCATTACGAGTGGCCTGCTCTACCGGCTGAGCTACGGTGGCGGAGGAGCGGGCGATGGGATTCGAACCCACGACCTTCTGCTTGGCAAGCAGACGTTCCACCGCTGAACTACGCCCGCACCTGGCAGGGGAGACAGGACTCGAACCCGCAACCTGCGGTTTTGGAGACCGCTGCTCTAGCCTATTGAGCTACTCCCCTGCGTCTGGATTTAGTTTAGCATAAATCAGCGGAATTGTCAACCAAGGCTTCTATCCTATTGAAATTCACCCTTGACAGCCCATGTGATTGGTGGTATAATATCTACGCGTGTAGACAACACGAGTAGACCCCGCGAGCAACCATCGTTGGAGGGAAATGGGTATGCCGGTCACCCGAGATGATGTGGCTCGACGCGCCGGCGTGTCGGCAGCCACGGTGTCGTACGTCATCAACGACGGGCCGCGCCCTGTGTCCCCGGAGACGCGTGCCAAAGTACTGCGGGCCATCGAAGAGCTGGGATATCGCCCCAGCGCGGTGGCCCGCAGTTTGCGTTTGCAGCGCACATCCACCATTGGCCTCCTGGTGCCCGATACGTCCAATTCCTACTTCGCCGAGCTGGCCCAGGGCATCGAACAGGTCGCCTTCAGCAATGGCTACACCGTCATTCTCTGCCACACCTGCTACGACCCGCAGAAGGAACTGGAGTACGTGGATGTGTTGTACTCCAAACGCGTGGATGGTGTCATCTTCATCCCGGCCACCTCCAGTCTGGACCCCATTCAGCAACTGATGGACCGAAAGGTACCGGTGGTGGTCGTGGATCGGCTGGTGTCAGGCACCCGCACGCGGTCAGTGGTGGTGGATAACTTCCGGGGCGGTTATGAGGCCACGGCACACCTGATCAACTTGGGCCACAAGCGCATCGGCTGTATCATCCGCCCCATCTACCTCGCCCATAGCATGGACCGCGTGCGTGGCTACAAGGCGGCCCTACGCGACCACGGCCTGCCGGTGGATGAAAGCTGCATCGTCAAAGGGGGCTTTCGCTACGCCGACGGCGACCGGGCGATGCAGGCTCTGTTGGCGCTGGATCCGCCTCCCACCGCTGTCTTCGCCTACAACGACATCATGGCCATCGGCGCCATGCGGGCCATTCACACCGCCGGCCTGCGCGTGCCACAGGACGTGTCGGTCGTCGGCTTCGACGACATTGACGAGGCCTCGTACACCAATCCACCCCTCACCACCGTCGCTCAGCCCAAGCTGGAGATGGGGCGCAAGGGAGCTGAACTGCTCATCGAGATGATGCAAAACGCCGACAGCCCCTCAGACGCTACCCTTACCCTCGATGTGCACCTGGTCGTGCGCCAGTCAACCGGCCCCGTGCCTCATTAACCATTCTATGAAGATTGCCATCGCTGCTGATCACATCGGCTATGAGCACAAAGAGGCCATCGCCCGCTTCCTGACACAGGCAGGCATCACGGTGGTTGATTTCGGACCAGAGTCGGCTGAGGCTCCTGTGGATTACCCTGACTATGCCCGACGTGTGGCCGAAGCCGTGGCTGCTGATGAGTCTGACCTGGGGATCCTGGTCTGCGGCACTGGTCTGGGGATGTCCATCGCCGCTAACA
>JBHIEC010000070.1:0-10783 GCA_046760425.1 Anaerolineae bacterium
CGAAGGGAACGGGCCCGCCATCCACGCCTACGAGAAGCTGGGCTATCGTCCCTATTGCCCTTTCATCGAGGTTCTTGGGGAGCGGAAGCACTTTTCAGCTTAGAATAACGTCAAGGAGGACATAGATGCGTAACATCCTGATCGAGAGCCTGAACAAGGCACCCGTGGAGGAGCAGAAGGTGGAGTTGGTGGAGCGGAAGGGCATCGGCCACCCGGACTCCATCTGCGACGCCATCATGGAGGCGGTCTCGGTGGCCCTGTGTCAGGAGTACGTGGCCACCTTCGGGCGCATCGTGCATCACAACATTGATAAAGGGCTCCTGGTGGCCGGAAAGACCACACCCCGGCTGGGCGGGGGGACCGTTGATGAGCCTATGAAGCTGATCTTCGGCGACCGGGCGGTCTACGAGTGGCATGGGAAGCGGGTACCCGTGGGCGAGATCGCCGAGGCTGCGGCCAAGCGTTGGCTGCGAGGCAGCTTGCGCTTCGTGGACCCCGACCTCCATCTGACCTTCCAGAATGAGATCAAGCCTGGCTCCCCGGAGCTGACCGACATCTTCGAGCGGGAGGTCATCGGGGCCAACGACACCTCGGCTGCGGTGGGCTATGCGCCCCTCACCGAGACGGAGCGCATCGTGCTGGCCACCGAGCGGTACATCAACTCAGACGCCTTCAAGGCCAAGTTCCCGGAATCGGGCGAGGACATCAAGGTCATGGGCTATCGCCACAACCGCCATCTGACCCTGACCATCGCCATGGCCTTTGTGGACCGCTTCGTAGAGAGCGAGGAGGCCTATTTCTCTCGCAAGGAGGAGATGAGAGCGACCATCGTGAACTTCGTCATGCACGAGAAGCGCAACTTCGACGAGGTGACCGTTGACATCAATACCCTGGATGCGCCGGGGCGGGGGGAGGGGGGCATGTATCTGACGGTGCTGGGCACCTCGGCCGAGGGGGGCGACTGCGGTCAGGTGGGCCGGGGCAACAGGGTCAACGGGGTCATCGCCCTGAACCGGCCCATGAGCACCGAGGCGGCAGCAGGAAAGAACCCCATCAGCCATGTGGGCAAGATCTACAACATCCTCAGCCACCACATGGCGGAGGACATCTATGAGACCGTACCGGGGCTGCGCGAGGTCTACGTCTGGTTGTGCAGCCAGATCGGCCAACCCATAGATCAACCCCTCATCGCCTCGGCCCAGCTCGTCCTGGAACCCGGGGTAGCGCTGGAGGATGTCTCCAGCGACGTTGAGGCCGTCATCGAACGGGAGCTGGCAGACATCTACACCTTCACCGACCGCCTGACTCGGGGGGAGTTTCCGGTGTGGTGACATCGGCTTCCCCTCGTTCTACGAGAGTGACCTGCTACAAGACATATCGCATCTACGAGATGCCCCTCTGAGGCTCCCGGAATGGCAGACAACTTTCCCTCAAATGTGATACTGGCCGCCGGGTTCTCCTTCTCCCTCCCCGGCATAAGAAAAGGGATCAGCCGTTATGGGCGACGCGTCAGCCACTTCTCCCCTCAGGCCAGACGGGTGTTGCTCTATTGATTAATAAAAGGAGAGCTGTGATGTCCGATTGGCAGGACCTTATCAAAGAGGACGCAACAGAGTGGCTCCTCGAACCCGATAACCCCTCGGTGCGCTACTTCGCTCTACGCGATCTCCTGGAAAAGCCGGAAAGCCATCCCGAGGTTGTGGCCGCCAAAGAGGCCATCATGACCTCGCCGCCAGTGACCACCATCCTGGATTTGCAACGGCCTGACGGCTCCTGGCTGGAGGAGGAGATCAGCTACAACCCCCTGTACAAGAGCACCGTCTGGCAGGTGATCTTCCTGGGCGAGCTGGCCGCCGACGGTCGAGACGAGCGAGTCCGGCGCGGTGTGGAACGGGTTTTCGCCACAATGCAGGCTGAGGACGGCTCCTTCCCCTCGCAGAGTCGTGCCTATCACGGAAACCTCATCTGCTGCGAGGGGAACACGGTGCGCGCCCTGTGGCAACTGGGCTACGGCCACGACCCCCGTACCCAGAAGGGAACGAGCGCGCTGATACGGCTCATCGAGAAGACGGGCTGGGTCTGTCGCTACAACGAGAACCAGCCTTGCGCCTGGGGGGTCGTCAAGACCCTGCGTGCCTTCGCTGCGGTCCCCCCAACTGACCGAACGCCAGCCATACAGCAGGCCATCCAGAGGGGAGCAGAGTTCTTGCTGAGTTACGACCTGGCCCAGGCGAACTACCCGTACAAGCGAGCCATCAGCAAGCACTGGTTCAAGTTCAGTTTCCCCCGCGGCTACAACAGTGACATCCTGGAGGCTCTGGTAGCGCTGGCAGAACTGGGCTACATCGGCGACGAGCGGTTGCGACCAGCCATTGACTACCTGCTCTCCAAGCAAGGAAAAGACGGGCGTTGGAAGTCGGCCCACGTCTTCACGGGCAGGCTGTTGGTGGATCTGGACAGGCGGGGTGGGCCCAGCAAGTGGGTTACCCTCAACGCCCTCAGGGTGCTCAAGCGAGTGCATGGGTAAAAGAGGAGGAAACCAATGCCAGACTGGAAAAAACAGTTGAACGGAGACCCGATACCGTGGCTCTTGGAGCCCGATAATCACGGGGTGCGCTACTTCGCGCTGACCGAGCTCCTGGATCGGCCGGCCGACGACCCCGAAGTGATCGAAGCCCGGCGTGCCGTCATGGCCAGCGGCCCGGTGCCGGCCATCCTGGAGGCCCAGCACCCCGAGGGCTACTGGGTCAAGCCCGGGCCGGGCTACAACCCCAAGTACCGGGGCACCGTCTGGTCGGTCATCTTTCTGGCCCAGCTCGGCGCCGACGGTGCGGACGAGCGGGTGCGCAGAGCTTGCCAGTACGTGCTGTCCCATTCTGTGGCCGCTAACGGCGCCTTCTCGGCCACCGGCGCGCCCAGCGGGGCCATCCATTGCCTGGGCAGCAACCTAGGCGAGGCCTTGCTGGACCTAGGCTGTTTGGGGGATGAACGGCTCGACCGGGCGCTGGACTGGCTGGCCCGGGCCATCACCGGCGAGGGGATCGCCCCAGCCGAGGATCGCCACGCTCCCCTGCGCTACTACAAATCGGGGACCTGTGGTCCGGGCTTCGCCTGCGCCGCCAACAAGGGCCTGCCCTGCGCCTGGGGTGCGGTCAAGGCCATGCTGGCGCTGAGCAAGCTGCCTGAGCCCGCACGCACGCCCGTCATCCAGCGGGCCATCGAGACCGGCGTCGAATTCCTGCTCAGCCGTGACCCGGCCGTGGCCGACTATCCCATGGGCTGGAGCACCAAGCCCAGCCGGAGCTGGTTCAGGTTCGGCTTTCCGGTGTTCTATGTCACCGATGTGTTGCAAAACCTGGAGGCGTTGACGGCCCTGGGCTACGGAGCTGATCCTCGTCTGGCCCGAGCCATTGACCTGGTCCTCTCCAAGCAGGACGAGCGGGGCCGTTGGAAGCTGGAGTACCATTACCACGGCAAGAGCTGGTCCGACATCGAGGAGCGAGGCAAGCCCAGCAAGTGGGTCACCCTGCGCGCGCTGCGGGTGATCAAGAGGGTTTATGGGTGACAGGCAACGTTTACGGCAATTGACATGGGACGCGTTTTCTGGTATAATGGTGGTATAGAACATCAGTTCTAAATCCACACGAGGAAGGGGGTGAACCTGATGAGCGCTGAGGTGGGGTATGAAAGCAAGGTCGTTGAGGAAATCCGAAAGGCTATGGCCGCCTACATCCCTAACGAATGCGCACAGACCGCCTCAGAATTGCAAAGCATCTGGCTCAAGGCTAAGCCCCTCGAGAGCACGCCTCTCATTAGACAGGAGGCGAGGGAGAAACTGAAGGCGATAGGGACACCCGTCCCGGTCCTCAAGGCTATCGGCAAAGAGATAGGCAAAGCGGCCAAGAAGTGGGTCAACGATTTCTTGCCCTTGATCCGGCTCCTGTGGGATGAGTACGGGCGGGAAGGGAGGATCGTGGCCGCCACCGCATTGCATCCTATGGAGTTGGCTGAGCCTTCAAATGTCATCCCCTTCGTCCGCGAGCTGGCGAGGACCAGCATCTCCTGGGAGGACTGCGACCAACTGGCCATGGAGGCCTTGGAGCCCATCGTGCGCAAGCGACCGGAGGAGTACCTGGCCCCGCTTGAGCCCTGGGTTCGAGACGAGAACAAGTGGGTGCGGAGGGCAGGCATCACTGTCATCGGGCGCCTGCCCATGAAGCGGGGCGAGTACACTGCAAGGTGCCTAGAGATGGTCGAGCCGGCCCTGGGCGACCCCGACCGCGACGTGAGGCGGGCGGTGAGCTTCGCCATCAGAATGGGAGCGAGGGGCGACCCGGCGGCGGTGCGGACCTTCATCGAGAAACACGCTCTGAGCACCGATCCGAACGTCATCTGGGTGATGTGCGACGTGGTGCGCAGCATGACACGAAAGTTTCTGCCGGAGTTCGAGCCGCTGCTTTCTCTCTACGAGCGGTGGGCCGCCGACCCGACGCTGAGCGCCAAGGATCGCCGCTCTGTTGAAAGCGCGGTCAAGACCCTGCGGAGTATCCAGAGATGAACGAAAGGAGGGGTGGATGACAGCGGTTATCAAAGTGGAAAACCTTTCCAAAGCCTACCCCGGTGTGCAGGCGGTGGACAACAGCGGAGACGGCCTTTGCCCTGGGGCCCATCATCGTTCTGCCTATGGTGATCTTTGGCGAGGTCTTCTTCAAGTTCGAGCGCGGCGTCCTCTGGTTCATCTCGCAAATCGCGCCCTCTACCTATCTTGTGCACGCTTTGGAGAAGATGACGATGGGCGCCGGCTCCCTTGGCGGGGTAGCGGGAGAGTTGGGGGTGTTAGCCCTTTGGGTCGTAGGCACTCTTCTGCTCGCAGCCAGACTGTTTCGGTGGGGTTGATGAAACGGGTTTCTGCCAAACTCCAGCAATCTCAAAAGAGGTGAAGAAATGACAACTGAGGTCACTGACTGGCTACTCGAATCGGACGAACCCTGGACCCGCTACCGCACGCTGGTGGACCTGCTCGACCGGCCCCGGGGCGACCCCGAGGTGCAGGCCGCTCGCACCGAGATGCTGACCCACCCCCAGGTGCAGGCTCTCATCGCTGAGGCCGCCCGGCCCGGCTACCCCCTCAAGCACCACAACGACGCCAAACACCCCCTGCACAAACTGGCTGTCCTGGCCGACTTCGGTCTGCGAGCCGACGACCCCGGCATGGACGAGGTGGTCGCCGCCGTGATGGCCCATCAGTCGCCAGAGGGGGCTTTCCAGACGGTCATCTTGGTGCCCAAAGCTTTCGGCGGACCCGGCGGGGAGATGTGGACCTGGATGCTGTGCGATGCACCGACCATCCTCTACGCCCTGCTGGCCTTCGGCCTGGGCGGCGACGGGCATGTCCAGGCTGCAGTTGAGCACCTGACCAACCTCATCCGGGAAAACGGTTGGCCCTGCGCCGCCAGCCCCGATCTGGGCAAGTTCAGAGGACCGGGCCGCAAGGACGACCCCTGTCCCTACGTCAACCTCATTGCCCTCAAGGCCCTGGCCCGGGTGCCGGATCTGCAGGATAGCCCGGCTGCCCACACGGGGGCCGAGATGCTCCTCAGGCACTGGGAACACCAGACCGGACGCAAGATTTACATGTTCGGCATCGGCACCGACTTCCGCAAGCTCAAGTACCCCTTCGTCTGGTACAACATCCTGCACATGGTGGATGTGCTCAGCCGCTTCCCCTTCGTCCACGCCGACCCCCGCTTCCGCGAGATGATGGAGACGATCACCGCCCAGGCAGACGGGAAAGGGCGCTACACCGCCAACTCGATGTACCGCGCCTGGAAAGACTGGTCCTTCGCCGACAAGAAGCACCCCTCGCCCTGGCTCACCTTCCTGGTGCTGCGGGTGATCAAGAGAATATCATGATCGTCAGGGAAATCGAGTGCAAATCCATCCTCACCAAATCGGGCATCGAGGCAGTTGACTACGCCCTCAACCCCTACGTTGGCTGCGGGCATGGGTGCGTCTACTGCTACGCCAGCTTCATGAAGCGCTTCACCGGCCACAAGGAGGAGTGGGGGGCCTTCGTGGACGTCAAGGTCAACGCGGCGGAGGTGCTGGCCCGGCAGATGAGGCGGGCGAAGCGGGGTAACATCGCCTTCGGCACGGTGACCGACCCCTACCAGCCTCTGGAGAAGAAGTACAAAATCACCCGCGCCTGCCTGGAAGTGCTCACGGCCTACGATGGCTCGACTGAGCTCGCTGAAGTCTTCCCCATCTCCATCCTCACCAAGTCGGCATTGGTGCTCCGTGACCTCGACATCCTCCGCCGCCTCCGTGACGTGGAGGTGGGCTTCACCATCACCACTCTCGACGAGGAGATGCGGCGGGTTTTCGAGCCCCGCTCTTCGCCCGTTTCGGCCCGCCTGGCGGCGCTGGCCGAGCTGGCGGAGGCGGGGGTAAAGACCTGGGCCTTCTGCGGGCCACTCCTGCCCTTCCTCTCGGACGGCGAGGAGCAGATGGACGCCCTCTTCGGGGAGCTGGCGAGGGCGGGCGTCTCCTCCATCGTCGTGGACAGCATGAAGTTGAGCGGCGCCATCTGGGGCAGGGTCAGGAGGGTTCTGGAGAGGCACTACCCCGACCTGGTGGAGGGATACCGCCATATCGCCGCCGACCGCAGACCCTATCATGAGGCCCTGATGATAAGGGCACGAAGGCTCGCCGAGAAATACAGCCTGGCCTGGGGGGAGTAGAACGTCGGCACCCGCTTTCCCACCCTGGCAAGGGGCTGGACGAACGGGGCCCGATGGGGTATAATCCAGGGGGAAAGGGGGAGAGATGGGTACCCTCTACGTTGTGGCCACGCCTATCGGCAATCTGGAGGACATCACCCTGCGGGCCCTGCGCATCCTGGGCGAGGTGGATCTCATCGCCGCCGAGGACACCCGCACCACTCGCAAGCTGTTGACCCACCACGGGATCCATACGCCCCTGACCAGCTACCACGAGCACAGCGGCCCTGCCAAACGGGCACAGCTTCTGGAGGCCCTGGGGGAGAAGGACGTCGCCCTGGTCTCCGAGGCGGGCATGCCTGGCCTCTCGGACCCCGGCTACAAGCTGATCCGCGAGGCCATCGAGCGGGGCATCCCCGTGGTGCCTATTCCGGGCCCCTCGGCCCTGGTCACCGCCCTGGCCATCTCGGGACTGCCCACGGACAGCTTCCTCTACCTGGGCTTCCTGCCCCGCCGCCAGGGGGAGCGCCGACGCCTGCTGGAGTCTGTGGCCAACGAATCCCGCACCCTGGTGGCTTTCGAGGCCCCCCATCGTCTGCAGGCCAGCCTGAGGGATATGGCGGACATCCTGGGCAATCGGCAGGTGGCCATCGCCCGGGAGATGACCAAGCTGTTCGAGGAGGTGTGGCGGGGGAGCCTGCGGGAGGCTCTGGCCCACTTCGAGGAGACCCCGCCCCGGGGCGAGTTCACCCTGGTCATCGCCGGGGCGGAGGAAAGAGCCTGGAATGAGGATCAGGTGCGGGAAGCCCTGACCAGGCTCCGAGGCGAGGGTCTGGCGGGCAAGGAGGCGGTCAAGCAGGTAGCGGAGCTGGCCCGCTGGCCCCGGCGGGAGGTGTACCGCCTATGGCTGGAAACAAAGGAGCAGGATGATGATCAATCTCGATGACCTCGATATCTTCAAGAAGCTCGACCCTCATGAGATGCTGGCTCGCATCGCCGAGTTGCCCCGGCAGTGCCGCGATGCCTGGGCTAACGTCCAGGCCCTCGACCTGCCCGGCAACTACGCCCGGGTGGACGGCATCGTCATCGCCGGCATGGGCGGCTCGGCCATCGGCGGCGACCTGGTGCGGTGCCTGGCCGAGCCGGAGTGCCCAGTGCCCATCCTCGTCAGCCGCGACTACACCCTGCCCGCCTTCGTCGGACATGAGACCCTGTTCATCGCCTCCAGCTACTCCGGCAACACCGAGGAGACCCTCTCCGCCTTCGCCCAGGCCCACGAACGGGGGGCGAAGCTTCTGGCCATCACCACCGGAGGCAGGCTGGCCCGGCAGGCCCGGGAGTGGGGCGTGCCTCTCCTCACCTTCTCCTACCAGGCCCAGCCCCGTGCCGCCCTGGGCTACTCTTTCACCCTCCTGCTGGGCATCCTGCAGAAGCTGGACCTTATCTCTGACAAATCGGCTGATCTGGAGGAGGCCATGGCCGTTATGGAAGCGCTCCAGGGAGAGATCCGGGAGACGGTCCCCACGGCCCAGAATCCGGCCAAGCAGTTGGCCCACAAGCTGTACGGGCATCTGCCCGTCGTCTACGGGGCCGGGCATCTCTCTGAGGTAGCCCGGCGCTGGAAGACCCAGTTCAACGAGAACAGCAAGGCCTGGGGCGTCTTCGATGTCCTGCCCGAGCTCAACCACAACACCGTCGTCGGCTACGAGTTCCCCGCCGATCTGGCGGACAAGGTCGTGGTCGTCATGCTCGTCTCCTCCCTGGACCATCCCCGCACTCAGGTGCGCTTCCGGGTGACCGGCGAGATCCTGGCCCGGCGGGGGGTGGCCTATGAGACGGTCGAGGCCCGTGGGCGGAGCCCGCTGGCTCACCTGCTCTCCACCATCCACTTCGGCGACTACGTCAGCTACTACCTGGCCCTGCTCTACGGGGTTGATCCCACGCCCGTGGAGATCATCGCCTATCTCAAGGAGCGGCTGGCCCAGGTGTAGGGGCAATCCCTTGCGGTTGCCCCGCCGCCTCGGTCAGGAGACCTTCGGCGATCGTAGTCTTCCTCTATCGTGTTGGTGACCCAGTGAGGAGGTGTTGATAATGATGGCACCGCATGAATGACGGTGCCTGGGCGTGTTCTACCCAGGCGGCGTGATTTATCCGCCGCCCTTTGTGGCCATCAACACCTAACAGGGAGACTACTTTTCAGTGTTTTAACCTTGGAGACCTCCGAAGTCTAGAAAGCGGCCCTGAATGGTAGAATGCTTACTCTTTCGAGGGCATCCAAAGGCAACATCACCTCGTAGAGACTTCGGAAGTCTGGGTTTTGTTAGAGAACGGAAAAGCCCTGGAGGTGCGAGAGTTCAGGTTGACAGTTGGGAGGAAAGGGTGTATACTATGGGCGAACTTGAGGGGAGGGGTGATGCCCCATGACCAGAGTAGCATCCCGCATCAACGGAAGCCTTTGTCAGCACTGAGGCCCGCGTGTGCCTTGGTGCTTTTTGTTTGCCGTGGGACGAGTTGCCGAGCTCGTCACCCCAAATCAACCGAGGAGGTAGGAGCATGGATTCAGCCATGATCGGCAAGATCGAGAAGGCAATGCGCTACGCGGAGGAGAGGGACCGCGTCATCTTCAACCAGTTCGCAGTCACCATGGCGGGCGATCACGGCCAGCACGCCGTGGCTTATGACAAGGGACGCTGGAGCTGCGACTGCGATTTCTTCGCCAAGCGGGGGGTGTGCAGCCACACCATGGCCATGGAGCGGATCCTGAGGGGGATGCTGCGACCAGAGTGGGAAGCCCAGCCCTGAGGGGTCCTACAGATAAGGCAACAACCGAGCACAGGGCATCGAACGGAGCCTGGTCGGGGGTCCTTCGATGCCCTTTCTTTGTCGTTTGGTGCCAGATGGTGTATAATTGAAAAATGTGCACAATTCCTAATCACCCCTTTGAGGCGGGAGTGCGGACGCAAGTCCGCCCCATAAGCGGGCTTGCGCCTGCACTCCCCCATGATCTCAGGGCGGTCTTGGATTCTCGCCGAGGCATCCTGCTCATTTATGCACACCCCTCGTATAATTGCACCAGCAACATCCCTGGAGCAACCACATGCTGAAACGCTGGCAGTTCTGGCTGGGCCTGGCCATCAGCGCCGGGTGCCTCTATCTCGTCCTGCGGGGCATGCACCTGGGCGAGGTCTGGCAGGCCATGAGGACGGCCCGCTACTGGTGGATCGTGCCGGGTGTGGCCGTCTACTTCTTCGCCGTCTGGGCCCGCACCTGGCGCTGGCACTACATGCTGCGGCCCATCCAGGCCGTGCCTCTGAGCCGCCTCTTCCCCGTGGTGGCCATCGGCTACATGGGTAACAACGTCTACCCCGCCCGGGCCGGCGAGTTGATCCGCGCCTACGTGCTCAAGCGCCGGGAGGGGGTCAGCGTCAGCGCCAGCCTGGCGACCATCGTGGTGGAGCGCATCTTCGACGGGGTGATCATGCTCCTCTTCGTCTTCATCGCCCTGCCCCTCACCCCCATGCCGACGTGGTTGCGCCAGGTGGTCATCCTGGCCAGTTTGCTCTTCTTCGGCGCCCTGGGCGTCTTCTTCGCCATCGCCGTCCAGCAGGAGCGGGCCCAGGCCCTTTACAACTGGTTCATCGAGCGGCTGGTGCCGGCCCCGCTGCAGCCGCGGGCCCAGGGCCTGGCCGACCGCTTTATGACGGGGTTGCACTCCCTGCGCAGCGGGCGGGACGTGCTGATGATCTTCGCCACCTCCCTGGTGGTCTGGCTGGCCGAGACGGTGAAGTACTGGTTCGTGATGCACAGCTTCGATTTCAGCGTCCCCTTCTGGGTGCTGATGTTGATGAACGGCGTGGTCAACCTGGCCACCACCATCCCCTCGGCGCCGGGCTACGTGGGCACCTTCGACGCGCCGGGCATCGAGGTGCTGGCCACCTTCGCCGTGCCGCGCTCGATAGCCACGGCCTACACCCTGGTGTTGCACGCGGCCCTCTGGTTCCCCATCACCGCCCTGGGGGCCTACTACTTCTGGCGGGAGAGTTTGAGTTGGGCGGAGTTCGCCA
>JBHIEC010000071.1:0-10617 GCA_046760425.1 Anaerolineae bacterium
CTGGGCGGCTATCGCTCGGGCGGCTATGAGGCATACACCGAGAGCGAAACCTTCGCCGAGGGCTTGAGGCGGCTGGAAGAGGTGGCGGCGACCAGGCAGGTGGCGGTGGCCTGCAGCGAGCGGCTACCCTGGAAGTGCCACCGCCGCTTCATCGGCAGGGCCCTCGTCCAGCGGGGGTGGGAGGTACGACACATCATTGACATCGAGAGGGAGTGGGTGCCAAGATGAAACCTATGAGGGCGCAACCGTTCTGCTTTTGGACGACGGGAGGATCGGGAGGTGACCCTGACCCAGGCTCAGGTTGAGCAACTGCGCAACGAACGGTATCACCGGCTCCCCGCTCGTCGGCTGCGAAGCGAAGACGACGCGGTGCGGTTCGTGGACGAGGTGGGCTTCTGCTTGCTCTTCCCCGTCCAGGGCATGGAGCTACCCAGCTTGTGGGAGGCCATCAACGGGTGTCGCCGCCCCGTGCCGCGCCACCACGACGACTATGAGCTGGGGTTGACCTGGCGGTGGAAGGACACCCTGCCCAGCCAGAAGCGCATCTTCTACGGCAAGATCCTGAAGGGCAAAGCCACCCTCATCTCCCTGGCCCTGCTGCCCTATTTCTACGCCCTGTCCGAGAACTACGGCGACCTGGACGATTATCTCCTCGAGTACGAAGACGGGCTATTGAGCGAGGAAGCCAAGCGCATCTACGAGGTGCTGCTGGAGCGGGGCGCCTCGCCCACGGGGGTGCTGCGCCGTGAGGCAGGGCTGTGGGGCAAGAGCAACATGGCCCGCTTCGACCGCGCTTTAGTGGAGCTGCAGCGAGGCCTGAAGATCGCCAAGGTGGGCATCTCCGACGCCAACCGCTGGGGCTACAGCTACGTCTACGACCTCCTGCCCCGCTGGCTGCCCCACGTGCCCAAGCAGGCGCGGGAGATCACCCGGGCCGAGGCGCGACAGCGGCTGATCACGAAATACCTGGACACCGTCGTGGTGGCCACGGCGGATCAGATGGCCCGACTCTTCGGCTGGGAGCGGGAATGGGTGGCAGGGGCGCTCCGTCGGCTTATCGAAGAGGGGTTAGTGACCCAGGTGGAGGTTGAGGGGCTGACGGGCGAGTACCTGTGCCCAACGATCCTGACCAGGTCGGGGATCGAACGCCACCCACACCGGGGTTGACAGCGGGGGAACGATGTGATACTATTGCCTTGGCTGCTCAGCAGAGCTTTGAGGGGACGGTGATTAAATTGAGACCAAGGGCATTTGCCGCCGCTCTGGTAGCGCTAGGGGTAGCCGCCCTCGTCTCCGTTTCGGCCAGCCATGTGAAGGCCACGCCGCCCGCACCCTCGGGGTTTTATGGCACGGTCACCATGTACGGGGCTAACGTGCCTGACGGCACGGTGGTTTCCGCCTGGATAGATGGGGTCCAGTATGGCGACCCGGCCTACACCGTGACCGAGGGTGGCCAGTCGATTTACTCCATCGAGGTGCCTGGGGATGATCCCGACACCCCTGGCGTGAAGGAGGGCGGTGAGCCAGGGGACGTTATTGACTTCAAAGTCGGGGGGGTCACGGCCAACCAGACAGGGACCTGGTCAGAGGGCTTTAATCAAGGGCTTGACCTGACGGTGACAAATGTGGATATATGTGTCTCGGCCTACTATGACATGAACCAGGATGGGATCAGAGACATCGAGGAGGACCTCCTGGCCGGGGCCGTGATCACCGTCACCAACTCCATCACCCTGGTGCATACAACCACCGGGGGGGAGCCTCATTGCTTCACCAGGCTGAACCGAGATGTCTACACGGTTCAGGAGCAGGACCCGCCCGGGTACATCTCCACGACCGACAACACCGTGATCGTGGACGCCACGGTCTTGACGGGCACCATCCCCGTGGAGTTCGGCGATTGGATCGCAGCGACAGCGACCAGCACCCCCACCTCAGGAGCCACGGCCACCCCAACCCAGCCAATTACAGCTACTGCTACGTCCACCTCCACGGCAACCAGCACGCCGACGGCCACAATCATGCCCACCCCCACCGCTATTCCGGGAGCGATATGCGTACTGGTCTATGAGGATCTCAACGGCAATCAGATCCGGGAGGGGGACGAGGGGCTTCTGCCCGGTGCCCTGATCACCGTCACCCACATCATCAGCGGTGTCTTAACGTCTCCTTACCTCACCGATGGAGTAAGCGAGCCCCATTGTTTCACGGACCTGCCGGCTGGTGACTACTGGGTGGAGGAGGAAGAGCCACCCGGTTACGTCTCCACGACCGCCAATCCTGTCGGGGTTATGAACTTCAAAGTCATCACGGATCGCGTCGCCATTGCCTTCGGCAATTGGATCCCCCCCCCCCCCCCCCCAAACCCACCCCCCACCGCCCCCCCCCCCCCCCCCCCCACCCCCACCCATACGCCTACCGCGACGGCCAGCCCAACCGCCACGGCTACGCCCACCCCTACATCCACCGCCACCCCCACCCCGACCAGCACAGCCACTTGGACGGCCACGCCCACGGCCACCCCCACCTTCACGCTCAGCCCCACGGCCACGCAGACCTCGAGCCCTACCCCCACGGCCACCCTTACGCCCACCGGCCCGCCGACGGCGACCCACACCCCTTCGCCCACCACCACGCCCAGCCCCACGGCCACACTCCCTGGGCCGAGGCATGAGATCTATCTGCCTCTCATCCTTAATTCCCTGCGCACCCGGGTGTTCGTCTCCCCTTCCAGCCAGGAGATAGAAGTAGGCCAGATGGCCACCGTGGACATCCGGATCGAAAGGGTGACCGACCTCTACGGGGTTGACATGCATCTCAGGTTCGATCCCACGGTGCTGGAGGTGCAGGACGCTGCTCCCCTCCAGCCTGGCGTCCAGATCCAGCCGGGCACCTTCCCTGATCCTGGGTGGGGCTTTGTGCTCACGAACACGGCCGATAATGATACTGGAGAGATCAGCTATATCATGACCCTGATCCATCCCTCCCCGGCGGCCAACGGCAGTGGGGTGGCGGCCAGGGTGACCTTTAAGGGGGTTGGATCAGGAGCCAGCGCCATAGCTTTCGATAGCCTGGTCCTGTCCGATTCAGGAGGCCATGACATCACGGCCACGACATTGGGCGGGATCATCGTCGTCGCCCCCTCCCCCTCCTCTACGCCCACGTCAACTCTGACCGCGACCTCCTCGCCCCCTGTTCCATCATCCACACCCACGCCCACATCAACCCCGACCGTGACCCCCTCGCCCCCTGTTCCATCATCCACACCCACGTCCACGTCAACTCTGACCGCGACCTCCTCGCCCCCTGTTCCGTCGTCCACACCCACGCCCACATCAACCCCGACCCCCTCCCCCACGGGCACGCCCTTGACGACGCACACGCCGACGGCTACCCCTACCGTCGTTCCAACGGCCACGGCTACCCAGGTGCCCTGCCGGGTGCTCATCTCGCCCGCCAGCCAGGTGATCGCCGTGGAGGAGACCACCACCGTGGACGTGCGGATCGAGGATGTAGCCAATCTCTACGGCCTTGAACTGCGCCTGCACTTCGAGCCCTCACTGCTGGAGGTGCAGGACGCCGACCCCTTCCGACCCGGCATCCAGATCCAGCCAGGGACCTTCCCCAACGCCGCTGAAGGCTACGTGGCTGGGAACTGGGCCGACAACGAGACGGGGGAGATCGCCTATGCTATGACCCTGCTGGGTGCTGAGCCGGTCAGCGGCGATGGGGTGGCGGCCACCATCACCTTCAAGGGCATCGCCCTGGGGACGAGCCCGGTGGCCTTTGACCAGGTCTTGCTGCTCGATCCGGAGGTCAGGCTCATCGAGGCCACCACGATAGACGGGACCATCACCGTGAGCCTCTCCTCAGTGCCGAGTCATCGAAGAAGTCCTTTACTCAGCGTTATCTCACATCCCCTCGTTATCCCCGGGCCAGGATCTCTCGGATCTGGGCCGCGTAGGCCTCGCTCTCCGGATCGCCGGTGATAAACTGGATCTTCTCCGGCCTGTCCACCCCTAAGCCCAGCTCCACGGCCCGGGCGATCTGCTCCTGCTGGAAGATGGGCCCTCGGCTCACCTCACGGGTGGTCCCGAAGTGGCGCAGGAGGGCTACCCCCACGGCGTCTATGGCCACCCGATCCGTGCCCGCCAGCACCACCTCGGCCCACACCCGCTTGCCGGATTCTGGCCCGCCGGTGACGAAGGCCTCAACCCCATCCAGGACGATGAGGGACGGCGTGTAAGCGGTGTTGATCTCGGCGATCATAAGCCGCTGGTGGCGGGATGAGTGCAGCTCGTGCATGTAGTTGTAGCGGTCGCCAGGGACGTGCTTGGCGACCATGCCCACCGAGTTCTTGAGGGACACGGTGAAGTGGCCGCCGAAACGGTGGGTCTTGAGGCAGCAGGTCTGGACCAGAGCCTCGGCCTCCAGGCAGGGTTTGGCGAAGGGGAAGCCCCTCTTCCAGTGTCCCTCGGGGGGCTGGACCATCACCCAGTCCTTCTCCTCCAGCTCGTCGAAGACGAAGGTTTCGAAGCCCAGCTCCCGGGCCATATCGAAAACCCCCTTCTGCTGCATGACCTCCCGGGTGACGCCCATGCCGCTGCGGTCGGCCACGGTGATGGCCCGGGCGCCCATGTCCCACAGCGCCTCGACCAGGGCTCGCAGGACATCGTTGTGGGTGGAGCCCGGGGTGGGGTGGGCGCTGTTGAAGTTGGGCTTGAGGAGGACGCGCTTGCCCTGCACGGGATTGAGGCCCAGGAGATTGAGGGCCCGGCGGGCACCTTCGGCCCGGTCGCGCGTCTTGACGAAGGCCACCTGGGTCATACTTGCCTCCTCTGGCGTCACGGGGCTGGGCGGGGTGGTGGGGGATGGGCTGGGGGTGGGCGCGGGGCTGGAGGTGGCCGTGGGCCTTGGGGGCGCAGTGGCGATCGGGACCGTGGTCGGCGTCTCCATGGCACGGCGGGCACAGGCCTCCAGGAACGAGGCAGCAGCCATCAGGCCTCCCAGGCCGGCCGCCCTGCGCAGAAAATCCCTGCGGGTGATGGGGTCACTCATTGACGAATGGGAAGCGCACTTTTTTCTTCTGCCATCGGGGTTTGATGGCCAGGTTCCGTGCATATGACAACGAATCAACGGGATGGACCGAATTCTATTCCATAAATCCTTGCATTTCGTTGTCATATGTGGGCCATGCCGTGATTATCCGCTGTCCCATTATCCCGCGAAATCGGGGCCTTGTCCACAGGGCATGTTATGCGGTAGGGTTTTGGCAACGAAAGCCTCTGGAAGTGATATGCCCCGCTGCCTAGAGGTCCCAAAAACCGGGTTTCTGGGGAAGACCTGGACAGTTACCGGAAGTATTCCCGCAGGAGCTTGGCCACGAAGAAGGGGTCAGTACCAATGACGCTGGCGGCGTAGAGTTCCATGGCCCCTATATCACACGTTCGGTTCACGGGGTCGCCCCTATCCACCAGGCGCACCAGGGTCGGGAAGCCCCCCCAATCCTCCTCTACAGGCGCGATGGGTGGCAGGTAGATGGCTATATTGAAAGACATCACGCCCAACCCCCCGGTGAAACAGCGCAGGGCGCGGAAGATGGCCTCCTTGACCCGGGCATTCAGCCCCTCGCTGAGGAGCAGGGTCTCCTTTTCCTTGACGGGGGTCAGATAGGCCATCACCCGTATGCCATCCTCCTCGAAGGCCAGGCCCAGGGCTTCATGGGCCCGGTACAGGTCATCGAAGTAGCTGGAACCGTAGCGCTCTCGATAGGCCAGGGCGGCTCGTCTCAGGCTCTCCACCTTGGCGTAGTGCATGTCTTTGGTGAGGGTCATCTGGGTATGGCCGTGCAGGATGGAGGCCGCTGCCTTCCACAGGCAGTTCCACATGAAGAAGAAGTACCTGGCCTGGGGGTCCATCCTGTGGGCTTCCTGGGCCCACTGCCAAGCCGTGTCAATGTAGTCGCTGACGCCCTGAGGGGTGAAGATGAGGGGATTGTGCTCGTCGAAGATGACCAGGCCGTGGAAACCGTCGTACTTGGCGATGTTGCTGGCAGTGATGGAGTACTGCCCCTCCACGCGCCCAAAGACGTCGGCGGGTGTCCTCTCCAGGGGCTTGCAGAAGGGATCGTTCACCTTGCCCATGATCGTCTTGGTCACGTCGGTCGTGCTGCGGGCTTCCATGGGCCGTCGGGCTCGCAGTTCGTTAAACAGGGCCCCCTCCCAGGTAACCACGTTGGTGACCTTAACGATGCGCTGGGCCAGCACCGCCTCCACGGAGCCGAAGTAACCCTTGATCCACTGGTGCATCGTCTCTGGCGGGTTCAGGCGCCCCGTGGTGGTGCTGACGTGGAAGATGCGCTGGAATCGCTCCTGCTCGGCCTGGGGCAGGTCCGCCACCATCCGCTCCAGGTCAACGATCTCGGGTTTGATCTCCGGCAAAGGTTCAACCAGCGGCTCGCGCCGCTTCTCGATGTCTGTGATAGCCATTACACGATCTCCCACTCCCCGTCGCGGACGGTCATGCTGCGGCGACGGTCGGCCCAGCACATGTAGGACACGGAGACGAAGTAGCTGGCCGGCAGGCGGTGCATGTAGTCCACCTGCACCCCCAGCGTGGTGGTACGGCCTCCGAAGCCCATGGGACCGATCCCTAACTGATTGGACTTCTCGTACAGCTCCTCCTCCATGTGGGCCATGGCCTCATCCTCGTGCCGCTCGTCCAGCCTGCGGAAGAACTGTTTCTTGGACAGGAGGTAGGACGTCCCCCGGTCGCCGCCGATCCCCACCCCGATGACGCCGGGCGCACAGCCCAGCCCCTGGGCCTTGTGCACTGCGTCCAGCACAACCTTCTTGACCCCCTCCAGATCCCGCCCGGCCTTCAACGGGCCGTTGGGGAGCTTGTACTGGGCCCCCACGTTCTCGCAGCCGCCCCCCTTGAGCATGAGGTCAATCCTGAGATAGCCCTCCTCCCACTCCTCGAAGTGGATGGTGGGGAAATCAATGCCCAGGTTGTTGCCGCTGTTCACCCCCGTCAGGCTGTCCACGGCGTTGGGCCGCAGGTAGGCCCGCTCCGTGGCGATGGCAACAGCCTGCTGGATCTGAGCCCGCAGCTTGAGCGTGGAAGTGCCCGGGGGGTGGTAGACGTAGAAGATAGGCGTCCCCGTGTCCTGACAGATAGGGGTGGAGTTCACCCGGGCCAGGGCCACATTCTCCAGGATCGTAGCCAGGGCGCTCTCGGCGGCCGACCCCGGCTCTTCGCGGTCTTTGGCCTTGCGCAGCGCCTCCTCCACGTCGGCCGGGAGATCGGTGGACGTGCGGCGGATGAGCTCGACCAGAGGCTCGATCAGGTCGTTCATGGTAACTTCTCCTATGCTTCTGCCTTCAACCCCTCGGCGATAGCCATGCCCCGCTGCAGGGCCTCCTTGTTGGCCTCCAGCAGGTGGCGGTGGCGCTCGGGGAGGTGCTTCTCCAGGGCCGTCACCACTGTCTCCAGGGGGAGCACGCGGGTCACCCCGATGAAGGCCCCCAGCATGGCCATGTTGGCCAGGCGGGGATTCCCCAGCTCGTCGGCGATGGCGTTGGCCGGCACCTCCACCACGGTAATGTCCTCCCGCTCCGATGGACGAGTGATGAGGGACGTGTTGACCACCAGGACGCCCCCCGCTTTTAGCAGGGGCTCGAATTTATCCATGGAGGGACGGTTCATGACCATGGCTGCCATGGGGTTGCCCACCACTGGCGAGGCGATGACCTCGTCGGAGATGATGACCGTGCAACTGGCCGTGCCGCCTCGCATGGCCGGGCCGTAGGAGGGGAACCAGGCCACGTGCTTCTCCTCCATCATGCCGGCGTAGGCCAGGAGCTGGCCAGCGAACAGCACCCCCTGGCCCCCGAAGCCAGCGATGACCACATCTTGATACATCTCAACCTCCGGAGTCGTCAGAGTAGCACCGCATGAATGGCGGTGCCTGGATGTGTTTTTCCCAGGCGGCGTGATTTATCCGCCGCCTCTCAATGGATACTGGCTACAGCTTCGATGACCTTGTAATCACCCAGGGGATAGTAGGCCATCAGGTGCTTCTTGCCCCACTCCAGGGCGTCGGCCGGATCCATGCCCCAGCAGGTGGGGCAGGCGGACAGCACCTCCACCAGGGAGAAGCCCAGGCCCGCCAGTTGCACCTGGAAGGCCGTCTTGATGGCCTTCTTGGTACGGGCGATGTTGGCTGGATCGTAGACACACCGCCGCACGACGTAGGCCGCCCCATCCAGGGTGGCCAGCATCTCCGCCACGCGGATGGGGTAGCCGGCGATCCGCACGTCCCGGCCCCTGGGGGAGGAGAGGGTTACCTGCCCTGGCAAGGTGGTAGGTGCCATCTGCCCGCCGGTCATGCCGTAGATGGCGTTGTTGACGAAGATGACGCTGATCTTCTCCCCCCGCGTGGCGGCGTGCACGATCTCGGCCGTGCCGATGGCCGCCAGATCGCCGTCGCCCTGATAGGTGAACACGACCTTGTCGGGGTGGACCCGCTTCAGCCCGGTGGCCACAGCCGGTGCCCGCCCATGGGCCGCCTCGCAGCCGTCGAGGTTGAAATAGTCGTAGGCCAGGACGGAGCAGCCCACCGGCGCTACCACGATGGCCTCCTCCCGCAGCCCCAGCTCGTCAATGACCTCGGCCACCAGGCGGTGGATGATGCCATGAGGGCACCCCGGGCAGTAGATGGTCGTGACGTCCGTCAAGGACTGGGGTCTGGCATATACAACTTGCTCCTTCACCGCTGCCATAGAACACACCTCCACTGGGATGCAAAATCCAAGATGCACCATGTTTGAGAGTCCTGCCTCGTGGATCCTGCTCTAACTCTACAACGTGACTTTGCCTGAAACTGGGTCAAAGTGGGGCCCCCAGGGCTACTAAGGGGCGGCCTGAACCCACCGAGACGGGGCGCAGACGCCCCTCTGTAGCAGGTGGGAGAGGAAAGTCACGTTGTAGTACTAAGCGGGCACAAGTTCTGGCTCAACTTGAGGTGCCAGCGCCACGATCTCCTCCAGGATCTCCTCAGGCATGGGCATCATGCCGCCCATGCGGCCGTAGAAATGGACTGGCGCTTTCCCTTCCACGGCCAGCTTCACGTCCTCCACCATCTGCCCCGCGTTAAGCTCCACCACCAGGAAGGAGGAGACCCTCTCGGCCAGGGCGGCGATGCGCTCTTCAGGGAAGGGCCACAGGGTGATGGGCCGCAGCAGGCCGACGGAGATGCCCTTTCCACGGGCCATGCGGATAGCCGTCTGGGCGATGCGCCCTGCTGTGCCGAAGGCCACCACCACGATCCGGGCATCGTCCAGCATGTACTCGGCGTAGCGCACCTCCTGAGCTCGGATGCGGGCGTACTTCTCCTGGAGATGCAGGTTGTGCTTCTCCAGGGCCGTGGGGCTGAGCAGCAGGGACTTGATGGTCCGCTTCTCCCGCCCCTTGGCGCCCGTCAAGGCCCAGTCCTTGACCGGCCGCTGGGGCTTGACCTCTCGCAACTCCAGGGGCTCCATGACCTGTCCGATGGCACCGTCGGCCAGGATCATCACCGGGTTGCGGTACTTATCGGCCAGGTCGAAGGCCAGCACTGTCAGGTCGAAGGCCTCCTGCACCGAGGCCGGAGCCAGAACGATGAGGCGATAGTCCCCGTGCCCACCACCCTTGGTAGCCTGGAAGTAGTCACTCTGGGAGGGCTGGATGCCGCCCAGGCCCGGCCCGCCGCGCATGATGTTGACCACCACGCAGGGCAACTCTGCCCCGGCCAGGTAGGACAGGCCCTCCGCCTTAAGGCTGATGCCGGGGCTGGAGGAGGCGGTCATAACCCGCGCCCCTCCGGCAGCAGCCCCGAAGACCATGTTGATGGAAGCCACCTCGCTCTCGCCCTGGACAAACACCCGCCCCAGTTCTGGCATTTTCTTGGCCATGTACTCCAAGACCTCCGACTGGGGCGTGATGGGATAGCCGAAGTAAGCGTCGCAGCCGGCCTGAATGGCCGCCTCAGCGATGGCTTCATTACCTTTCATGAGCACTTTTGTCATGTTCACTCTCCTTTCAAGCCGCGTAGCGGTAGACGGTAATGGCTACGTCGGGACACATTCTGGCGCAGAGGGCGCAACCTGTGCACCGGGTGTCCATGTCAACGAAGTGGGCGGGGTGATAGCCCCACAGGCTGATCTGCTCTGAGATGGAGATCAGGTCCAGAGGACAGGCCGTGACACACAGGGCGCAGCCCTTGCATTTCTCCTCGTTGATGACAATCCTGCCCTTCGCTTTGGCCATGCTCACAACCTCCTTGTCGCGCAGGCCTGTCAACTACTGGAGTGCGGTCGCAAGCGCTCACCTGACAAGCGGTCACGCTCGCCTCAGCTTACCGCCAGCCTCACAGGCAGCCTTGCGGCTGCACTCCGCACAACTTAACCTATCGGTTATGCGCGCGAACCTTTTTTGCTTTCCAGGAGGGGAACTATCCCCTCCTTGCTAACTGGACAATGTTAAATTGAACATGGTTCGACAAGAAACCAGGTTTTTTCCTAAATAGACAAGATTCTGATCAACGAAAACGACTAAGGCAACCATATCTCCTCGCTT